>NZ_JAIZVX010000017.1 GCF_021768455.1 Aquabacterium sp. | reverse complement strand
GCCATGCTGGTGCTGGCGGCAGGCGCGGGGGGGCGGAGCTCACCTGCCTGGATGGGCGCGAGCATGGTGCAGCGCTTGGGCCTTTGGTCGTATTCACTTTATCTGTGGCACTGGCCGGTACACGTGCTCAATAATTTCCTTGAATGGCCTGCTGCTTGGGCGCCTTGGGTCGCTGTACTAGGTATTTTGGTGTCGTTGGTTTTGGGATGGGCTTCCTATGAGTTCGTTGAGAGCCGTTTCAAATACAAGACCCACCAAAGCTGGTGGCGGGCTGGTTGTGCTTTGCCCGCGACGGGGGTTGTTATCCTGCTGGCATTTGCAACCATGGTGGTGATGTCTCATGGTTGGATGGGGCGCGTCGGTGAGGATGTTGCCTTCTATGAAAAGCGTATCGCGCTGATGAAGCCATTGGATTACCCTGCGTTTTGTCACAATTACAAGCTTGCCAAGCAGGATTTTAGAATGTGCTCGCTGAATACGACGACTCCAGGTCCGCGGGTGCTCTTGATCGGGGATTCCCATGCAGAGCATCTCTTTCCGTGGTTTGCTGCAAATGCGTCCAGGCGTGTTGATATTTTCACGGGTGGCGGTTGCCCAATTGTTATTGGGTTCAATCGTTTTGATACCATTTTTCATTGTGCAGATCAGTCCCGAGCAGCGTTGGCGTTGGCGGCATCCTCTCGCTATGACACGGTCATCATTGCTGGCAATATGGGGGAATTCGATCGAAGTCCGTCAGCATTTTGTCATGTTGAGGGGCGGGCTTGTACGAAAAATGATGCTCCTGCAAGTCGGGGCGATCTTGTTCGCTCCAATGCGGGGGCTTGGAATCGAATCCTGGCTATGGGTAAAAGGTTGGTGATTGTCAATCAGGTTCCGATGGCCCCGACCGCAGTGGCCAAGAACGAGATGCGACGACATTTTCTAGGTTTGCCCCTGCATGCCACGTATGTGGAGCGTCGGCCGCCTGGAGCCACGCGTGCCAGGTATCTTGATGATGTCATGGCGCTTTTGCCTTCTCACCCGGAATTTTTCTTAATCAATTTCCGCGAGGAGCTTTGTGTCGGTGATGTTTGTCGACCCGACGATCCAGCGACAGGGCTTCCAGTTTTTTTTGATCACAGTCACTTCACACCCGAGTGGATTCGGGCTCATGGTGAGGCGTTGCGTGCACATGTGAATGTGGAGTCCGTGGGCTTCAGGCGTTGATGCCAAGCGCAATGGTGGGGCTGCTTCTATGTGGCGGTGTCTTGTTGCAAGTGCGTGAGTGTCGCGATGTTTGTGGTTTAGGGTGGGCGTTTTCTGGTAGGCTTGCAGTCTATTATTGTTTATTTTTCGTTTCGTTGTTATTTTTTTGCTGGGAAATATTCAATCATTGAGTGGGTTGCTGATTCTGCAGGCGATTCGTTCTGATTTGCTTTTGGGTCGCCACCTTTGGTGTGTGTTGAGTGTGTTGGCGGAATTCATTGTGAACTCGCTCCGTTGTGTTCGCTTTCCTGGTCTATTTTCGGGTTGGTATGAAAAGTAAAATTGCCGTTGGTGTGATGTGGTTGGGGGCGGCCAAGGTTATTGTCAACCTGCTAGCGTTGCTCAGTACGCTTGTGCTGGCCAGGTTTCTGACGCCTGCAGATTTTGGTCTGGTTGCCATTGGGACGACCTTGCTCACGATCATTGGCGCCGTGACCGACCTTTCCCTTGCCAGCGCGCTTGTGCAACGTACGACCGTTGAAGATGCCCATTTTCATACAGCCTGGACGTTGAATATTGTTAGGTCTGTTCTGGTGTCGATGGTTTTTTGTGCCATCTCTCCTGTGGTTGTTTATTTTTACGGTGACGAGCGTCTGTTCGGTGTCTTGCTTTGGTTGTCTTTTTCAATATTTTTGACCGGGTTTAATAATCCTAAAATGGTTGTTCTGACGCGCCGGTTGGAGTTTTGGCAGGATTTTGTTCAATCGGTGGGGCAGAAACTTGTGGGTTTTGTGGTGGGTGTAGGGGTCGCCTTTCTTTACCAGTCATACTGGGCACTTATTGCGGGTGCATTGGCGTCGCAATTATCTGGGGTGATTGTCTCCTATGTCGTGTGTCCATACCGTCCTCGGTTTGCTTTGAGCAAGGCTGCTGAATTGTGGGGGTTTTCGGTTTGGCTCTCTTTGGGGCAGTTGGTTAACATATTGAATTGGAAGTTTGATCATCTGCTTGTGGGGGCTCGTCTTGGTCAAGAGGCGCTTGGGCACTACAGTGTTGGAGATAATATTGCAGGGATGCCGACGCGCGAACTGGTGGCGCCTATTGAAAGAACCCTTTTTCCAGGCTTCGCCAGAATTGGGGGGGATGTGTCCAGGTTGCAAAAAGCATATGTGTCTGCTCAGACAATGGTCTGTTTTTTTGCGCTGCCTGCCGGTGTTGGTTTTGCAATCATCGCGCAGCCACTGGTTTTGATGGCTATGGGTGAGCGTTGGCTTCCGATTGTGAAAGTCATTGAGTTTGTGTCCGTGACCGTTGCTCTACAGACCGTGAGCTCAGCTGCTCAGCCACTTGCGATGGCGGGGGGGCAAACAAAAATGCTTTTCAAAAGGGATTTAACCAGTTTTTGTTTGAGAATTCCTATGATTATCGTTGGGCTTCACTTGGGAGGCTTGTTTGGTTTGCTGGTTGCAAGGGCTGTTTCAACGATTGTTAGCATCGGAATGAATATGTATGTCGTCAAGACAATGATTGATCTTGGTTTTGTGAAGCAATTGAGGCAAAACTTCAGGTCGATTGTCGGCGTGCTTGCGATGGCTGCCGTTCTGATCTTGGTGAAAGGCGCCTTGAATCAAGGTGCAACAAGCATATCTCCTGCCATGTCGGTGTTGCTGCTTGTGCCGCTTGGTGGGCTGGTCTATTTTGGGGTGAGCCTTGTCCTTTGGGTGTTTTCAGGGAAACCTGATGCAACCGAGTTGGTGGTATTAAATGCAGGCAGGACGGTGCTCCGACGAGTTTTTCGGTCCTCACTCTGATTCCGATTTGATTTTCGTTTTGAGGTGAATTGATGCGTGTTTCGGTCTATGTGCCAACTAAGAATCGTTTGGATTTGCTGAAGCTGGCCGTGAATTCTGTCTTGGGTCAAACTTATCCGGATGTCGAGTTGATCATTGTTGATGATGCGTCAACAGATGGTACCTGGCCGTATTTGCTGTCTTTGCCGGGTTTGTATCCCAATGTTAAAGTCTTCAGGAACGAAAGTAGCAGAGGTGCGTGTGTTGCGAGGAACATTGCTATCCGCGCATCCACGGGTGATTTTGTGACGGGCTTGGACGATGATGATGAGTTCTTGCCCGACCATTTGAATTCTTTGATTTCTTATTGGAAGGTTTTGACGCATGGCGGTGGACAGGCCCCGGCGTGTCTCTACACGCAATGTGTATATCGGAATGGGAGCAGTTTGCGAGAGAGTAGGAAAATGTCCAACGCTTCTGCTGAAGATTTGATTGATGTGAACGCGATAGGCAATCAAATTTTTGCGCCTCGAGAGCATTTTCTGGGTGCTGGCCTGTTTGATGAGGGTATGCCTGCGTGGCAGGATTTTGAGTTTTTCTACCGAATTCTGAGAATTTATGGAAAGGCGCGGTTGTTGGATAGGGCGACGTATGTTTTCGACGTGACTCCTCGCCCTGATAGAATATCAAGCGGCCAAAAAGAGAAAATCATGAAGGCGGCGCGGCTCATGATCCAAAAGCACGCAAACGGTAATGATCGCGTTGCGCAAAGGTTGCTGCTTCAGGTGTATGGTGATTATTATGGGTTTGCTGTAGGGTGGCGTGATGTGTGGGGCTTTGCCCGGCTTGGGCTTTGGAAGGGAGGCTACCGCAGGATGATGTCTCTCTGGCTTTTGGGGCGTCGGCGTGCATAGTCATCGATTTTTTATATTTTCGGTAAGTTGTCTTGCTCTGGTAGTGGTCCGGCCATGGTTTTTCTCCTCTTGGCTGCCGCCTGCAGAGGGAATGGGATGTATTAAATGAGCAAACTTCTCCTGCTCAGCCCGATTGCGCCCTACCCGTCCGATACGGGTGCTGCTCAGCGGACGTTTCTCCTTTATCAGGCCTTGCGCGCGCGTCATGACGTTACATTGGTACTGGTCAACCATCGTCAATACTCTGAAGATCAACTTAAAATACTTCGTGAGCGCTTCAATTTTCTGGGGCAAGTGAGCCCTGATGGGGGGCGTTTTCCGCCCCGTGTTTGGAATTTCAATATTCCCCTGTTGGGCACGCCCTTGCGACGGCTGACGCGTTTGGTGCTCGGGGGCAGGGCGACTTTGTTTTCCAGCCCGTCGATGTCCGCGAACTTGGCGGCCATGGTGGCTGGCAAGGGTTTTGATGCCATCGTGACCCGTTATCTGTGGACGGCTTGCCAGACCAATGCATTTGCTCTGGGGCCGGTGTGTGTGGACGTTGACGACCTGCCCTCAGAAGTCTGGTCGAGCCGGAGTGCCGCGGCCCGCGCGAAAGGGGCCATCAGTGCTTCTTGTGCTCAGCGCATTGCAGTGGATTACGCACGAAGAGAGCGTGATCAATTGGCGCGTTGTCAGGGCATATGGGTGGCAAAGGAGAAGGACATGGCCGCAGCCCCTGATGTGAAGGCAGCGCTTCTGCCCAACATTCCTTTTGGCGCGTATCCCGACGGCGTCCGCTCTTTGCCGTCGCCATCTCAGTCCGGGGTTGTGCTAGGGGTTGCCCTATTTGACTGGCCGCCCAACAAGGCAGGTTTCGATTGGTATGTTCGAAATGTCTGGCCCTTGGTCCACAGGGCGAGACCAGATGCAACACTGCATCTGGTTGGTAAGTTATCCGACGCTGACTTGAAGGAGCGTTGGCAGTCCGTTCCGGGCGTCAAAATACTTGGGCGTGTGGAGGACCTCACTGCGGCCTATGCCGGCGCCAGCTTGGCGATTGCACCCATCTTCAGTGGCGGTGGCACCAACATCAAGGTGGTCGAAGCGTTGTCATTCGGCCGTTGCTGCGTGGTGTCGCCTCACGCAGCAAAAGGCTTCGAGCAACTCCTTGGGTTGGAGGTTGCTCAGGATGCTCAATCGTTTGCAAGCGCCTGCTTGGCATTGTTGTCGGATGCCCCCGAAGCTCCGGTGCGAGCTCAACAGGTGTCCGAGACGGCTAACCGTCACTTTTCTTTCGCTGGCTTCAAACGAGCAGTCCTGGATGTGATGGCGGCAGTCCCATCCGATCTGGGGCGCAAATGAACATGGTCAATCACTCTTCAACCATTTCAGTCGTCATCCCCGTCTACAACGGCGAGGCATTCATTGCGAAAGCCGTTCACAGTGTGCTGTCCCAGAGTCGCCGTCCCGATCAGGTCTTGGTCGTCAATGACGGCTCGAGGGACGGTACCCTGGCGGCATTGAAGCCCTTTGGTGACCAAATCACTGTGATCAGCTTGCCCAATGGTGGCGCAGCCAGTGCACGCAACGCGGGTATCCGAGCCGCCACGTCTGATGTGATCGCTTTTTTGGATGCCGACGATTCATGGCACCATGACAAGCTGGAATGCCAAATGGCGGCTTTGGCCCGTTACCCCGAAGTGGGGTTCACTTGCTGCAATTTCATCACAAAGTTTTTGAAGACAGGTCAGACCGTGGAGTTGCTGGCCTATTACCCCAAGGGGCTTGTGTTGAATTTTGACGAGCCTCTGAAGCGTTCTGCACTTGAATTACTGCTTGAGTGCAATGTGGTGGGGACTTGCTCCAACGTATTGATCCGGCGCTCGGTGCTTGATCAGGTAGGAATATTCAACACGGCTTATCGCCAATCAGAAGACTACGATCTATGGTTGCGTTGCGCCTTGGTGACGCCCTTCCTGATCCAGAAGGATGTGCTGCTGGAGAAGGTCAGTCATGACCATAACCTGACGGGCAACTTCGCAGAGACCCTCAAGTTCCACGAGCAAGTCCTTCTCAACTTCCAACGGGACAACGCGTCTCACCCAGCAGTGCGTGCACTGGCTTCGGCGTTTCGCCGGTCATTGGCTCAAACCCGCTATGACGTCGGTAATTTGGTGTTCAACGCTGGGCGAAAGCTGGAGGCCTTTGGCTGGTTCTGGCGAGGCTTGGTGACCAGGCCCACCTTCGATAACTTGCTGAAATTCGGTTGGCACAGCATGAAAAAACTGATCCGAGTTTTGTCGTTTGACACAATTAAACGCTGAAGGGCATTTTGCGATGCTGGTCTCCATCTACGTTCCCACCAAAAACCGCGTCGCCTTGCTGAAGGAGGCTGTGGCGTCGGTGCAGCGCCAAAGCTACGCGAACTGGGAGCTGGTCATCGTCAACGATGGCTCGACCGACGAGACGGCCGAGTACCTTGCTGCCGTTTCCGCACAAGACAGTCGCATTCGGTACATCAACATGCCGGCTTCGGTGGGAGGCTGTCGCGCCCGCAATGCCGCCATCCAGGCGGCGCGTGGCGACATGGTCACCGGCCTCGATGACGACGACACCTTCGGACCAGGCCGTCTGCAGGCATTTGTGTCGGCATGGCAGGCGCTGGCCGGAGAGAAGAAACCCGTTTCCTGCCTGTACTCTCAGATTTCGGAGGTGCAGCATGGACGCGTGGTCGGCGTGACGAGCAAGCCCGCATCCTGCGATCTGGAAGACATGTTCACCGCCAATGTGGTGGGCAGCCAGATCTTTGCGCCACGCCAGTTCTACCTGGACGCCGGTTTGTTCAACCCGGAGATGCCGGCCTGGCAGGACATGGAGTTTTACATGCGCCTGCTCAAGCGCTTCGGCACCGCACGCCTGGTGGACGAAGGCAACTATTTCTTTGAAAACACCCCCCGGGTCGACCGCGTTTCCACCAAATCGCAGCAAAACATCCGGCGTGCCTTTGAGTTGGTCAATGCCCTGCACGCAGAAGGCCTTGGGCGCCGCACGCAGCGCCTCTACCTGCAGTTGTTTGTGCGTGTCTACGACATCCAACCCAGCCTGGCGGATGTGCTGGCCTTCGTTCGCCTTGGTTGGTGGCCTGAAGGCTGGGTGAGGCTGCTGAAGGCTTTCGTGCGCAACAGGTTGCCGCGCCGCTGACCCGCTTGGCGGCAGGTCAGGCAGCGGCCTGGATCAGCCGCTGTTTTTCATGCGGGACAGGGCGTCCCAGATGATCGGCGGCGTCAAGGAGCGGATGAGGCGCTTGGCCTGGCTGGTCCGCTGGATGGGCATGGCGGGTGGCTCGTGCAGAAACAGCGAGGTTTCGCGCAGGGCACGGTCCTCGTGGGCATGCAGGTTCCTGTAGTAGTAGGCGGCCACCGAGCGGCGGGTCACGCCTGGGGGCGTGGCCAAGGGGGTGGGGTGCCCGTGGTAGCTGATGGGGCCGTGCGGCAGAATCAGTGTGTTGCCAAACTCCGGCGCCACCTTCTTGACGCAGACATTGGCTTCCTTGTCCCACAGCTCCAGTTCGCCGTGCCAGGCCGTGTCCCAGTTCTTGTTGAGGTAGGTGATGAACACCATCTCGTTGTTCAAGCCGGTGCGCAGGTGGCGGTCAAAGTCGCGGTGCACGCCAAAATGGCCGCCATGCCGGGTTTCGTGCAAGCCGCCGCCGAACAGGTGCGGGTCTGCGATCAGGTTGTCCACGCCGCTGATGTAGCTCAGGCGGCGAATGAAATGACCTGAATTGATCACATTGAAATAGGCTTGTGTCGCAGGGCCAAGTTCAGCCCCCACCACCGATCGCACATGGCTCTCGTGTTGGCCTTCGACGACCTTCAGTGTGTCGGCGGGGCCCTTTTCGAATTCCTCTGAAATCAGTTCGAGCAGGGTGCTGTGGAACCAACCTTTGGCCACCAGATGGGGGAAGGGTTGGGCCTGTTTCAGCGACAGCCTCATCTCGTCGAGATAGTCTGGGTCATTCAGGCGGGCATCCAGCAACTCGTTGAGTTTCAGTGTGCGACCGCGGATGGTCAGCGTGGCGGGGGCGATGTCGGGCATGGGCCAGCTCTTTCGGGTGCTCAGCGCAATGAACGGGTCAGGACGGACCAACTCGGTTTGAACAGGATGGACAGGCTACAGGCGTAACTCGCTGCACCAGCGAGGGCCATCGCGGCCAATCGAACCAGGTCGGGCAGGCTTGCCATCATGACATTGAGGCCGGCGCAAACACTGATCATGATCAGGCAGGACGCACTGGCCGGCAGCAGGCGGGGCAGCAACTGGGTGATGCGGCTGTCCATCTGTCGCAGCGTGAAGTACATCTGCGGCACAAAGTTGAAGATGTTGGCCGCGAAATAGCACATGGCCACGGCCACGATGCCGGTGTTTGCGCCCACCACAAAGGCCGTCACCAGGGCCACCGCCGCGCCCACTCCCAGCCTGAAGAGCACATCGGTTCTGCCTTGGGCCATGAACACCGTCCCGGTGGTGCTGACCACCGCCTGCACGATGCCGGCGGGTGCCAGCCAGGCCAACACGGCCGGCAAGTCTGCCCACTTGCTCCCAAAAACGACGCTCACCATTTCTTGCCGCGCCACCCACATGCCCGCCATGACCGGGAAGGCGAGCAGGCTCACGTAGTGCACGGCATCGAAGTACAGAGCGCGGAATGCGCTTTTGTCATCCTGATGCTTGCTCAATTCCGGGAAGAGGGCGCGGTTGGCCACGTAGGTGATGCTCTGCAAGGGGAACAGCATCAGCTTGTAGGCGAGGCTGTAGACGCCAAGCGGCATGGCGCCGAGCATGCGGCCGATGATGGCCGTGTCCGCATTGCGGGAGACGAAGTTGATCAGGCTGAAGCCGGTGAGGTTGCCGCTGAAGCCCATCAAGGACTTCAAGGCTTGCAGCCTGGGGGGGCCTTGGGGGCGCCATGGGCTCAGGCAAACCAGGGCAGTGGCAGATGTCACCGTGATGACCAGGATCTGCACGACCAGGCTGTAGACGCCCCAACCTGCGAGGGCTGCGGCAATGGCGGTGCCAAGCCCTGCAGCCTGTGCCCCCACCTCCACAAAGGTGAGCACCCTGAAGTTGGCGGAGCGCTCCAGAAGGGCCTGGTGGATGGCGGTGCTGCCAGCGATCGGAAAACTGAGCGCCCCAAGTGCGAGCACCCAGTCCAGATCAGGGGCGGCGTAATACAGCGCAAGGGGGTGCGCCAGCAAAGCAAGCAGGGCGAACAACAGCAGGCCCAGCATGCTCGACAGCCAGAACACCGATGTCTTCAGTTCGTCGCTCAACTGGCGCGACTGGATGATGGCCGCGCTGGTGCCCAGGTCACGGAACAGGCTGGCGAAGTTGATGACCATGTAGGCCAGGGCCATCACGCCATAGTGACTGGGAGACAGCAGCCGCGCGAGGACGGCCATGCTCAGCAACTGCAGGACGATCTTGCCGACCTGGGCTGCTGCAAGCCAGCGTGCGCTCGATTTCAGGCTGCTCATGTCGCGGAGGTCATGTGGTCGTAAATGGCTTCCAGCCTGGGTGTGCAGTCTCTGATGTCAAAGTGCGACTGAACAAATGCGCGGGCGCGCAGCCCCATGGCTTCCAGCCGCGGCGCGTCGTCAATCAGTTCGACAATCCTGGCCGTCAGCGTTTCCACATCGCCTTCTGCAAAGGAGAAGCCGGTTTGCCCCTCCAGGATGCCTTCGGTTGCACCACCTCGTGCAGACGTCAACACAGGCACACCACAGGATTGCGCCTCCAGGATCACGAGGCCGAAGCCCTCGGCATCTCCAGAAGGGGCGGTCACACTGGGAAGGCAAAACAGCCGGGATTCAGACAAGAGGTTGGCCACCGACTCCGGTGGTTGGTGACCGAGGAAGTCGACGGGGCAGTTCAACTCAGCCGCCAGTCGAGTCAGGGCGGCGCGCTCAGGCCCGTCTCCGATGACCCGAAGCCGGATGTTGGGCACGCTGCGTGCGGCCCGGGCCACGGCTTCAACCAGAACATGCAGCCCCTTTTTGGGCACCAGGCGGCCCACAAAACAAATGGTCAATCCGCGCGAGGGCATGGGGATTTCGGACGGCGTGAATTTCTGGGTGTCGATGCCGATGTAGGCCACGCTGATTTTGTTTTCAGCGATGCCATATTGGTGCACGGCTTGTTGCTTCACCGCTTGTGACACGGCCACCAGATGCACCCACGGCTTGCTGGCAAGCTTTCTGATTTGTGCCGGATAGTCGGCCATGTAGCGGCCGCGACTGCCGCCTTGCCAGTGCGCCTCACTGACGAACACATCGTAACCATGCAGGGTGATGAGCAAGGGCACGCCCAGATCCTGTGCGAGTTGGGCGGCCATCACGCCATCGGGCCCGAAGTGCGCATGGACCAGATCAGGTTGGTGCCCTTTTGCCAGGGGCAAGGCGTCGGATGGCAGCAAGCCACGCCCCCATCCCAGCCACCGGCAGATGCGCTGCAAGAGCGGCGGGTGGTTGGTGTGGGTGATCTGGTGCGGGATGTCGTGAAGCGGCAGGCACCCGCTTGCCCGCTCAAGCCCCAGGAGCATGGGGCGCCAGCGGACCAAATGCAGGCACTGTTCCTTGATGAAGGTTTCAGATCCTGGCAGCAAGGCGCATCGGAAAACGACGACATGTTTCATACGATGCCCATAGCATACGTGCTGCATCTGGGGCGTGTCGCTTGCTTCACGCGAATTGAACTCTCGTCGGAGTTCAGTGGGTGATTCGTGAGCAGATGATTCATCAATCTGGGGCGACCCTGGTGGCGTGGAAAAATGCCGTTCAAAGTGTCACGGGTTAAACCTATTGTTACCCACCATACACAGCATTACCCCCCGTCCAGGGGCTGAAACAGATCTTTTGTGACCCGCCGACCATAATCAAGCCATCGGATCTTGATGGTTCGCTCACAGTCTGCTTCGGCGAGACAGAGGTGTTTGACATGATGTTGTTTGATGGTTGTCCCGTTCGCGTTCGCCTGGTTTGTGCTGCGATGGCCCTTGCTTTTGCAACGGCTGGATGCGGTGGAGGCGACTCCGGCACGGCCCAGGCCAGCACCTTGAGTGCCACCGATGCAAGCACATCCGATGCCTCGGGCGCATCGGGTTCCACCACCGCCCTGGTTGACACATGGGCCAGTGATGCCGCCACCACCGAAGCGACAAGCAACTCGGATACGGTCGCCAGCACAACCGCCGCCGCAGACGTCAGCAGTTCCGGCACCAGTGGCGCCACAACCAGCACAACCGTTTCCACCGCATCTGCCTCGACCAGTTCGTCGACCACCGTGACGGCCGCTGCGGCGACGTCGACTTCCACTGACACCTCGTCCACCGGTCTGACGGCCTTGTCCTCGCCTTTGCTGGGCGCAGGCGCCGATGCCGAATTTGTGGAGGACTCTGCCGATCAGGTCATCAGCACCAAGGCAGCTGCCGTCACCACATCTTCGACCAAGGCTCCGTTGGTCTGGGGGAACACCCTTCGCCCCTTCTCGGCCAACTCGCCCTGGAACAGCCGCCCGGTCAACCCCGTCCTGTCGAGCCTGGGCATACCCAAATCAAGCTACTTCCCGACCATTGCCGCGGGCACCTATTCAACAGGGGTGTATGTGGCCTCGGCCACCGACACCCCCATGGTGGTCAAGGGGCCGTCCGACACGGTTGGCATCACCAACGTTGATGCCGGTGGCAAGCAGGCCAGCATCACCATCCCTCGATGGCCTGCTGGGACCGTGCCGGCCTCGGGCTCAGATGGCCATTGTGAGATTTTTGATCCCATCTCTGGCGTCATCCACTCCTTCTTCAAGCTGAAGAACGACAACGGCACCTGGCGTGCCGCCCTGTATGGCTGGACCAAGCTGAATGGTACGGGTTGGGGCTCGCCAGCGCACTACTACCAGGGGGCTCGTGCCACCGGTGTGGTCAGTTCTGCCGGCCTGATCCGCACTCATGAGATCGACGATGGCGACACGATGTACCGCCATGCCTTGACCATGTCCTTGACCTACAACGGACTGAGCAAGAGCCCAACGTATGTTTTCCCCGCCACCGCCGCCGACGGCAGTGCTGCGACCACCAACACGGGAGAGATCCCGGAAGGGGCGCTGGTGATGCTGCCCAAGACATTCGACACCTCGAAGCTGTCTTCGGCCAAGCTGCGCAAGGTGGCAGAAACGCTCAAGACCTACGGCGCTTACGTGGTCGATCGCAACGTGGGCACGCCGTTCGTGATCTACGTGGAAATGGACTCTGGTTTCACGCTGTACCCGAACGGCTGGAACAACGCCGTTGCAGCGGACCTGGACGCCATTCGGGCCGCACTGCGCTCGGTGGCCTCGGCCAGCAGTTGGGTGAACGCCTATGGTTCACCGGTCACCTTCACCACGAACCAGAACCTGCTGTCCATGCGCGGTGGTTGGCGCCTGCAATCTGGCCCGCAACTTGGCACCTACGACACGTGGAAGCAGGCGGTGGTGTTTCCTGCAAATAGCAGCCGTGTAGTCCAGATCAACACGACCGGTGTGGGCTTTGCCAAGCTGGCTTGGGCCAAGCCGGTGGCCGGCAAGGTCTACAAGGTGACGGCCAACACCACTGGGGGCGCACAGTTCCGGCTGTCGTTCACCGATTGCAAGGACGCTTCCAAGAGCGTTGACTCTGGCATCCTGAGCAATGGCGGCAGCTTCCAGTTCACGTGGCCAGCTTCCGCTTGCTGGAGCACAGTTTGGGCCTACAGCGGTGTCAACCAGGCCTCCACCGTCGGCGCCAACCTGGTTCGGGTCAACTGAGGCATCAGTCTTCACTGATGTGGCTGAGCAGGAGGGCAACCCCCTCCACCGTGAGGTGGTCTCGGTCAAAGTAGGTGGGGTGGCCATTGGCAGCGAGGGTGCATTGGCCACCCGGGCAGATGCGTTCGACGGCAGACAGGTAACCCACAGCCGCCGGCAGTGCCGTGCGCAAGGCATTGTCCAGAACCCTGCGATCTGAGCGGAACAGGCGATGTGCGAGTGGCAGGCCGGTGATGTCCTGGTAGGCGAGCAGCAGCGGCACGGGAACAAAAAACTCGGGGACTGGGCCGATGACTGTGACCTTGCCCACATGCCGGCGAAGGTAGGCGGACGTGGCAATCAGGTCGGCCACCTCGCTTTGTTCCCACCTGCCCGTCAACACCACCTCCGAGATCTCGTGGCCGTACGCGGGGACCCAGCGCTGGAGCATCTCCTCCATGAGTTGGGTGCAGCGGGGTTCTCCTGTGGTGTGCAGCAGCGGGCGGCAGCCCACGGCGGTGGCTTGCATCACGTGGGCCGTGTCACCAAGCACCTTGTCATACCCGGTGACCAGGTTGGCGGCATGGCTGTCTCCCATCAGCAGCACATTGCGCTTGCCGGCCTCTGGCCGTGCGCAGCGTGAGGGATCGAAGGTCAGCGAGCGCGCATTTTTGGGGGTCAGAAAGCAACTGTCGGCGTGGAAGAACGACACATCTGTGCGCAGTGCGTGGCTGTATTGGCTGGCCAGCGGAAAGCGCCTCCAAAGTTCTGAAGACATGTGCTGCATCAGCACAAAGAACCCGACCAGCATCACCGACACCACGGCGTAAGTTTTGAACACACGCCTGGGTGGCAGGGTGGGGGTCATTTGCCTGAAAGGCTGCTCGACCAGGCGCCAACTGAGCCAGCCCAGTGCCACGCTGATCAGGACGACACCGGCTTTCACTGCTGCGGCGTGCAGAGACAGCACCATGGCCGCCAGGGCCGTCACGGGCCAGTGAACCAGGTAGGCAGAGTAGGAGATCTTCCCCATCCAGGTCAAAGGAGGCAGGCGGAGAAGCCAGTTCACAGGCCCGCCGTAGCTTGCCGAGAGGATCAGCAGCAGCGTTCCCAGCGTGGGCAGCAAGGCACCCTGGCCTGGAAAGGGCATTTGCGGCGTCGAAGTCAACATGCTGCCGACGACCAGCAGCAGCCCGATTGGCCCCAGCACCGGCCTCACGAGCCCTGGTACCTGTTCAGGCTTCACCAGAGCCAGCAGACCGCCAGCGAGAAGCTCCCAGGCGCGGAAGACGGGCAGGTAAAAGGCGGCTTGCTTGTCTGCGCTCACAGCCCAGATCGAGGCCAACAGAGAGGTCAGCAGCACGCCACCCAGGATGGGCCGAAGGGGCAGGTGTCGCCGGTGAAGCCATCCGACAAGCACCGGCAGCACCAGGTAGAACTGCTCCTCCACGGCGAGCGACCAGGTGTGCAGCAGCGGATTGCCCTCGCCGTTGAAATAATCGGTGGTGGCATAGAACCAGACGTTCGCATAGGCGAACTGGCTGGCCATGAGCGAGTGAAGCAGATCGCCAGACAGGATGGGGGGCGTGATGACAAAGAACACCAGGGCGACGAAGACCAGGGTCAATGTCAGTGCGGGGGCCAACCGCAAGATGCGCCTTTGGTAGAACTTGGCCAAGGAGAAGCTGCCCTGGCGAATCTGGTTGTCAAGGATGCCCGTGATGAGGTAGCCGGAGATCACAAAGAAGACATCGACCCCAACGAACCCGCCTCGGATCCAGCCAAAACCGGCGTGGAAAAAAATGACGGCCGTCACCGCCAGCGCCCTCAAGCCGTCAATTTCCTTGATCTGATGAAATTGCCGAACTGCAAGGGCGCTGGGGGCGGTTTTCACGTTCTGGGCTGCTTTCTGCCCACGAGGTCCCTGGGGGAGGTTCGCGTGATTCGCTTCCCCCATTCAGTCAAGGGTGCTTCAAAGTAAAAGGTGGAGAGGTGTGCCAAGCCCCACAGCGCCACAAAAAGAAGAGGGCGTTTGAGATAACGGGTCAAGGGGTCGCCTTCGCCCAGCCAGGTGTGGGCGAGGAAGGGATGAATGATGTACAGCGCAAACGAAATGCTGGCGACATACGCCAGCCAGGGCCGGGACAGGCTTTTTGCGAGGGTGTGGCCCGGGTTGAGCAGGGTGTAGCCCACCAGCATGGCGGCCAGGTAGGGGCGGGCGTAATTCAAAGGGCCGCTGGCTTCGGCGCAGGACGCCACAAACAGCACCGCCGTGATGGGCCACGGTGTGTCTCGAATCAGCCACTTGACCTTGTCTGGCAGCTTGTTGTGCAGGGCCAGCGCCAGAATGCAGCCGGCCATGATTTCGTCGGCTCGGAAATACGAGACCGATGACGCATAGGCCTGGTGTTGAATCCGATAGGCCGTGATGGCCAAGGCCGAGGCCACCAGGATCCAGGTCGCCCTGCCGCGGGTGAGCAGGCACCACAGGGCCATGGCGACGTAGAACTGCACCTCCAGGCAAAGGCTCCAAAGGTGGGCTGTGGCCGGAATGAAGCGCTGTGGCGGCAGGTTGGCGTAGAACAGGAGCACCGCACGCCAGTTTTCAGGGGGTTGCGCAAACCACCACAGCACAATCAGGCTGTAGACATAAAACAGTGGCAACACCCGGGCAAAGCGCCGGACGATGAAGGCGCCGGCATCCGGGCGTTGAAGCAGGAACTCGGTGATCAGGAAGCCCGACAGGATGAAAAAGATGGCCATGCCCATCATGCCGGTCAGCAAGTTGATGTGCCATGCCTTCGGGCCCAAAGGCAGCAAGTGGGTGGCCAGCACCAGCAGGATGCTGATGCCGCGCCATCCGTTCAACGAGGGGTAATGGTGGTGTGCAAGAGGCGGGTGCATGGCTGGACTCTGGGGCGTCATCGCGCAGCGAGTCGTGTCGTGTCGTACGATGGTCCCGCGCTGACCTGCGCGACAGTGTGGCGGCAAGTGCTTGCCCTCGTTTCCGATCTGAATCGGTTCTCGCCGTTTTTTTCATTCCGTTTCGGTGGTGTCGCAGTGCCCCGACACTTTGTGTGCGCGCAAGCTTCGTGCCGGCCCACTTCATGCCGGGTTTGTGGCCTTCTGTCCCGACTTCGGAGGCGCACGTCTCTTTGTGTGGTGTCTCGATGTGGGTTCAGTGGTAGTGTCTGACCTGTCGCTCTCCGGCCTCTTGTTGCGCCTCGCCCATGCTTTCCCAAACCGATCCCAGGCCATCTCTGTTCGGCTTTCTGTCATCCAAACACTGGCCTGCCGTCAGCGGGCGCCAGATGCTGCTGGGGGCCGGGGTGATTCTGACCTGTCTGGTGTTTGGCTTCGTGACAGCCAACTTCACGAAGTTGTTTGGTTCCAGCCCCGCGAAATTGGCGGTCTTGCCGATTTTGTTGGTGGTGTTGATGCTTTTTGCGCTCAACCCACTCAAGTTCTTCCTGGGTGCGCTGTTGCTGCGTTCGGCAGGCGACCTGGTGTTCGATTCGATGCGCCTCCCGATCGGCGGCGGTGCCGGCTTGGGAGGGGTGCTCAACTTCATGATGTTGGGCATCGCGGTGATTGTCGTGATCAAGGACAAGCCGCAGGCGTCTCGCAAGCACGTGATGCTTTGGCTGCTGTTGTTGCTTGGTTTGCTGGAGGCCGTCGCAGTTTCTCCTTTGCGATCGGAGGCCATCCGGCTTTATGTGGGCATGTTGACCAATTTCGCTGTCTTCGTGATCGCGTTTCACGTCAAGCCACGAGGGGAAAGTGCACTGAAGTTTGGCGCCAGCCTCACCATTTGGTCTTCTGTTTTGCCCACTCTCTATGGCCTGTACAAGGCGGTCGCCCTTGCCGCTGGCGGCATGGGGGGCGAACGACTTGCCAGCACCTTCGCGCATCCCAACATTTACGCGTTTTATCTTGTCCTGGTTCTGACCTTGCTGCTGTATGTCTTGCGGTCATCCGATTGGCAGTTGGGCAGCCGTCAGCGTGCAACGGTGTGGGCCTATTTCCTGCTGCAATCGGCCATGCTGGGTTTGACCATGACCCGCAGCGCGTGGATCGGCTATGCGGTGGTCGTTGGCGTGTATGCCTTGCTGTATGAACGCAAGTGGCTGATCTTTCTCGTTTTGCTTCCCGTGATCGGCATGATGGTGCCGTCCATCCGTGATCGGGTGATGGACCTTGGGGAAGGCAACGAGGTCGTTCAATACGCCAAGCTCAATTCGTTCGCATGGCGCGTGGCGCTGTGGCAATCTGCTTTTGCCGCAATGGACCTCAAGGCGTATTTGATCGGAAATGGTCTGGAGTCATTCCGGGTCATGTCCGTGTCCTTCTTCAGCATGTCAGGCGGCACGCTTTGGGGGTCTCACAGCGTTTTCGTTCAGGTGATTTTCGAACTGGGCTTGCTCGGTTGCATTCCGGCGGTGTTGTTGTATGTGCGCGTGTTCAAGGATGGCCTGATCACCTCCAGGCGCGAGAAGGTGGCAGGTTTCACGGTGATGGCGATCGTGATTCAGTACCTGGTCACCGCCGCTGCAGACAACCTGTTGTATTACCTCGTCTACAACTGGTATTTCTGGTTTGTGCTGGGTTGCGCCGCTGCCGACACGTTCAATTTGGCCAGCCCCTCCCGGGGTGAGCCCAAGCTCGTTTGAGCGAGTTCAGCGAATGGAGGCGATGTAGTCAGCACGCATTGCCGTCAGCCACGACCGCAGGGAACGATCGAGGGAGATGATCTCGAACGGTTGCGATCGTTTGAGTTGCAGCCCATAGAGCAACTGAAGGGTCCCCAAGGCATGGGCGTCCAGGCTGGTGAGGTCCTTCGCATCGATCACCACCGGGCCTCCGATGGTGGCGACCTCCTGGCATGCGTTTCTCAGCAGGTGAACGTTGTGTTGGGACCAGGCCCCAGACAGGCTCAGGCGTACGCCGGCGCCATGCGGAGAGGTCGCAACGTGCAACGTGCCCGGTGTGGTGTCGCGGTGGGCGCGAGGGAGGCGACAGGTCAGTGCCCGGAGGAGGGCCTGCATCACGGCCGTGCCATCGCTCAGATAGCGGCGCCAGAGCTTCGGCTCTTCCTTGATGCGCCACACCCATTCCAGGCCAAAGTTTTGCCAGAACTGGGGGGCCCGTTTCACCGTCCCGGCGCAGAAATTCACCACGGCACCAAGGTGGCTGATCACACATGGGCGCAGCGCGGTGAGGTTGTGCTGAATCCAGGCCTGGCCCTTCTTGGCACCCAGGGCCACGAGGACAAAGTTCGGTTCGCTGGCGTTGATGTGGTCGATGACCTCTGCCGAACTCATTTGCGAAACGGTTCCGAATCCAGGGCAATGCCAGCCGACCGCCTGCACGTCGTTGCCATGAAAGCGTTCGTTGATGCGCTCGGCCGCCTTTTGGGCAACGCCATCGGGGCCGCCGAACAAGAAGGTTCGCAGCCCGCAGGCCGGGCGGTTGAGCAAGCGGTAAAACAGGTCTGAGCCCGCGACCCGTTCAGGCATCGTCTGGCCGAGCATGCGAGCGATCAGGACAATGCTCTTGCCATCAGCCAGAGACAGGTCGCTCATCAGCACAGAGTTTCGAAACTCCGGGCTCTCGAAGCTCATGGCCAGGAAGTTGAGGTTGGGCGTGGAGATGAAGCACGACCGTCCCTCACGCATGGCCTGCACGACCTGCTCCTCGGCATCGTTTGCTGTGATGACGTCGAAGGGCAATCCCAGCACGGAGACAACCCGGCGCTGGAAATCAGTCATGTTTGTCACCGCGTTTCGACCTCACCCATTCCACCTGTCTGGCCGTGAGGAATTTGGCATAGAGCGGCAGCTTCCAAAGCACATACCCCAGGGCTTGCCCGATGTCTTTGGCTGAGAGGAGGTCACGCCCCTGGCACCACCACGCGGTCAACAAGGCGGAGCCCAGCGCGACGGCGCTCAGCAAGCTCACCATGAACGCCGTGGGGTACCCGAGCAAGGCCATGGGCATGGTGATGACCAGCATGGCCACGGCCAGCAGGGTCAGCAAGGTGATGGGAGGGACGCTCAGGTCCAGGCCCATGGCCAGGGTCGCGCTGCGGGGGCGGCGAAGGAAGCCCAGAAGCAAGGCGGGGAGAGCCTGAAGGATGAGGGACAGGTGCCCGTGCTCCCAGCGGGTGCGTTGCTTCGCCTGTGCGGCTTCGTCGACTGGAAACTCACTGAGGACGAGTGCATCTTCCACAAACAGCGGAGGTGTGCCTGCAGCGGCCAGAGCGATGCCCAGTTGCATGTCTTCCACAAGGTGGCCCGATGCCAGGCTGTGCTGTTCAATCTGTTGCCAGGGAAATCCCATGCCTGTGCCCATGAGTTGACAGGGGAGACCAAGGGCGGCAAAACCTTTGGGTCTGACGTGATTCTTGACTCGCCATGCGAACTCGGAAAACCGTTGTTTGACCGATGCCGCATGGCGATGGCGCATCAGGTAGAGCGCTTGCGTGGGGCGTTGCCGCAAGATCGTGCGGCGCACGAGGGTGTCGATCGCGGCGGGGGCAAGGGTGCAGTCGGCGTCGACGATCAGAAGCACGTCACGCGGAGAGCTCTTCAGGTGCTGGAAACCGAAGTCCAGCGCATAGCCCTTGCCACGCAAGGTGTCATGTTGCCTCTCAAGCACTTCCGCACCAAGCGAGCGTGCGATGGCGGCGGTGTCGTCAGAGCAGTTGTCGGCCACCACCAGCAACCGGTCTTGTGGCAACAGCTGTGCTTTCAGGCACTGGAGTGTGGCGGCCAGTCCGCCGGATTCATTGTGCGCAGGCACCAGCACGGCGACGCTTGGGCGCTGCCCGTCGTCTTCTGTCGCCGGGCGCGGAGCGCGGCTCACCGCGGCCGCAACAACTTGTGCGGCGAAGACCAGGCAAGGAATGGTCAGGGTGAGTGCCGCCAGCAGCAGCAAGAGGCTCAGGAGGGCCATGCGTTGTGATCAGAATGAGGACGGGGTAGAGAACAAACGAGCCAGTACACCGGCTTCGTGATCGACATCGTGCAGTTGGGTCACCAGGGTGCGGCCGTGGGCGCCATATTGGCGAAGGGTCTCGACCGGGGTGTTGAGGGCGCTGCTCATGGCATCGACCAGTTCTGGCACGGATCCCGCGGTGATCAGCCAGCCATCATGCCCACCTTTCACCAGTTCGGGGATCCCGGCGATCTGGGTGGTGATCACGGGGCGCTGGAGTGCCAGGGCTTCCATGATCACGACGGGCAAGCCTTCTGCAAAACTGGGCAGCACCATGGCGCGAGAGGCCAGAAGCAACTCTCGAACCTGCGCGCTGCTGATCCAGCCCGTGATCTGCACCATGTCTTCGAGGCCGTGCTCTCTGATCAGAGATTCGATGGCTGGGCGCATTTCTCCATCGCCAGCCAGGACCAGTTTGAAGTGCTGGCCTCGGGCCTTCAATTCGGCGGCCGCGTGGATGAGCAGCAGTTGCCCTTTTTGTTCGCACAGTCTGCCAATGCAAAGCAGTTGAGGGACATCGGGCACATCTGTCACGTGCAAGGTGTGAAAGTCTGGCTCCAGTCCGCAGCGCACGACCTGGATTTTGGGCCACTGGCTCACGTCACACCAGCGGTAGAGTTGGCTGCGGCAGAAAGAGGTGATGGCCACCACAAACCGAGCTCGGTTGATTTTTTCCGTCAGATGGATGAACTCGGGTTTGTCGAATTCTTCCGGCCCGTGCACGGTGAAGCTGTAGCCGATGTCGCCAAGGAGGGATGCCAGCATGGCCACGGTGGTGCCGTTGGTGCCGAAGTGGGTGTGAACGTGTTCGATACCCTGCGCACGCATGAGCGTGTGCAGCCGGCAGGCTTCAAGCAGGTAAACAAGGTACAACCAGATCGGTCGGTCGCCGCGGCGCCCCAGTCGCAGGGACTCTTTCAGCGCCAGGGCAAACCGACCTGGCCGCTGAAGCGCCACCGCCAGGGTGTCGGTCAGCAGTCGCCACTTGGTGCGACCGAGCAAGTAGGTCGTCCTTGCCTGTTCTTCGCGGTCTTTGGGGTCGACCGTTTCGGCGTCCCAGCCTCTCAGCGCCAGCCGATAGACGGGAGTGCCCGCTTTCTCAAGGGCTTCGATTTCGCGCCTGATGAAGCTGTGGCTGACCTTGGGGTATTGGTTGACGAGGTAGGCGACGGAGGTCATGTTTCGGTGGTCGGGGCTGTGAGGTGCATCAGGATGCGTGCTGGCGCCCCCACTGCGGTAGCCCCATCGGGAATGTCGTGAAGGACAACGGACATGGCGCCCACACGGGCGCGATCACCGATGCGGATGTCTCCCAGCACCTGTGCATAAGCGCCCAGTTCGACATCATCTCCGATGTATGGAGAGGGGCCGTTGGTGTGTCGGTTGCCGATGGTCACACCCTGACGCAGGGTGCAGTTGCGCCCCAGCCGAGCCTGGCTGTTGACGAACACGTTGCCAAAATGCCATATGCGCAACCCACCCTTGGCCTGCAGGCCCAGAGGAAGGCTTACGCCCGTGAGCATTTCAATGAAGCGAAAGCACAGCCACCAGAGCGTCAGGACCGGGCGCCGGATGGGGCTTGGCAGGCGCTCCAGCATGCCGCCCAGGCGAAACCATGCCACCGCCCACAGCGACTGCTCTTTGAGCAGGGCTCCCCATCCTCCGTAACGAAGCAGGTCGTCACGCAAGGCGTGCCAGTGCTGTGAGGCGGTGACGGGGAATTCCGTGGTGTGGCTCATGACGTCGATGGGCGCCTCATAGGCCGCAGGCAGGTGCTGGACATCATCCCTGCATGAGGGTCTGGCCGACCAGCACTTCAACCACTTGAGGCTTGTTGCCTGTCAGCAGGGCGTCGATGAACTGTGCGTGGAGTGCGTAGTCGTTCTGCTCGGTTCGGTGGATGGTGGACACCCGAACCAAGATCCCGTCCGGGATCACGCCTTGCAAACCGTGCTTGAGGGTGGAAAGGTTTTGTTCAACCCATCCTCGGACGATGTCATTGCCTGAACGGATCCAGTAACTGATGTACTCGACCCGAGGGCCTTGCGTTGCAATGAGTTGCATGACGGGCAACTGGTGCGAATGGATGCTCAGGCTGCGGTTGCTGGTCTTGCTGATCTGGAAGCCCTGCGCGGAGTAGCAGGTTTCCGGTTTGTGCACTCGCAAGGATCGGCTTTGGTTGGCGCCATAGGCCAGGGAGAGCATGACGCTTTGCCCGGTCGACGTGTCGACATAGGTGCGCGCCAGCGTGTCTGAGTAGAGCGTGTCGAGGGTTGCCTGGAGGTCTGGGCTCACGATGGCCCGTTGCTGACCGTCAAGCTGTCGCCAGGTACCGAACTGCCTGGGCACCAGATCATCCAGTGATCCTTTGCCTGCTCGCGCCTGTGCCGTGTTGGCCTTGGGTGTGAGCCGGTAGGCTGCAGCAATCGACGCGGCTGCCCCTCCTGCGAAGATGAAAGTCCGACGGCGCAACATGAAGGATCAGTGCTCGTTGAGAACCAGGCCTGCCACGTTCACCTTGACGCGCTGCAGGCTCTTGAGCAGGTTCTTGACCGGGGTGATGCCCGATTGCCCCTTGCGTCCGACGATCAGGGCGGCACCCGCAGCGGCCGCAACCGCCTTGCAGTCTGCACCGTGTTCCGCCGCAGGGGTGTCGATGATGATGTATTCAAATTTCTCGCGCAGGCTGGAGAGCAGCTCCATGAATGCGGGTCTTTGAACCAATTCCAGTGGGTTGGGCGGCACGATGCCGACAGGCAGCAGGTAGAGGTCAGGGAAGTCCTCAAGGGGGCGCAAGACGTTGACCTCGGCGCGCGCGGCAAGGTAGCTGCTCAGCCCGTTGGCGGCCACGGCGTCGAACATCTGGTGCTGGCGCGGTGTGCGGAAGTCTGCGTCGACCAGCAGGGTGCGACTGCCCAGCTGGCTGAAGGCGATCGCCAGGTTGGCCGCAAAGTAGGACTTGCCATCGCCCACGTTGGGACTCACGACGGCCACGGCACGGCGAGAGCCCGGTTGGGCAAACACGGCGTCCAGCAACTGGCTGCGCACATCCCGGAATTCTTCGGCCTGCTCGCTGAAAGGCGCGCTGGCCAGGACGAGCTCTTTGCTGAGTCCGTCCGAGGTTGTGTAGGGGTAATCGAACTGTTTGGACAGGGCCCAAAGCACATCGTCGCGCTTGACCATGCCCAGGGCCACGGCTGCCTCTCCGAACTTCACGCCGTTGGCGCGTTGGTAGTCGAGGATGGTGGCGACCTGGTCTGCGCCGAGGTTGTTGGCTTCCTTGAGGATGTCGCCAATGTTTTTGTCACTCATGTCGGTTCTCTGCGTGTGGCCTGGTGGACTGGCTCATTGAGGCGAAAGATCAGGCGCCAGGGGCGCCGAGTTGCTTGAGCGGCTTGGCACTTGAAAGAGGCAGGAGACGGTCGGAGAAGGACTTGGGTGAAATCACTTTGGACTCCGAAATGGTGCCGAGCATCGGGATGCCCAGTTCCATCACGTCGGATTCACCTCGGATGCGACGGTTGATGAATTCCAGCAGGAAAGCAATGCCCACGCCCAGGATCAGCCCGACCGCAGCACCCAGGATGCCGCTGAGTGCGAGCTTCGGCGACGAGGGCGCGGCAGGCGGCGTCGCGCGTTTGACCACAGACACGTTGGTTTGCGTGCTTTGGCTCTCGATGCCGGTGTAGTTGACGCGGTTGACAAGGGTGTCGTAGGCCTTTTGTGCGCCGTCAACCTCCCGGAGCAGGACGGCCGCCTCGTCGCGCAACTCTTTGAGGCGGAAGACCTTTTGACGTTGTGCTTCCAGGGCCAGCCTGACCTGAGCTTCCCGGGTCTGGTTCACATTGCTGTTGATGGCCATGCTGCTGGTGATGCGGCGTGTTTCCTGCTCGATCCTCGTGCGAAGTTCGGCTGTGGAGGCGCGCTGCTCGCGCACGAGCGGATGCTCTTCCCCGTAGCGGACCAGCAGCTCCTTCAGGCGCCGTTCTTGTTGCGAGAGGTCGGCTTTGAGGTTGCTCAGCAGGCCGTTGTTCAGCACCTCTTGGATGCGGTCGGCGTTGCCGCTGGCCTGGTTGTTGCGCGTGGTCGATTCGGTGGCAACCGCCTGGATCGCGACGAGCTGGCTCGAGAGTTCCGCCAGGCGGGCGTTTTCGATGTCCAGCTTTTCGTCGGTGGCCACGAGGCCCTTGGCGCGCTGGTACTCGGACAGCTTGACCTGGGCCTGTTCGAGGCGCTCGCTGGCTTGCTTGATCTGCTCGCCAAACATGGTGTTGTAGCGCTTGGCCGGCTCGACACGCAATTCGAGCGAGGTCTTGATGTAGTTGTCGACGAACGCATTGGCCATCGCTGCAGCAAATCCCGGTTCCGCCCCCGCGTATTCAATGTTGATGACCGTGGACTCCTTGGCTGGCTTGATGTCGAGGCTCGACAGCAGCAGGGTCGACAGCCAGCTCTCAAAGCTGCCTGCGCCGCCGGTTTTCTTCAGCCATTGCTCGCGCATGGCCGTGTTTTCAAGCAGGTTGAATTGCTTGATCACACCGAGCGCGACGCGTTCGCTTCTCAGGACGTCGACCTGGGTGCCGATGTAACTGGGCTGGACCATGCCCGGCAGGATCATTCCCGCCACAGGATCGGGCGATTTGATGTCGATCAGCACCGACGCCGACGCCGTGTACGTTTTGGGCATCAAGCTGGTGACGGCCAGGCTGGTGATCAAAACAAGCGCGAAGCAAGCTGCAATCAACAAGCGCCATGCCTTGAGCACGGCAAGGATTTGAGCGAGGTTCATGTTTGGGCGGGGCGAGCGGTCTGGTTGAAGAAGAGGCGGCCAAGCAGGCCGTCTGTTCCGATGGTGAGCAAGGTGGCGATGCTGAAAAGGAGTATGCCGGCAAAGCCGTGGACGAATCCTTGGCCCGCTTCATCACCAAAATAGTAGGTGATCAACACCAGGGTGATCACCCGGGTGACGTTCGAAACGAAGGAGATGGGCAGGATCAGGATGGCCAGCAGGAGTTTGCGGCTCGCGCTGGCGTAATTGGTGACGCTCAGGTAGAACACACCGATCGCCTCGAGGCTGAAGATCGAGTTCAGGCCGGCGCAGGCATCCGCCACCAGGAGCTTGTATTGTCCGATGGTGAGGGTCACGCCAGAGCGGGCAATCGGGTAACCGGCCGCGTGGAGCAGGTAGTCTGCCACCCACGACACGGCTGATTTCAAGGGGGCGGTCATGGCCTGAACCAGGCTGCCCGGCAGGGGCACGATGAACAGGATGAAGAACAGCGGAAACCACAGTGCCTTGGTGGACCGCACGCCGAGGTAAGCGATGAGGAGCCCGGCCAGCAGGGGGATTTGTGCCAGCACTTCGAATTCCGGGAACGACTGCGAGCGGCCTACGCTGTAGAGCACCAGGCCGATGAGGAAGACGATGCCGCCGAGCAGGGGGCTCCCGCCATTGGACACGGCCAGGGCATCCGGCCAGCGCTTGTAGAACAACCAGCCCGTGAGCGCCAGCATGACGGGGCCGTGGCCCTGTCCTTCCTGGTTCCAGAACTCGTTGGCCAACATTTGGTAGGTCGGCAGGAACATCGCGGCCAATGCAAGGCCGAGCAGGATCCAGTCCAGTTTGTTGCCCACGAGTCCCTTGGGGGCTGTGGACGACGGAGCTGGCGGGTCCTTGGCAATCACGGGGTCAAGCATGCGTTCTCATCAGAAAATCGGAGTAAGCACGCTCTATGCCTGCTTTGAGTCCGGTGCGCGCCTGCCACCCCAGGGCATGGAGGCGAGAGACGTCCATGAGTTTGCGCGGAGTGCCATCGGGTTTGCTGGCGTCAAAGCTCAGTGTTCCCTGAAAACCCACGACTTCTTTCACGGTTTCGGCCAATTCCCGGATGCTCACGTCGCTGCCGGTGCCGATGTTGACCAGTGGGCCGTCGTAGCCCTGCTCCATCAGGTGGACGCAGGCATCGGCCAGGTCGTCGGCATACAGGAACTCACGCATGGGGGTGCCCGAACCCCACACGACAAGGGTGTCGTCTCCGCGGACCTTGGCCTCATGGGCCTTGCGGATCAGGGCGGGCAGCACGTGACTCGTCTGCAGGTCGTAGTTGTCGTTGGGACCATACAAATTGGTGGGCATCACGCTGATGTACTGCCGACCGTACTGGTGGTTGTAGGCTTCGCAGAGCTTGATGCCGGCGATCTTGGCGATGGCGTAGGGTTCGTTGGTGGGTTCGAGTTCACCGGTCAGCAGGCAGGTCTCTTTCAGAGGCTGGGGGGCCAGCTTCGGGTAGATGCAGCTGGAGCCCAGGAACATGAGGCGCTGGACGCCTGCCAGGTGGGCGGCATGGATCAGATTGGTCTCAATCACCAGGTTCTGGTAGAGGAAATCGGCCCTGAAGACGTTGTTGGCCTGGATGCCTCCCACTTTGGCCGCTGCGATGAACAGGTAGTCAGGCTTTTCTTGCGCAATGTATTGCTGGACGGCTCGCTGATCGAGCAAGTCGAGCTCCTGCCGTGTTTGGGTCAGGATGTGAGCATAGCCACCCTGCTGGAGGCGCCTGACGATGGCGGACCCGACCATGCCACGGTGGCCTGCCACGAAGATTTTTTCCTGTTGGGCCATCAATCAAAGCCTGTGAAATGCGAAAACGATGAGCAATGGAGGTTCCTGGGGGCAGGGAGTTCCCTGATCCCCCCTGAACGAAGTGCTTGGGGTGCGCGCGGGCGGTGTCAGTGTATCGGCGGCGCGTGACATTGGCGTGCCGTTTGGGCGGGCGCCACACACTCAAGGGCGGGGTGCTGGCCGCCGGGGCGCATTCGGAAACGAAAAACGCCGCGGATGCGGCGTTTTGACGGGGTGAACCGGGTTCAGCGGGGGTGTTCTGATTTGGCCGGGGGCTCGCTGATCACCATTTGCCGCAGCATGTGCGCCACAAACAAGGTGTTGGTGACCAGGTAGCGGCTGGCCAGGCGGCGGGGTTCGCTGGCCAGGCGGTGCAGCCACTCCAGGCCGGCTTTCTGCATCCAGACCGGTGCGCGCTGGATGGTGCCTGCGTGGTAGTCGAAGGCCGCGCCCACGCCGAGCATCACCGCCTGCACCCGACCCTTGTGTGCCTGCATCCAGGCTTCCTGTTTGGGGCAGCCCAGACCCACGAAGACGACATGGGCGCCGGACTCATTGATGTGGTCGACGGCGGCCTGGTCTTCGGCTTCGGTCAGGGCGCGATAGGGGGGCGACACCATGCCGACCACGCGCAAGGTGGGGAAGGCCTTGCCCAGGCGCTCGCGCAGCTGGTCAAGTGTGTCCTGTGAGCTGCCGTAGAAGTAAACCTTCTGGCCCTTGGCTTCGGCCAGTTGCAGGTAGCGCCACATGAGGTCGGGGCCGTTGATGCGCTCCTGGCTGGTGTGCCCCTGGCGGCGCAGGGCCCAGGCGATGGGGGCGCCATCGGGCAGGGCCATGTCGGCCTTCGCAATGACCTTGGCGAAGCCTGGTTCCTGGCTGGCCGTGACCACCGAGTGCACATTGCACAGGGTCACGTAGCGTGACTGGTGCTGTGCACCCCAGTTGAAGATGCGCTGCAGGGCTTCGTCCCAGGTGGTGGCGTCGATGAAGGCGCCCATGACGGCCGCACCCTGGCGGGGAGGGCGCTTCGGGAGGCGTTGGGTCATGCGGGCCACGATCCTTTTCTGATCCACGAAGGATTGAGAGGGGTAGCCGAAATTGGGATCTGGGTGTCTCATGTCCCCCCCTGTTGGGGTTGGCGTGTCAGAAATAGGCTGTGCCACCGAACTGCTGTTTGAAATTCTAGGTGTCGGCTAACGCCTCGCGTTGAGGGTTAGTGCGTGGTTCGGGGGGGGCTTGTCACACAAAGCACCGGTGATTGCGGTGTTCGGTGCGGTTCTCTCTAAGTAGGTTTCCTCGGGAGGTTTTCCCGATGGATGCCCCACAATCAGCGCCATTGTTGGTGAATCGAGGCGGTGATGGGGCATTCAAATCAGGGGAGCGAGGCTCCACTGAAGGTCTGGTTGGTGCACAACGCCTATCAGCAACGGGGAGGGGAGGACAGCGTGGTCGAGGCCGAGATGGCCATGCTGCGCGCACGGGGGCATGAGGTGGCGCTTTACCTGCGGCACAACGAGGAGCTGTCGCGCTTGTCGAAGCTCTCGGTGGCCACGCAGGCATTCTGGTCGGCTCGCATGGTCGAAGACCTGAATCGCCAGGTTGAACGTGATCGGCCCGATGTCATCCACGTCCACAACACGCTGCCCCTGGTGTCGCCTTCGGTGTTTTGGGCTGCGGCACGCCTGGGCGTGCCCGTGGTGCAGACCCTTCACAACTTCCGCTTGATGTGCCCGCAGGCCATGTTCGTGCGGGACGGGGTGGTGTGCGAGGACTGCCTGGGGCGCGTGCCGTGGCGGGGTGTGGTGAGGGGGTGCTACCGCGGCTCGGTGGCCCAGACGGGCATCCTGGCGGCTTCGGTGACCTTGCATGGCCTGTTGGGCACGTATGCCCACAAGGTGGACCGCTACATCGTGCTCAACGAGTTTTGCCGAGCGAAGTTCGTGGAGGGTGGGCTGCCGGCCGATCGCCTGCGGGTGAAGCCCAATTTTGTGCCCTGGCGCGAGGCGCCCCCACATGCGGCCGTGCGCTCGGGGGGGCTCTACCTCGGGCGGCTGACCCAGGAGAAGGGCCTCGACGTTTTGCTGCGGGCGCTGGCGATCACGGGTGGTGATGGCTTGAGCGTGATCGGCGATGGGCCGATGGCGCCCGAGGTGGCGGCGTCACTGGGCGAGCGCTTCCTTGGTTTCAAACCCCTCGAACAGGTTTGGGCGCACCTGGAGACGGCGTCTTTTCTGGTCGTGCCCAGCGTCTGGTACGAAGGGTTCCCTCGCACCATCGTCGAGGCTTACAGCTGTGGGGTGCCCGTGCTCGCCAGCCGCCTTGGGTCCCTGGCCGAGGTGGTGGAGGATGGGGTGACGGGACTGTTGTTCACGCCCGGTGATGCCCACGATCTCGCGGCCAAGATGGCCTGGGCCAAGGCGCACCCCGAGGAAATGGCCCGCATGGGACGGCGTGCACGCGAGGTCTACGAGCAACGCTACACCCCCCAGATCAATGGTGCGCAACTGGAGTCGATCTACAGAGAGGTGATGGCGGAGCGTTGCGGGTCTGCCCTAGGTGGGGCTCGGGGAACTTCGCCGGTGATCGGGTAACAATGGCTTGGTGGGCGTGGTGATTCCGGCCCTTGCCTTGTCTTCCTGGGTCTGATCCAAACCATGTCCAAAGCTTCCTCCTCTGCCGAGGCGATGCCGCTTGCGGGAGCGCCAGGCACCGCCTTGCCGACCAGGTCGATCCTGGTGCTGCTCGCGACGTTCCTCGTGATGTTTGCGCCGGTCTACCAGGAGCTCGCCGAGACGATCTGGAGCACCGACGAACAGGGCCACGGGCCCTTGATTCTGGGGGCCAGCGCCTGGCTGCTGTGGTCTCAGCGTCATGCCATCTTTGCCGGCCCCGCACGGCCCGCGATGGGCTGGGGTTTCGGGCTGCTGACCTTGTCTCTGGTGGCCTTCGTGCTGGGGCGCTCGCAGGCTGTGATCGAGATCGAGACGGCCATGCAGATCCCGATCCTGGCGTCTTTGTTGCTGATTCTTCACGGTCCGGGTGCCTTGCGTCGTGCGTGGTTCCCTCTCTTGTTCCTCGTGTTCATGATCCCTTTGCCGGGTGCTTTCGTGCAGGCGCTCACCATGCCCTTGAAGCAGGCGGTCTCGGTGGTGGTGGAGCAGATCCTGTTCTGGTGCGGCTACCCGATCGGCCGAACTGGCGTGACCTTGTCGATCGGGCCCTACCGGTTGCTGGTGGCCGATGCCTGCTCGGGGCTGAATTCCCTCTTCACGCTGGAGTCGCTGGGGCTGCTCTACATGAACGTCATGAATTACCAGTCCAGGGCGCGCAACGTGATCTTGGGCATCCTGATCGTACCGATCTCGTTCGTGTCGAACGTGGGGCGGGTGATCTGTCTGGTGCTGATCACCTATTACTTCGGGGACGAAGCCGGGCAAGGTTTCGCCCACGGTTTTGCGGGCATGGTGTTGTTTGCCATCGCTCTGGTGTTGACCTACGGCCTGGACCGCCTGCTGGCAGCCCGATTCGATGACCAGGAGGGGCGCCGTGGCCAGAAAGCTTGATGCGGCCCGTCCCGCGTGGACGATGGCGGTGTGGTGTGCTGCTGCCCTGATGTTGGTGGCTCTGGGTGCATCCGAGTGGCTGAAGCCGCGTCGCATCCTGGCGGACACCTTGCCACCCATGACGCTGGAGGAAGTCATTCCCAGGCAGTTTGGGGATTGGGTCGAGGTGCAGTCGCAGGTGCCAGTGGTGTCGGACCCGAGCATTGAAGCGGCGGTGAAGGCCTTGTACTCGTCCACCCTGGTGCGCACCTACCGGGATGCCGCGGGCCATGTGATCTTCCTGTCCGTCGCTTACGGCAAGAACCAGAACTCCTGGTCGACGGCGGCCCACCGACCCGAATTCTGCTACGCCGCGCAGGGCTTCGAGGTGGCGCAACAAGGGGTGGCCCCGGTCTCCCTGAGCCAAAGCCCGACCTTGCAGACCATCCGCTTGATGGCGACCTTGAACGGCCGGATCGAGCCCATCTCTTACTGGGTGACCCTGGCGGACACGCCCACCTTGCCCGGTGTCGGGCGCAAGTTCCAGCAGTTCCGTTATGGCTTGCAGGGCTGGATCGTCGATGGTCTGCTGGTGCGCATTTCTTCGCTGGGGGGCGGCGATGGGGCCTACGATGCGCATGCGAAGTTCATGCGTGACCTCGACGCCGCCATGCAGCCAGGCTTCAGGGCACGGTTCTTCGGCCGCACCTGATGGGCCACATTCGATACTGTTGACATGACCAAAAAAATTGCACTGATCACCGGCGTGACCGGCCAAGACGGCTCCTACCTGGCCGAATTCCTGCTGAACAAGGGCTATGAGGTGCACGGCATCAAGCGCCGCTCCAGCCTGTTCAACACCGACCGGATCGACCACCTCTACCAGGACCCGCACGTCGACAACCGCAACTTTGTGCTGCACTACGGCGACCTGACCGACTCCACCAGCCTGGTGCGCATCGTGCAGAAGGTGCAGCCTGACGAGATCTACAACCTGGCCGCCCAAAGCCACGTGGGCGTGAGTTTTGAAGAGCCCGAGTACACGGCGAACGCCGATGGCCTGGGCGCCCTGCGCCTGCTGGAAGCCATCCGCATCCTGGGCCTGGAGAAGAAGACCCGGTTCTACCAGGCTTCGACCTCCGAGCTGTATGGCCTGGTCCAGGAAATTCCCCAGAAGGAAACCACGCCCTTCTACCCACGCAGCCCCTACGCCGTGGCCAAGATGTACGCCTACTGGATCACGGTGAACTACCGCGAGGCCTACGGCATGTACGCCTGCAACGGCGTGCTCTTCAACCACGAGAGCCCGGTGCGCGGCGAAACCTTCGTCACGCGCAAGATCACGCGCGCCATCAGCCGCATCGCCCTGGGCCTGCAGGACTGCCTGTACCTGGGCAACATGAGCGCCCTGCGCGACTGGGGCCACGCCAAAGACTACGTCGAGATGCAGTGGATGATGCTGCAGCAGGACCACGCCGAAGACTTCGTGATCGCCACGGGTGTGCAGTACAGCGTGCGCCAGTTCGTCGAGTTCTCGGCCAAGGAGCTGGGCATCACCCTGGCCTTTGAAGGCGAGGGCGAAGCGGAAGTGGGCAAGGTGGTGAAGGTCGAGCCGGTGAACGGTGAAATGCTGGCCACCTGCAAGGTGGGTGACGTGATCGTGAAGGTCGACCCGCGTTACTACCGCCCCACCGAAGTGGAAACCCTGCTGGGCGACCCGGCCAAGGCCAAGGCCAAGCTGGGCTGGACGCCCAAGATCACGCTGCCCGAACTGGTGGCCGAGATGATGCAGAGCGACTACACCAGCGCCAAGCGCGACAGCCTGGTCAAGCAGGCCGGCTACCAAGCGTATGACCACTACGAGTGACGCGGCCCTGGGCGCGGGCACCTTGCCCGTGTTCAGGCCGGGCAGGCGGTCTCGGGCGTTTGCCGGTGTCATCTCGCTCCTGGCCCTGCTGACGCTGGTGGTCGACCTGGCGTGGGCGATCATGGCCGGACAGTTCTTCCTGTTGCAGTTGCCCATTTTCCTGGGCAGCCTGTTCCTGCTGTTGTTCTTTGGCCTGGGTTACATCATCAACCCGCCTCCCTGGGTGGGGGTGTTTGCCCTGTCTCTGCTGTATTTCGCGCAGGACTTCACCTTGCGCCAGGGCCTGGTGGGGGGCGGTGGCACCGACCTGCAGTCCATGGTGAAAGGCTTGATTGCCGCCCTCTTGCTGGGTTACGGGCTGTTCAATGGCCTGAGCAAGACGACGCGTCATCCGGTGCTGGGCTGGTGGCTGGCTTATGCGCTCTTTGCGGCGTTCACGGCGTCCTACTCGAGCGCCAAGGCGCTGGGCATCGGTTCGGGCATGGCCCTGATCGGCATTGCCCTGGGCACGGCCCAGGCGGCATCGCGCTCTGAGAAGGGGCTGGCGGCGTATTGGGTGGGCATGTACAGCGCGGCCGTGCTGGCCAGTGTCCTGTCCCTGATCCTGTTGGCCACGCTGCCCATGATGGCGCGTGACCTGGCGGACCCGGGCGCCTTCCGCTTGCGGGGCGTGACGGGCTCGGCCAACAGCCTGGGGCCCATCATGGCCGTGGGGATCATCATCGGGCTTTCGATGTTCAAGCGTGCGCAGGGGGCGTGGTGGAAACGCCTGCACGGGGTCTTCATCCTCACCCTGCTGGTGGCGCTGGTCCTGACCAACAGCCGGTCTTCGATGATCGGTGCGGTGGCCGGCGTGGCCGCGGTGGCCGTCATCCGCCGGCAGCAGGGCATCCTCACCCTGTTGATGGTTGCCCTGGGTGCCAGCCTGGCCGCCGTGACCTTGCTCATCCCTTCGTTGATGAAGAACCTGGCCGCCCTGGTGGTGGAGTTCGTGTCGCGCAGCGGCAATGTGCACGAGATCACCAGCTTCACCGGGCGCAGCGACATCTGGGTGGCCAGCGTGAAGCTCATCCAGGCCAAGCTGTGGTTCGGTTATGGACTGGGCAGCGTGCGGGTCGAGCTGCCCAAGGTCTTTTTTGACGCCTGGGGCAACACCACGACCACGGCTCACAACTACGTGCTCGAGAGCATGATCAGCGTGGGCCTGGTGGGCACGCTGATGTTGACGGTCGTGTTCGTGATGGCCACCGTGGGCTTGCTGCGGTTCGTGGGCAGCGCGGTCAGCCCGTTCCGGAGCGAAGAGACCAAGGAGTGGTCGGTTTGCGCCTTGCGTTGCATCATGATGCTGTGGGTGCATTCCCTGGTGGAGCGCGCCTTTGCGGGCACGGCTGCGCCATCGACCGTGGTGCTGGGGCTGTGTGTGGCGACTTACGTGTTCGTGGCGCTGCAGGTCCGCGAGGCGGGGCAGCGGCGGATGGCGCGCATCCAGGCCCTGGGCTGAGGCGATGACGACACGCGTCACGGCCCTGGCACGGGTCTGGGCATGGCGGCGCTCGCCGGAGGCCTGGTTGCTGGCCTCCAACCTCGGCTCGCGCCTGTTGGGCTTTGTGGTGTCCTTGCTGATGTCCCGGCTGGGTGGGGTGCAGGCCCTGGGCCTGTATTCGGGCCTCCTGATCACCAGTGCGAGCCCGACCACACCGATGTCTGCCGTGCTGGCCAACAACGCCACGATCCTGGCCGCGCGGCATCACGCGAGCCTGCCCATGCGGCGCCTGTTGCGTGCCCAATGGGGCGTGGCGCTGGCCAGCGCGCTGATGTCGGTGGCACTGTGCTGGGGCATGCTGAGCGTGTCTGGGTTGGGGCGCTCGGGTCTGCTGGCGTGGCACAGCGTGATGACCGTGGCGGCGGGCATGGTCCTGGGGCAGGTGCTGACCCAGACCGTGGTGGGGCTGTGCCATGGCGCGGCCCTGTCCTTGCAGGCGTCCTGGGTGGTGAGTGCCGTGACCCTGGTGGCCTTGTTGCTGGCCTATCCCCTCATTGCCGTCTGGGGCGTGGCGGGCGGTCTGTGGCAGGCGGTGGGCGTGGCGCTGCTGCCGGGTGTGTTGCTGGGGCTGTGGCTTTGGCGCCGGGCCGGCGAGAGCGAGGATGCTCAGGAGCAGGCCGCTTCGATGGCGGGCGAGGCCCGGCAGCAATGGCGCCAGGCCATCCCGAACATCCTGGCGACCGTGCTCAACAACGCCACCAACTGGATTTCCTGCATCTACCTCGCGGAGCGCTTTCACGGGCATGCCGGACTGGGGCTGGTGGCCATCGGCCTGCAGTGGATGGCCCTCATGCAGCTGCCCTTGTCGAGCTGGGGGGGGCGTGTGATGCGAGCCCTGGCGGTGGCGCATGGCCAATCGGCAGGGGCCCTGGGCGCCGAGCTGGTGCGGCAATTCAAGCGCTGTGGCGTGGTGTCGATGGGGGCCGCCTGCCTGGTGTGGGCGGGGGCCGGGCTGGTGGCCGACCTCTACAAGGTCGACCGGCAGACCCTCGTGGCCCTGTTTGCGATCAATGCCGCGGCGTCTGCGCTCAGCAGCGTCAACTTTGTTGGCGAGCGCGTGTTCTTCTGCCTGGGCTCGCAACGCCCCTGGCTGCTCATGTCGGTGCTGGCCTATGTGGCACAGATGGGTTTGACCTGGGTGCTGATCCCGCATTCGATCCTGGCGGTTGCCTTGGGGAACCTGTTGGCGATTGCCTTGATGGCCGTGATGGTGATGGCCTGGTTCCGGCGCCTGGGCCTGTTCCATCGCGAGGTGGCCACATGAAGGGATGGCGCGGCTGGTGGGTGGCAGGCTGGCTGTGGGTGCTCTCCGCCTGGGCCGGGCACGGGGTCTTTGCGGCCAGTGTGGCCCCCCTGTCCAACCTCCTGCGCAATCCGGGACTGCAAGGGGTGCCTGGCGAGGCGCCGAAAGACACCTTCCATGGCATCTCGTACGACCTTCAATCCGGCCGGCGTGACCCTGCTGGGACCCTGACCGTTGGTTATCGGTATGGTCAGGGACCTTCCGGACGCGCTCATGTGGACGTGGAACTGGTGAACCGTTCGGGGCAGTCGGCCCACTACACCTTGTTCCTGAGCAGCCAGCGCAGACCGGTTCAGGGGGGCGAGCGTTTGTGTCTGTCTGCCCAGGTGAGCGCCCAGGGGGTGCAGGCGCCCGTGATCCTCGGGCTGGGGTTTCAGTTCTACCGGGCGGACGATGCCTACCTCTCTGACTTCGTGCCGGCCACGGGTGAGTACAAGGTCTGGGTGGGGGAGTCGCAGGTCCTGTCGGCGGGCCACGTGAGCGGAGAGCCTGACCCGGGCACCGGTGTGCTGCCCGGATCGCTGTATCCGCGGCTGTCGGTCTACAACATCCCGGCAGGGGCCACGGTGAGGCTCCGTGTGAGCGACGTGACCATGACCGCCGAGCGGCCTCGTTCTGAAGCCGAGGTGCTGCCGCTGTCGCGCCCCATCCCCGCCCTGGCGCCGGGGCAGATCTGGCCCCTGACCGTGGAGGTGGCTGGCCGCCCGGGGCAGAAGGGGGGGCGTTCGCGCCTGTCGCTGGTGGACACGCAGGGCAAGGTTGGCGCGGTGTTTGACAGCGCACAGCCCTTGGGCTTTGTGCACGGCGGGGTGACGCGGGACGTCTGGCGCCCGCGACTGCCGCGCGGTTTGCCCGTGGGAACCTACGGGGTCGTCTACGAGGTGCCGGACATGGGCTTGAAGCGCCGCTTGGGCGAGGTGCAGGTCCGGCCCTCGGCGGGCATGTGGCTCGGCATGGCTTTTCACCGCTACCCGGGGCGCAGCGAAGCGAGCCTGGGACCATTGCGCCTTCGATACCAGTTTGCCCGCAGCCTGGCCAGTGACGAAACCTACCTGACCCAGTGGTGGACCGGGCCCGACCAGTACGATTGGCGGGGCGTCACCAGGTGGGCGCACTTCCACGCCCAACCTGGCGAGCGTCGCCTGGTGTTCACGTTTTCGGGCTCACCGAGGTGGGCGAGTGCCCAGCCTGATCAGCCAGCGGCCATGGGCCTGCCGGGCAATGCGGCGCCGCCCGCCATGGCTTACCGCGGGGCCTACCAGCGCATGGTGCGGGAGACCCTGCTGCGCTTCAAGGGGCGGGTGCTGGCCTCCGAGTGCTGGAACGAGCCGAACAACCCCGCTTTCTTCACTGGCACACAGACGGACCTGGCCGACTTGTGCAAAGCGGTCGCCATCGCCACCAAGGCGGTGGACCCGAAGGTGCTGGTGATCTGTCCGCAGGCGGACAAGCCGGGCAACCTCGACATCGTCTACAGCGCCAGAACATCGGATGGCGAGCCGATCCACCAGTTCTGCGATCTGGTTGGCTCGCACGTTTACGATCGCCTGGCGCAGGACCGCTTCGGGCGCGACTATGGGGCGCCTCGCCTGCGGGATGCGCTGGACGACATGGTGGCCATGGGACGCAAACACGGCGTGAACAAGCCTTTGGCCGTGACCGAATACGGGCTGTCCAGTTGCCTGCTCCAGCCCGGTCTGGCGCACCCCACGGTGTTCGGCCGCATGCCCTCCGAGGAGGCCGCCGAGGCCCTTTACGATGCCATCGCCGAATTCAGGGCGTTCGGCGTGTCCTTGCTCGCTCTGTATTCCTTTGACCACGAGAGCAACGATCCGCGTTGCCGACCAGGTGGCAGTTTCATTCGCATGACCCAGGTGGACCCCAACGGGACACTCAGGCTGGATCCCGTGATGGTCCGGCGGGTGAGCGAGGCCACCGCAGATTTCGGGCGGGTAGACCATGAATGAAGACCAGGGCCAGCGGCCCGTCAGGGTGGCGATGGTCACCAACATCCCGGCGCCCTACCGGCTGCCGGTGTACGAGCGCCTGGTGGCGCAACCGGGCATCGAGCTCTGCGTGTTCTTTTGCAGTGGCCGTGAGCCGGATCGCGAATGGGACCTGCAGGGCGGAGGCTTTCAGCAGGTCTTCCTGAGCGAAAAGTTCATCACTTACCGCGGTCGCTACATCCATTGCAACCCGGATGCGTGGTCGGCGCTGAAGCGCTTTGCGCCCGACGTGGTGATCACCACGGGTTTCAACCCGACCTTCCTCGTGGCTTACGCCTTTGCCCGCTGGCACGGGCTGCGGCACATCCCGATGACGGACGGCACCCTGGTCTCCGAGAGCGCGACCTTGAGCGGCGTGCACCGCTTCATTCGCCGTGTGGTGTACCGCGGCAGCCAGGCCTTCATCGGGGCCAGCGAGGGCTCGCTCGCCCTCTACCGCTCCTATGACGTGGGCGGTGGGCAGGGCCAGGCCTTGTTCCAGTCGCATCTGTGTGCCAACAACGTGGCCTATGCGCCGCGGCCCTGGTCTGAGAAGACCTTCGACTTTGTCTTCAGCGCCCGCTTTGTGGCCTTGAAACAGCCCTTGTTTGCCATGGACGTGGCGCAGCAGGTGGCCCGTCGGCTGGGGCGCCCTGTTCGGCTGCTCCTGCTGGGCTCCGGGCCGCTGCAGGCCGAGATGCAGGCGCGTGCCGACGGCATGCGCGGCGAGGTGGACGTGGTGTTTGCCGGCTTTGTGAAGCAGGCCGCGCTGCCAGGGCACTACGCTTCGGCCAAGCTCCTGCTGTTCCCCACCACCTTCGACCCTTGGGGGGTGGTGGCCAACGAAGCGTGTGCCGCGGGCTTGCCGGTGCTGGTGTCCGACGTGGCCGGTGTGGCGGGGGATCTCGTGGTCGACGGCGTCAATGGCCGGGTGCTGCCCCTGGAGCAGGACGCCTGGGTCGATGCGGCAGTGGCCCTGCTGTCTGACCCCGCGCTGTACGCCCGCCAGGCCGCAGCCAGCGTCGAGCGTGTCGCCCGCTTCGACTACGGCCATGCGGCCCAGGGCATCCGCGATGCGGTGTGGTGGGCGATGGGGCGGCGCTGAACCGGTGGTCAGCGCCTGCCGTGCCCGTGGATCAGTAGGCGTTCAACACGGTGCCCACGATGCGCGTGGAGCCCATGCTCACGGTGCGCACCATTTTTTGCAGCTGTTCGACCTTGGTCTGATCCTGTCGGGCGATCACCAGCGCCGCGCCACACTTGGCAGCGATCACGGCGCCATCGGTGCCTTCGGCGGCGGCCGGGGTGTCCACGATGATGCGGTCGAATTTGGTCCGCAGCTCGCGGATCAGCAACTCGAAAGCCGGGCGTTCGAGCAGTTCCAGCGGGTTGGGGGGCGTGGCGCCCACCGGAAGCACAAACAGGTTGGAGAGGTCGCGCACCGAGCGGATGACGTTCGAGGCGGCCCGGCCTGACAGCACGGCAGACAGGCCCCCGCCGCGGTATTCGAGGTTGAAGAGCTCATGCTGACGCGGGTTGCGCATGTCGGCATCGATCAGCAGGGTCTTGCCCTGCAGCTGGGAAAACGCGACGGCCAGGTTGGCGGCGAAGAAGGACTTGCCGTCGCCGCTGTCCGGGCTGATCACGGCGAGGGCATGGCGAGGTCCTTCGTCGCTGAACATCTTCATGATCAGGTGGCTGCGGATGCCACGGAAGGCCTCGGCCTGGTCCGAGAAGGGGCGGGTGGCCACGACCAGTTCCGGATTCAGGTTGCTGCGCCCTTCGTTGGCGTAGGGGTAGTGGAACTGCTGGGCCAGGGCCCACATGACGTCGTCGGCGCTGACCAGGCCCAGGGCCACCGCGGCTTCACCGAACCGGCCTCCGTTTTCGCGCTGGTAGGCGAGGATCTGCTCGATCTGTTCAGGCCCCAGGTTGTTGGCCTGGCTGATGATCTCGCCAATGGATTGATCGCGCGGCACGTGTTCCGTGTCCTGGAAGCTGGCGTCGAGGTCCGGCTGCGAGAACGGGTGCTGAGACGGCTGGAAGGAGGGGTTGCTCATCTTGAAGGCTGCCTCAGGCCGGGTTGGCACGCTTGAGTGAGGTGATGACCGAACTGGTCGATTGGCCAGGAGCCGGTTTCTTCTGCCAGGGCAGGCGCTTGTGCGCCGGGGTGTTGGGGCCTGGCAGCACGCCCAGCACGGGCAGTTCGAGGGTGTCCATGATGTCGAAGCTGCTGCGCACGCGGCGGTCCATCAGCTCGATGCCCAGCACCGTGATCAGGGCGATCAGCAGACCCAGCACGGTCGCCAGGGCGGTGTTGAGCACCAGGCGAGGCGAGGAAGGGGTCGACGGTTCGGTGGCGGCGTTGAGCAGCACGACGCCGGACTGGCTGTTGTTGCTTTCGAGGTTGGTCTGGCTCAGGCGCATCTGGATGGCGTCGTAGACGCGCTGCGCGCTTTCGACCTCGCGCTCCAGGACGGCGAGCTGCGAGCGCTCTTCCTTCAGGCGCAGCAGCTTGGCGCGCTGCTCTTCGTAGGCGGCACTGGCGGCGGCCTCGCGCGAACTGGTCACGGCGTTGTTGAGGCCCACGCTGTTGGTCACGCGCGAGGTTTCCATCGCGATCTTGCTGCGCAGGCTCTGGATGTTCGCCTTGAGTTCGATGACCTGCGGGTGCTGGTCGCCCAGGCGTTCGGACAGCTGGTTGAGGTTGGCCTCCTGTGATGCGAGCTGGTTCTTCAGCGTCGACACCACCATGTTGTTGAGCACTTCAGCGGTTTGCTCAGGCCGGCTGCGTGCCTGTTTGTCGCGGTTGCTGGACTCGACGCGCAGCGCCTTGAGGGCCAGCACTTGCTGCGAGAGTTCGGACAGGCGCTGGGTTTCGACGTCCAGTCGCTCTTCCGTGGCAATGATGTTCTTGTCCTTCTGCGCTTCGGCCAGGCGAGCCTGGGCGCGTTCCACCTTGTCGCGTGCGATGCGGGCGCGTTCTTCGAAGAACTCGGCGTACTGGCGTGCCGGATCGACCTTCAGCTGGGTCGTGGCCTCGATGTAGGCCTTGGCGTAGGTGTTGGCCATGGCGGCGGCGAACTTGGAGTCGGCACCTTCGTAAATGATGTCGATCACATTGGATTCGCGGGAGGGCTTGATCTCCAGGTTCTTGCTGAGGATGGTCGCGATCCAGGCTTCCATGTCGCCCTGGCCCTTGGTTTCCTTCATCCAGCGTGCGCGCATCTCGGGGGATTGGTCCAGGCCCATGGTGCGGACCACGCGCTGCGCCACCCGCTTGCTGCCGATGATGTCGACCTGTGTGGCCACGAAGTTCATCGCGGTCGCCCCGGACAGCGAGGCGATGGCGGACACGGGATCGGGACGCATGTCGACCATCACGCTGGCCGTGGCGGTGTAGGACTTGGGCCAGATCAGGCTGGCCACGAGCGTGACGGTGACGATGCTGAGGAAGATGGCCATCACCAGCAGCCACCTGGCCCGGACGATGCGGAGGAATTGGTCGAAGGTCATGG
>NZ_JAIZVX010000122.1 GCF_021768455.1 Aquabacterium sp. | reverse complement strand
CATCGACGCGGCCGTGGAGCACCTCAGCGACAGCAAGGGCCAGAGCGTCACGCTGATGCAGAAGGTGGGCCACGTGCCCTCGCGCCTGGGCTTCCGCGATGTCGAAGACCTGGGGGGCGGCCTGCGCGCCGGCATCAACCTGGAGATGGGCATCGGCGTGGACACCGGCGCCTCGGTGAACACCAGCAAGACCTGGGCACGCGAATCGCACCTCACGCTGGGCAGCCGCGAGGTGGGCGAGCTGAAGGTGGGCCGCCAGCAGTCGCTGATGGAGCAGGGCTACCTGATGTTCGACGTGGACCACCTCTCGCAGTACTCGCCCGCGCTGGCCATGCGCCTGGCCAACCTCGACCAGGACCCGTGGGACAACGCCATCTCTTACCGCACGCCCATGTGGCAAGGCTTCAGCGTGGCCGCGGCCTTCACCCTGGCAGAAAAGGGCCGCGCCACCCCCGGCCAGTACGCCCCGCAGATCGTGGGCGCCGGCACCCTGCGCAACCAGCGCGCTGTGCTGGCCACCTACATGGCCGGCCCCTGGGCCGCAGGCCTGAGCTGGCAGAACAGCGGTCAGCACCTTGATGCAGGCGGCGACGCCATCCAGACGCTGCTCAACGCCAGCCTCGTCTTCCGCACGCGCGAATGGGAAGTGGGCGGCATGCTGTGGACGCAGCGCAATGAACTGCCTTCGGGCACCACGCCGCGCACCGACATGTGGATGCTGGGCGGCGCCTACAACCTCAACCCCGCCGTCAAGCTGGTGGCGCAGGTGGGGCAGGCCCGCGACAACGGCCAGAACTACTACGTGGGCATCGACAAGGGCACCGGCCGCAACAACTACCTGAACCTGGGTGCCGACTACAACTTCTCGCGCCGCACCACGGCCTATGTGCGCGCCGGCCGCATCAGCGACAGCGGTGATGGCTTCAACGGCCGTGCCGCCCTGTCGTCCCTGGCCGTGGCCGAAGGCCTGTCCGTGCCGGCCAACGGCTCGGTCAAGGGCGTGGCCATCGGCCTGCGCCACTGGTTCTGACGCACGGCACGCCACAAGGAGCCCGCACCATGCACACCACCGAACGCCTGCCCGCCCGTGTCGCCCTGCTGGTGGCGCACTGCGCCGGCATGATCGACCTCGTCGCCCTGCCCGTGTGGGTGGGCACCTTGATGAGCGGCCACGGCCTGGACGCGCCCCACGCGGGCGGCCTGGCCACGCTCTTCCTGCTGGGGGCCGTGCTCACCAGCCTGGCCACGGCCCGGTGGTGGTCGCACCGCACGGGGCCGCTGCTGGCCTCCTTTGGCTATGCCATGGCGGCAGCGGCCTTCCTCATGGCCTCGCGCCTGCCCTCGTTTGGCGAGCTGGCGCTGTGGCACGCGGTGGCCGGGGCCGGCGCGGCACTGGGCCTGAGCCTCACGCACGGCGCCATTGGCCGCAGCGCCCACCCGCACCGCCTCTTTGCCTGGGCGGGCCTGGCGCTGGGCCTGTTTGCCACCGTGTTCCTGGGCGCCTCGCCCGGCTTGATCGCGGCGCATGGCCCGGGCACCTTGTTCCTGCTGTTTGCCGGTGTGATGGGCGTGGCTGCGCTGGCCTGCGCCGTGGCCTTCCCCGCCGGTGCGGCGGATGCGCAGCATGTGCCTTCGCATGAGCGTGCGGCCTTCGGTGCGCGGGCCTGGGCCGGTGCCGCCGGTGTGGCCTGCATGGCCCTGGTGCAGGCCATTGTCTTCAGCTTCATGGAGCGCATCGGTGCCGGTCACGGCCTGGACACTGGCGCCATGAGTGGCGTGCTCATCGCCCTGGGCCTGATCAACCTGGTGCCCGCCCCGCTGGCCGCCTGGCTGGAGCAGCGCTGGCGCGTGCGCACCGTGCTGATGGTGGGCCCGGTGCTGCAAGCAGCGCTGGCCTTCGTGCTGACCAACAGCCCCTGGGTGCAAGGCTATGTGGCCGCCGCCTTGAGCTTCTCGGCCGTGATGATCTTCACCCACACCTTTGCCTTTGGCTGGTTGGCGCGCCTGGAGCCCACGGGCCGCCTGGTGGCCGCCACGCCCGCCATGCTGATGACGGGCTCGGCCATCGGGCCCTTCCTGGGCGGTGCGCTGGTGGGTGGCCTGGGCTATGGCGCACTGGGCGTGGCCGCACTCGTCCTGGGGGCCCTGGGGGCTGCCCTGTTCCTGCATTGCACCGCTGCGCCCGCCCTGCCGGCGCCCGCGGCTTCTTCCCAACCCGAACTGCACAAGGCGGCCGCATGAGCAAGTCTTCCTCTTCCCATTCCCCACTGAACCTCGGCCGCCGTGAATGGCTGCAGCGCCTGGGTGCGCAAGCCGGTGCCCTGGCCCTGGGCAGCACCTTGGGCGGTTCGCTCAGTGGCTGTGGCGGCGGCAGCGATGCAGGGAACAGCGCCACCACCGCCTCTGAGTCGGGCCTGGCCTGGCCATCGGGCATGAGCGCCAACTTCGACCACGCCGCCGCCACCGGCCTGGTGCTGCCCCAGGCCATCCAGGCCAGCAGCGGCCAGGTGAGCGCGGCCACGGCCTTGCTCAGCGGTGACGCCTGCACCCTGGTGGCCGACGCCGACACCCCACCCACGCTGATGCTGGACTACGGCCGCGTCACCGGTGGCGTCCCCACGCTGGAGGTGGTGGCCTTCACCGGCGCGCCGGTGCTGCACTTCGCGCACAGCGAATCGGCCGCTTACCGCGATAGCGGCGACGTGACCCTGGGCTTCTCCATCGCCAGCGAGCCCTCGCGCGCCGTGGCCTGGCCGGTCACCGCCACCGGTGTGCTGCGTGGCCGCGTGCTGCAGGGTGGCCAGCGTTGGCAGAAGGTGTGGCTCACCGGCAGTGGCAGCGTCACCGTGCGCCAGCTGGGCCTGGACGCCGTCACCATCCACAGCGTGGCAGACCGCAGCGCCACCGGCTGGTTCCGCAGCAGCGATGCGCTGCTCAACCAGATCTGGTCCATCGGCGCCTACACGGCCGAGCTCAACCAGATGGCCCAGGGCACTCAGCCCACGCCCTGGGTGCTGGGCACCGACGGCGCCAACGTCGGCCCCTCCGGTCTGGCGCTCTACCAGGCTGGCGTGGCCTGGTCCACCTACACCGTGCAGTTCCATGCCACGGTGCAAGCCGGTGGGCTGGGCTGGGCGGTGCGCGCGTCCATGCTCACGCGCCTGGCCTTCACCCTGTGCACGGCCGATGACGCCGACCACCCCGACACGCTGTTGATCGAAACCGGCAGCATCTTCATCGGTGGCACGCGCACCCTGTCGCGCGTCAGCTTGCCCACCAGCCTGCCCACGGGCCAGTCGGCGGTGATCGCCACCGAGGTCACGGCCAGCGGTGTGAGCGTGTCGATCGATGGCGTGGCCGTCACCACGGTCAGCCTGGCCGAGGTGGGCTTCCTGCCCAATGGCTCGTTTGGCTTCTTCAACCGCTCGGCCTGTGCGGCCGTGGTCAGCGATGTCAGCGTGGTGGATGCGCAAGGTGCCTCGCTGTATGCATCGGGCCTGCGTCTGGCCGACCAGGCCAGCGTGCTGCGTGCCTTCCCCGTGGGCAGCAACCCCGTGCCCCTGCTCACCGACGGCGCCAAGCGCGAGCGCCAGTCCTTCTCGCTGGACCTGGTGGCCGCGGCCCCGGCCGTGTACTGCGGCACCGGCTGGTCCGAGTGCGTGGCCGGCTCGCTGCGCCAGCTGTGCGCCTACATCGATGCCAACGGCCAGATCGCGTCCACGCTGGACCCGGCCATGTCGCTCGACCCGCTCAGCCCCGCCACCGCGCCACAAAGCCGCTGGTATTCGCTGTCTTACGCGCTGCACGTGGTCGTGGCCCTGGCCGACTGCTGGCGCCACAGCGGCGACCTGAGCCTGGTGCAAGACCTGTGGCCGGCCGTCAGCGGCCAGCTGAGCTGGGCCCACAGCCTGGTCGACAGCACCGGCCTGCTGCTCACCGACGGCAGCACCGGCCTGGACTGGCACCCGCAGTTCGGTGGTGCCCTGAGCGGCCACGTCAGCCTGGTCAACGTGGTCTACGTCAAGGCCCTGCGCGATGCGGCCGAGATGGCCACGGCAATGGGCGACACCGCCCTGGCCGGCACCTTCACCACACGCGCCACCACGGCCCGCGACGGCCTGGCCAGCGTGCTGTTCAACGCCAGCACCGGCGTCTACGACATCAGCGACGCGCTCACCGGCACCGTGGGCCAGGACAGCAATGCGCTGGCCGTGCTGTGGGGCGTGGCCGATGACAGCCGGGCCCAGGCCATGCTGGACAAGCTCGCGTCTTCACTGGCCACCACATCGGGCCACCGCGCGTTCTCGACCGACACGGGCTGGGGCAGCGTCATCAGCCCCATGGTCAGCGGCTTTGAAGTGGGCGCGCTGTTCCGCGCCGGCCGCGCCAGCGACGCCCTGGCCCTGGTGCGCCAGGGCTGGCGCATGATGGTGGAAGACAGCACCCACGCCTGCGGCACCACCTGGGAGTCCATGAGCGACGCGGGCGTGCCCTCCGGCCCCGACATCAGCCTGGCGCATGGCTGGTCGGCCGGGCCCACGGCGGCCTTGTCCCGCCATGTGCTGGGCGCGCGGCCCTTGGCGGCAGGCTGGTCGCGCTGGTTGTGCAAGCCCATGCCCGGTGACCTGAGCTGGGCGGCCGGCCAGCTGCCCACGCCGCTGGGGCCCGTGGCCGTGCGCTGGAACCTGGCACCCGCCAGTGGCCTGCGCTGCGCCATCGCGGTGACCGTGCCGGCGGGCAGCCAGTGCGTGCTGGCCTTGACCGCCGCCATGCAGGGCAGTCGCATCACGGTGAACGGCCAGACCGTGAGCCTGGCCAGCAGCCTCGACAGCGCCCTGGGCACCGATGCCGACCTGGACGCGGCCAGCTGCCGCTACCTCACGCTCAGCGGCACGGGGGAGTTTGTGATCCGCGTGGCCGAGTGAGGCTTCCGGGTGTCGGCCTCAAGGGGCCCCAATGGGCCTCAGGCGGCATCCTGCTCCTGCACCTCGGTCAGCTCGGCCTGCGTGGGTGCCAGGGCGGCTTGAACCGGCGTGGCCTGGGCCATCGCCATCCACACGTCAAAGGGCAAGGTGCAGGGCTGGTGGCGGGCCGGGCGCAGCAGTTCGAGCTGACCCCGTTCGATGTCGCCATGCACGACCCACACCCCCAGCTCTTCGGGCAACTCCTTGGGTTCGGCCAGGCCCGCGGGGAACACGTAGTGGCACTCGCTGCACAGCCACTGGTAGGCGGCACGCTTGGCCTTGTTGCGCAGGTCGGAGAAGAGATCGGCGCGGCTGACCTTCACCTCGTGCACCATGGCCTGCAGGTAGGCCGGGTTGCTGGTGCGCCGCACGGAAAACAGATCGGGCCGGGAGAGGCGCCACTGGGCCGAGGCCAAGGCCTGCGCAGGGGTGGGGGACGGCTGGGCATCAGCCCAGAGGCCCTCGCTGGCCAAAATCGGCGGGATGTCGGTGGAGGCCTGACCCTCGATCTGGGCCCTGAGGGAGAGTTCTCGCCACACCAGCCGCCCCGAGGCCATCAGGTGATCGGCCATGCGCAAGGCCAGCCGGTCGTGGCTACTGTGGGCGCGGCGCTGGGCCTGGCGGCTTTGGCCCAGCAGCGCAATGCCCTCGTCGGTCAGCTTCAGGCATTGCTGGGCCGGGTGCTCGCCCACCAGGCTGACCCAGCCCGCGGCCAGCAGGTCGATGTCGATCGGATCGCGGCTGGGCCAACCGGCCGAGCGCCAGATCTTCATCAAGCGGGTGAGGTGGGCGCGACTGGGGGTGGGGCTCACGGCCGGGCGGGGAGAGTCAAATACTGGGTAAATATACAGTATCTGGCTCAGAGTTGCCCGTCTCGTCAATTGGCGCAGCGTGCCTCCAGCGCATCGATGAACGACCGGTGGGGGGGCAGACGATTTCTTGGACTACCTGGAGGTAGTTCATGTTTTCAACAGCGGGCCACCATCTGCTTGTGTTGGCGTATGGGCGCGCCCCAGCCTCGCAAGTCACCCCGTTTCTGTGTTTCCAGTTGATCTTTGCGGCGCTGGGCGGCAGGCTCGTGGCCCACCGTCCCATTCAGGTTGCGGCAGCAGCCCGCCCCGCCAAGGCTTGATTCACGCTGTGCCTGGCGCGCCGCTTGCGCGCCCAGATGATCACCCCGGTCACGCACAGCACCGCGATCAGCAAGCCCAGCAGCGTGACCGCGATGCGGCCAGGCAAGCCGACAATGCGGCCCGAGTGCAAGGGGAACATCGCTTGCAAGAACACATCGCCTGCGCTGCCCTCGCCCGGCACAGCCTGGCCCAGGATGCGGCCGGTTCTGGCGTCCAGGTCCACTTGCACATTGCCCAGGCCCATGTCGCCATGGCTGAGTCCGGCCTCGTGAAAGCTCACCGTCCAGGCGTTGCTTTGGGGGCGCAAATACAGAGAGCCGGGCGGTGCGCTCCAGCCCTCTTCGCGTGCGATCTGGGTGGCACGAGCCAGCACCGCGTCACCATGCTGGGCCAAGGTCGCCAGCGCGTTTGGCGGCACCGGGGGCAGCGTTTCCGCCACCCTGGGCGTCAGGGGAGAGAACCAGTTCACCACCGGGCGCATCACTTGGTCGCCCAGGTTCAGGGCCACCGCGCTGACGGCCAACACCAGCACGGCGGCCCACACCCATACCCCGCCGGAGCGGTGCAGGTCGAACACCACCTTGTGAGGCCCTTGCCCCCAGCGGAAGCTGAACGAGCGCCGCCATTGCGACAGCTTCGGGAATGACAGCCACAAGGCCACGACGGCATCCACCACCCAGGCCATCGCCAGAAGGCCCATCCCCCATATCCCCCACTCGATGCCGCCCGCCTCCGGCAGGTGCAAGCTGTAGTGCAGTTTGTAGAGGAAGGGCACGATGTGCTCGCGGCTGAGCGACACCGTGCCCCAAGCTCTGCGCCCCTGCACCTCGCCCGTGACCGGGTCCAGCGCCACCTGGTTGAAGCCCAGCACGTGTGCCAGCCCTGTCTGTGGGTCGATCCGGGGCACCACCCACAGCATGAGCGTATGGCCAGGCTCGGTGCTCAGTGGCATCCAGCTTACCTGCAGGCGGGGATCGGCCGCCTCCAGTTGCCGGGCCAGCGCCAGGGCGGGTTGTGGTGTGCCCTGGCTGCGCGATTCGTAGAGTGAGGGGTTCAGCCACGCGTCGATCTCGTGATCCCAGGCGATCACGGCGCCAGTGAGCCCCGCGACAGTGAGGAAGCCCGCAGCCACCAGACCGAACCAGCGGTGCCAGACCACCAGCCATGGACGAAACAACGATGTTTTCATGGTGCCGCTCAGAACGTGTAGTGCACCGTCAGCTCACCCGAACGCGGCGCGCCGTAGTAGGCCTGGCTCCAATACAGGCTATTGAGGTAGCGCTGGTTGGTGACGTTGCGCAGTTGCCCACCGGCGCGCCAGTTCTGGTTGATCTGGTATTGCAGGCCCAGGTCCAGCAAGGCGTATGCGCTTTGGCTGGTGCGGGCGCCGCTGTCATCGCGGTAGATGCGCGATTGCCAACGCACCGCAGCCGTGGTGCTCAGGCGGTCCGTGGCCTGGTAACGCAGCCCCGCTTTGGCCATGTCTCGCGGCACGAAGGTGCGCGTGTCCTCGCCCTGTGCGTTGGTGATGTCCTGATGGGTGTAGCTCGCGCTTACTTCCACTCCACCACCCAGGCGGCCCACAGCCTCCAACTCCACACCTTGGCTGTCTGCGTCCTCACCTTCGTACACTGTCTTCAGCAGGGTGCTGGACCAAGTGCCCGCGTTCGCCAGGCCCTTGAGTTGCGTTCGGAACAGTGCCGCCCGCAGTTCGAGCTTGCGTGCCAGCAGTTCCGACTTCAGCCCCACCTCGGTGTTGTGGCCGCTGGCTGGGGTCAAAACCTGCAGCTGCGCGTTGACCTGCGTTTGGGGTTTGAAGATGGTGGTGTAGCTCCCGTAGGCAGACAGCTCTGGCGTCAGCGACCACACCGCGCCCACATAGGGCGTGGCGCGGGTCGTGCTGTAGTGGTGTGCAACGCCGTAGTTCTCGCCGTCAGAGTTCAAGCGCATCAGCCTGGCGCCGGTGATGAGCTTCAGCGAATCGGCCACGTTGAAGCGTGCGGCCGCGAACGCGCCAAGCCGATGTGTCTGGAAGTCCGAGCCATCCGTTGCGTCGCCAAATTCTGGCTTGGTGAAGCTGCCGTCCCAGTTGGCCAGGTCCACGTTCAGCGCGGTGTAGGCCGAGCCGCTGTAATCGGCGTAGGCCGATGCCTCTTTGGCCGATTCCCGCCCCCAGTTCAGCCCCATGCTCAGCTCATGCTGGCGCCCCGCCAAAGAAAAGGGGCCGCTGGCTTGCACGCTTGCCATCTCCTGCTTGTAGCTGCCCTTGAATGCTGATGGGTAGGCGTAAAGCCCCGTGTTGCTGCCCGCGACGGGAGAGCCGAATACGTACAAGAGCTCCGAGTCCGTGCGCTGGCCACGGTGCGAAAGCACGCTGTTGACTCGCCAGCCATCGCCCAGTTCGTGTGACAACTCCGCGCTCAAGCGGCGCTCTTTGTTGTTCCACCACGTCCAGTCTGCCGCCGTCGAGGTGCTGCTGTCATATTGGGTGGCCGTGCCATCGCTGTACGTGGTGGGCAGCGCGCCCCACAGCGGGCCCTTGGCTTTGCTCTCTTGTTCCAGCCAGCTCAACGACAAGGTGGTGCGCGGGCCCAGGTCCACCTCCAACGCGGTGTAGAGCGTGTTCAGCGATTTGTGGTTTCGGTCGAGGTGGCCATCACGGTCGTCCGTTGCCCCCACGATGCGCCCCCGAACGCTCCCGTCTGCATTGAGCGCACCCGAGGCATCGCCCTCCAGGCGGCGGGCATGCCTTGATCCCACGCTGACGCCCACACTGGCCTTGGGCGCAACCGTGGGTTTTTTGGTCACGAAGTTGACCGTGGCCGAAGGCATGCCGTCGCCCGTCAGCAGGCCGTTGGCACCACGCAGCACGTCGATGTGGTCGTACACGATGGTGTCCACATCCCCCCACAGCGAACCGTTCGTGAAAGGCAGGCCGGTGCCATTGAGCTGGAAGTTCTCGATGTCGAAGCCCCGCGCCGTGAAGTATGTGCGGTCGGTTTCCACCTTCTCGACTGTCACCCCGGGTGCGGCCGCCATGGCGTCGTTCACCGTGCGCAAACCCTGGTCGTCGAGTTGTTGACGCGTCAGCGTGCTGAGCGACTGCGGCGTTTCCCGGTTGCTCAAAGACAGCCCCGTGGCAGAACTGCTCCGCCTGGCGCGGTAGCTGTCTCGTTGGTCGGTGCGTTCTGCTTCCGAGCCCAGAGGCTGGGCTGTGACGGTGACCGTGGACAAGGTGTCGGCCGCGGCGGGATCAGGCGCCGCAGGCGAAGGCGTCTGCGCCCACAACACACCAGGTGCACAGGTGAGGGAGGCCACGGTGGCGGCCAAGGTCAAAGGATTGCGAGGGCTTGCGAGGCGGATCATGCGATGCAAAGAGGTTGATGTGCTTCGCATCGTAATGCAAATGATTCGCATTAACAAAACAGGGCGCGAGCAGACTTTCAAAATCCTTGCACAGGCAAGGGTTGATCGCATTCGATGCCATCATTGGGCTTTTGCTGACCTGAAAGCCCCACATGAGCAAGCTGATCGACCTGTTGAACTGGCGTTACGCCACCAAGAAGATGGACCCGGCCAAGGTCGTGCCGGAAGAGAAAGTGGCGCGCATCCTGGAAGCCATCCGCCTGACGGCCACCTCCAGCGGCATGCAGCCCTTCCACGTGCTGGTGGTGACCAACCCCGAACTGCGCGCCGCCATCAAGCCGCACGCCTGGGGCCAGGGCATGGTGACCGACTGTTCGCACCTGCTGGTCTTCGCCGCCTGGGACGACTACACCCCCGAGCGCATCAACACCGCCTTTGACCTGGTCAACGAGGTGCGCGGCTTCAAGAACGAGGGCTGGGAAGCCTACCGCCAGAGCGTGCTGGCCAGCTACCCCCCGCGTGGCCCGGAAGTGAACTTCCAGCACGCCGCCCGCCAGGCCTACATCGGCCTGGGCACCGCGCTGGTGGCCGCCGCCGAAGAGCAGGTCGACAGCACCCCGATGGAAGGCTTCTCGCCGGACAAGGTCGACGAGATCCTGGGCCTGCGCGCCAAGGGCCTGCGCTCGGTCGTGATCCTGCCGCTGGGCTACCGCGAAGAAGCCGGCGACTGGCTGGTGAACCTCAAGAAGGTGCGCCGCGCCCTGAACGACTTCGTGACCTGGGTGCGCTGAGGCGTCCCGAGCCATGGCGCCCTCACCCCCCGCGGTGAGCGCCTGGCTGGCCGCCCGCGGCTGGCAGGCCTTTGACTTCCAGCAGTGCGTCTGGGCCGCCATGGCCGCCGGCCGCAGTGGCCTGTTGCACGCCACCACCGGCGCGGGCAAAACCTACGCCGTCTGGCTGGGTGCCCTGGCCGCGCTGGCGTCGGCCGGCCGTGCCGGGGCGAAGGCCCCACCCATCACCGTGATCTGGGTCACGCCCATGCGGGCCCTGGCCGCCGACACCCTGGCCGCCCTGCAGGCCCCCCTGCCCGAACTCGCCCCCCACTGGACGCTGGCCGCCCGCACGGGCGACACCTCCAGCACCGAGCGAGCCCGCCAGCGCGATCGCCTGCCCACGGTGCTGGTCACCACCCCCGAGAGCCTGAGCCTGCTGCTCACCCAGGCCGAGGCCGCCCAGCGCCTGGGCAGCGTGCGCCTGGTCGTGGTCGACGAATGGCACGAGCTGCTGGGCAACAAGCGCGGCGTGCAGGTGCAACTGGCCCTGGCCCGCCTGCGCCACTGGGTGCCTGGCCTCCTGACCTGGGGCCTCTCGGCCACCCTGGGCGACCTGGCCCATGCCTGCGAGGTGCTGGTCGGCCCCGGCCGGCCGGGCGAGCTCCACCAGGCACAGCTGCCCAAAGAGCGGCAGATCGACACCCTGCTGCCCGATCAGGTCGAGCGCTTCCCCTGGGCCGGGCACCTGGGCCTGGCCATGTGCGACGCCGTCGTGCGCGAAATCGAATCCGCCCCCACCACCCTGGTCTTCACCAACACCCGCGCCCAGGCCGAGCTCTGGTACCACGCCCTGCTGGCCGCGCGGCCCGACTGGTCGGGGCTCATCGCCCTGCACCACGGCTCGCTCGACAAGGACGTGCGCAGCTGGGTCGAAGCCAGCCTCAAGACCGGCCAGCTCAAGGCCGTGGTCGCCACCTCCAGCCTGGACCTGGGGGTGGACTTTTCCCCGGTGTCGCGCGTGCTGCAGGTGGGCTCGGCCAAGGGCGTGGCCCGCCTGCTGCAACGTGCCGGCCGCAGCGGCCATGCGCCTGGCCAGCCCTCGCGCCTGACCCTGGTGCCCACGCACAGCCTGGAACTGATCGAGGCCGTGGCCGCCCGCCGTGCGGTCGCGGCAGGCCAGGTCGAATCCGTGCGCAGCCCCGAGCTGCCGCTGGACGTGCTGATCCAGCACGTCGTCAGCGTGGCGCTGGGTGGCGGCTTCGAGCCCGATGCCCTGCTGGCCGAGGTGCGCGGCACCCAGGCCTATGCCGCCCTGAGCGACGCCCAATGGCAATGGGTGCTGGACTTTGCCGGCCGCGGTGGCGAGGCCCTGCAGGCCTACCCCGATTACCGCCGCATCCAGCGCGGGGAGGATGGCCGCTTCCACCTGCCCGATCCCGCCCTGGTCCGCCGCCACCGCATGTCGGTGGGCACCATCGTCAGCAACGGCCACATCCGCGTGGCCTTTGTGCGGGGCGCCGTGCTGGGCCATGTGGAAGAAGACTTCATCGCCCGCCTGCGCAAGGGTGACTGCTTCCTCTTCGCTGGCCGCCTGCTGGAACTGGTGCGCGTGCACGAGATGACCGCCCAGGTGAAGCTGGCCAGTGGCCGCCGCGCCGCCGTGCCGCGCTGGAACGGCGGCAAGATGCCGCTGTCGTCCCGCCTGGCCGATGCCATGCTCGCCGTGCTGGACGAGGCCGCGCACACGCTGGCAGCTCAGCCTCCCGGCGCCACCACCCCACCCGGGCTGGAGCCCGAACTCCGCGCCGTCTGGCCCCTGCTGGCCTTGCAGCAACGCTGGTCGGCCCTGCCGAGGCCAGGCCAGCTGTTGATCGAGCGCCTGCACAGCCGCGATGGCGCCCACCTCTTCGTCTACCCCTTTGCGGGGCGGCAGGTGCACCTCAGCCTGGCCACGCTCTGGGCCTGGCGCCTGGCCCGCGAGGCCCCGGCCACGTTTTCGATCTCGGTCAACGACCTCGGCTTCGAGCTGCTGGCCGCCGAGCCCGAGGCCCTGCCATCGGCTCACGAACTGAGCCAGTGGCGCGACCGCCTGCTGGCCGATGACGACCTGGTCGACGAGGTGCACGCCAGCATCAACGCCACCGAGCTGGCCCAGCGCCGCTTCCGCGAGATCGCGCGCATCTCGGGCCTGGTCTTCAACGGCTACCAGGGCGAACAGCGCAGCGCCCGCCAGCTGCAGGCCTCCAGCAGCCTGTTCTTCGAGGTTTTCCGCCGCCACGACCCCGACAACCTGCTGCTGCAACAGGCCCACCGCGAGGTGCTGCGCCAGGAGTTCGACATTGACCGCCTGCGCAGCGTGCTGCAAGGCCTGCGCGAGCAGACCTGGCAGGTGCGCGAGCTCCCGCGCTTCTCGCCCTTTGCCTTCCCGCTGATGGTCGAGCGCCTGCGCGAAAGCCTGAGCACCGAGAAGCTGCAGACCCGGCTGGAACGCCTGCTGCGCGAACTGCACCGCGTGGCAGACTCCGACGCATGAGCCCCCTCAGCCCGGCCAGCAGCCCGCCTCCCGATGTGGACTTCTGCCTGACCACGCCCGGCGGCGCCACCCTGCGCCTCATGCCCGAACGCGCGGCCTGGTGCCCGCTCAGCCAGACCCTCTTCGTGGCCGATGTGCACCTGGGCAAGGCCGCCGTGTTCCGTGCCCGGGGCCTGCCCGTGCCCCAGGGCACCACCACCGAAACGCTGGAACGCCTCAGCCAGGCCCTGCGGCGCAGCGGCGCCACCACCCTCGTGGTGCTGGGCGACCTGCTGCACGCCCAGGAAAGCCACGCGCCCGACACCCTGGCCGCCCTGCAGGCCTGGCGCGCCCGCCACCCGGGCCTGCGCTGCGAGGTGGTGGTGGGCAACCACGACCGCCACGCCGGCGCTGTCGTAGCCCCGGTATTCGAGGCGC
>NZ_JAIZVX010000121.1 GCF_021768455.1 Aquabacterium sp. | reverse complement strand
TGGCTGGGCAAATGCCCGCACTGCAACGCCTGGAACACGCTGGAAGAGGCCCGCGTGGAACCCGCCAGCGCCGGCAAGAACCGCCTGCAGGCCCTGTCGCGCGGCCTGAATGCAGCCCAGCCGGTGACCACCCTGGCCGACATCGAAGCGGCCGATGTGGCCCGCACCCCCACGGGCCAGGAAGAACTCGACCGGGTGCTGGGTGGCGGCATCGTGGCCGGTGGCGTGGTGCTGATCGGCGGGGACCCGGGCATCGGCAAGTCCACCCTGCTGTTGCAGGCGCTGGACGCCCTGTCGCGCCAGATGCCCGTGCTCTATGTGACGGGTGAAGAAAGCGGCGCGCAGGTCGCCATGCGGGCGCACCGCCTCGGGCTGGACGGCTCGAAGGTGCGGGTGCAGGCGGAGATCCAGCTGGAAAACATCGTCGCCACACTGGAGGCCGAAAAGCCCTCCTTCTGCGTGATCGACTCCATCCAGACCCTGTTTTCGGACGCGCTCAGCTCGGCGCCCGGCTCGGTGGCCCAGGTGCGCGAGTGCGCCGCCCACCTGACGCGGGTGGCCAAGTCCAGCGGCTGCACCATGGTGCTGGTGGGGCATGTGACCAAAGAAGGCGCGCTGGCAGGCCCCCGCGTGCTGGAGCACATCGTCGACACGGTGCTGTATTTCGAGGGCGACACCCACAGCAGCTTCCGCCTGATCCGCGCCATCAAGAACCGCTTTGGTGCGGTCAATGAAATCGGCGTCTTTGCCATGACGGAAAAAGGCCTGAAGGGCGTCAGCAACCCCAGCGCCATCTTCCTCTCCACCCACAGCGAGCCGGTACCGGGCTCCTGTGTGCTGGTGACGCTGGAAGGCACGCGGCCCATGCTCGTTGAAATCCAGGCCCTGGTCGACGCCGGTGGTCCCAGCCCGCGCCGCCTGAGCGTGGGCCTGGAGCGCGACCGCCTGGCCATGCTGCTGGCCGTGCTGCACCGCCATGCGGGCGTGGCCTCGGGCGATCAGGACGTGTTCGTCAACGCGGTGGGTGGCGTGCGCATCAGCGAGCCCGCAGCCGACCTGGCCGTGCTGCTGGCCATCCAGAGCAGCCTGCGCGGGCGCGCCCTGCCCAAGGGCTTCATTGCGTTTGGCGAAGTGGGCCTGGCCGGCGAGATCCGCCCTGCCCCTCGCGGCCAGGACCGCCTGAAGGAAGCCGCCAAGCTGGGCTTCACCGTGGCCCTGGTGCCCAAGGCCAATGCGCCGAAAAAGCCCATCGAGGGCCTGACCATCCACGCCGTGGAGCGGGTGGACGAGGCCATGGCCCTGGTGCGCGGCCTGAGCTGAGCTCCGGCCTGCCGGCCCCTCAGCGCTTGATCGCCTGACGCAGGTTCAGGCCCGACGCGGCCAGCGCGCCGAAATACACAACGCCCGCGCCCACCAGGCAAGCCGCCATGGCGCCGATGCGCAGCAGGGGCTGGGCACGCAGGGCCACCCAGTCGAGGTGCTGGGTCGCCAACCACAGGCCCAGGCCCAGCAAGGCGGTGGCGCCCGCCACACGCAGGGCAAACAAGAGCCAGCCCGGCTCAGGCTGGTAGCGACCGGCCTTGCGCAACCCCATCAACAGCCAGCCGGCATTGACCAGCGACCCCAGACCAATGGACAGCGCCAGCCCTGCATGCCCGAGGAGGGGCACGAAGACCAGGTTGAAGCCCTGGGTGATGGCCAGCACCGTGATGCCGATGCGCACCGGGGTCTTGATGTCCTGCGTGGCGTAGAAGCCCGGCGCCAGCACCTTCACCCCTACCAGGCCCATCAGGCCCACGCCATAGCACGACAGGGCCAGCACGGTTTGCTGCACATCGTTGGGCGTGAAGCGCCCGTAGTGGTAGAGCACCGCCACCAGGGGCTTGGAGAACACCAGCAACGCTACCGCACTGGGCAGGGCCAGCAACAGCACCAGGCGCAGCCCCCAATCGAGCAGGCCCGAGAACTGGCGCACGTCGCCACTGGCCTGGGCCCGCGACAGTTGCGGCAGCAGCACCACGCCCAGGGCCACACCCAGCATGGCGGTGGGGAACTCCATCAGGCGGTCGGCATAGGTGAGCCAGGACACCGCGCCGGCCCCCAGGTGCGACGCGATCTGTGTGTTGACCAGCAGCGAAAGCTGCGCCACCGACACGCCCAGCACGGCCGGCGCCATCTGGCGCAGGATGCGGCCCACGCCCGGGTGCGCCCGCGCGGCCCGCCAGGCCTTGAGCGACAGACCGATGCGCGGCGCCATGCCGATCTTGAGCAGCGCCGGGAACTGCACGCCGAGTTGCAGGGCACCGCCCAGCATCACGCCCACGGCCAGCGCATACACCGGCTCGATGCCATGGCTGCGAAACAGGGGGGCCAGCAGCGCGGCCGCGGCGATCACGCTCAGGTTGAGCAAGACCGGCGTGACGGCCGGCACCGCAAAACGTCCCCAGGTGTTGAGGATGCCGGCGCTCAGCGCCACCAGCGACATGAAGCCGATGTAGGGGAACATCCAGCGGGTCATGACCACGGCTGCGTCGAAGCCCCCGCTCTCCTGCAGGCCCGAGGCCATGGCCCAGACCAGCACTGGCGCACCGACCACGCCCAGCAGGCTGACCAGGCCCACCGCGCCAAACAGCACCGTGCCGACGGCATTGACCATCTCGTGCGTGGCCTGGTCGCCATTTTTCGTGCGGCTTTCGGCCAGCAGCGGCACAAAGGCCTGCGAGAACGCGCCCTCGGCAAACAGGCGGCGCAGCAGATTGGGAATGCGGAAGGCGACGTTGAAGGCGTCGGTCGTGGCACTGGCCCCGAAAGCCGCCGCGATCAGCAACTCCCTGACCAGACCGGTGATGCGCGACGCAAGGGTCAGCAGGGAGACGATGGAGGCGGATTTCAGCAGGCTCATGCGGCGGATTATAGGAATCGCACCCCGGTCGCCTTGAGACGGACTTTTCAAGCGGCTTGAGGCGGGCTATAATCTGCGGTTTTCCAACCAACTGGCGCTTGCCAGGTGCGAATCGGCGCAGCGGAACAACCTCTTCACCGCAAGGTGTGCAGGCTGAACTGCCGGGCCCGAGCATCGTCAAGTGCACCAAACAACATGCCTTCCGCATCCAAAGTCAAGAAGACCGTCCGCATCGCTTCCGGCCGCAAGCGCGTCCGCCAGGACGTCAAGCTGAACGCCGCCAACTCGGCCCTGCGTTCGAAGTTCCGCACCGCCATCAAGGGCGTGCTCAAGGCCGTGAAGGCTGGCGACAAGGCCACCGCCTCTGCCGCTTTCAAGACCGCTCAATCCGTGATCGACTCGATCGCCGACAAGGGCATCTTCCACAAGAACAAGGCCGCTCGCCACAAGAGCCGCCTGTCGGCCAAGATCAAGGCCCTGGCCGCCTGATCTGCCTGCACGGGGTGACACCGTCACCCTGCCGCGAGGCCCGCATCCCAAAAGCCCGCTTTCGAGCGGGCTTTTTGCTTTTTGCTTTCTGCGGCAGCCGGCTCACAGTTGGCTCACAGTCGACTCAAAAGCATTCATCCTCCAGCTGATCGAGCATGGCCAGGCCTTCTTCATCGGCCATGGCCTCGAACAGCTCACGCACCTGGTTGACGAAGCTGGCCAGCAGGAGCAGGTCGTCGCACTGCACCCCGTTGCGGGCCTGGCGACGCTGGCGGAAGTACTGCCAGAACGCGTTGTCCTGCCCTCCTCCACCCAGGGTGTGCTGCTCGATGCGCTGCATGACGCGGCGCGTCTGGCCATCGAAATCGATGCCAAGGAAGGTGACGTAGCGGTCGGTCTGTGACGGTGCGGAGGGACGGTGGGTCTGAGGCATGGGAGGCTCCCGGGTTGAGATGCCTCGCAGACTAAGGATGGGCGGGTGCCGCGTCTGTCGCGCAGGCGACGTCAGCGGACATCCAGGGCCGCATCCCCCAGGGTGCAGGGCCGCGTGGCCTGCGTCGGCCCACCTTCCGAGGCCAGCCCCCAGGCTGCCAGGGCGGGCACGTCGAACAGCAGCAGCTCCTTGCGACCGATGCGCTCAACCAGGCCCTCGCGGGTCATATGCCCCAGCACGGTGGAGACGGTCTGGCGGGTGGAGCCCAGCAGCAGGGCCACTTCCGTGAGGGTGACGCTCAGGGTCACGGTGCAGCGTACCACGGTCTCGTCTTTCGCCTGTCGCCTGGCCACGCTGACGAGGAAATGGGTGAGCCGCTGGCGTGCATCCCGAAAAGCCAGGTTGTTGACGTGTTCGATGGTGCCGGCCAGCATGTTGCCCAGCACCCGCATGATGGCGGAGACGGCACCGGGCTGGGTGACCAGCAGGCCGGCAAAACGGCGGGTGTCGACCAGGCTGAGTTCGGTGGGCTCGAGCGCCTCGACGAAGGTGGGGGTGTGGGTGGTGAAGACATCGCCCGGCTGCAGGAAGGCCAGGGTGAGTTCACGGTGTCCGCTGGAAAGGTAGACCCTCAGGCGCCCACTGCGGACGATGAAGACCAGGTCGGCCGCGTCCTGCGGCACGCTCACCGTCTGCCCCTTGGGGTAGCGGCGGCCATGGAAAGCCGAGAGGAAGGCCTCACCGGCGGGGCTGTTCAGGAAGCCCAGGAAATCGCGCGGGTTCATGGCGAGTGGCCCCTGAACCCCTTGGTGCTCAGCCCTTGCTGGGCGGCACCTCGGGCAACAGGCAGGCATCGACCACCTGCAGCTTGTTGTCACGGGCGAAGTTCATGACGAAATCCCAAGCCATGGGCTCGAGTTCGCGCAGCGCCTCGTTGACGATCACGCACTTGACATTGCCGATGGTGGTGGGGACACAATATGGGGAATACCCTATGTGCGCGGCCATGCCCATGCTGGCGCCGCCCGGGCGGAAGCTCGACATGGCACCAGCGAGGCGCTCGGCCCAGTCGCTGGGGCGAAACGTGCGCCCTTCCGTGGTGAGACCTTGGATGAAGACTTCGCGGGGTTTGGGTGAGGTCAAGGGCTTGGGGTTCGTCGACACGGTGGCGCTTCCGACGGACTGTGCAATGGGTGAATTGACAGGCACAGCGGCAGATTGTGTCTGCGTGCTGCGGGGATCAAGGGCCGATTCGGGAGGATAACCCTGGCTCGGCACCTTGCGACCAGTCTTGCTGATGGAGTCGTCGTGAGTGAGCGTTTCCATGCGTGACAGCCCTCTATTGTCGCGGACAGTGCACTGTCACGCAATATGAATGCCAAGAATCCGCGCACCTCGGTGGGTCACGCTGCTGACTTGACGCCACGGCAAGCTGCCGGGCAGCGGGCCATCGTCAGGATGTCGACAGCCTGTTGTGCGAACTGAAGGCGGGACAACCCGCCCTCGGCATCCTGGCGTCCGATCCCGTGCACAAAGGCCGACTGCCGGAGGCGCCCCTTTTCTTTAGAATGGCTGCTGGCGCAGTGCCTGCTGCGCCATTTTCATTTCAACGAACCTGAGAACCCCTGTGCCATGAACGCGCCTGTGTCGATGCCCCACGTGATGCCCACCTACGGCCGCCTGCCCATTGCCTTGTCGCATGGCGAAGGCGCCCACGTCTGGGACACCGAAGGCCGACGCTACCTGGACGCGCTCGCCGGCATCGCGGTCAACACCCTGGGCCACAAGCATCCCAAGCTGGTGCCGGCGCTGCAGGACCAGGTCGAGAAAATGATCCACTGCTGCAACTACTACCAGGTGCCGCTGCAGGAAGAGTTGGCCCGCATGCTGGTGGAGCGCTCCGGGCTGACCAACGTCTTCTTCTGCAATTCGGGCCTGGAGGCCAACGAAGCGGCGCTGAAGATCGCGCGCAAGTACGGCCACGACAAGGGCATCGCCCGCGCCGAGGTGGTGGTGTTCGAGAAGGCCTTCCATGGCCGCTCGATCGCGACGCTGTCGGCCACGGGCAACCCCAAGGTGCATGCGGGTTTTGCGCCCCTGGTCGAGGGCTTTGTGCGCGTGCCGCTGAACGACATCGCCGCGCTGGAAGAGGTCGCCCGCACGAATCCGAACGTGACCGCCGTGTTCCTGGAAGTGATCCAGGGTGAAGGCGGCATCAACCCGGCCCGTGTGGAGTACCTGCAGGCCGTGCGCGCCTTGTGCGATCAGCAGGGCTGGCTGCTGATGCTGGACGAAGTGCAGTGTGGCATCGGCCGCACCGGCAAGTGGTTCGCCCACCAGTGGGCCGGCATCCAGCCCGACGTGATGCCCCTGGCCAAGGGCCTGGGCTCGGGCGTGCCCATCGGCGCGGTGGTGTGCGGCCCCAAGGCGGCCAACGTGCTGCAGGCGGGCAACCACGGCACCACCTTTGGCGGCAACCCGCTGGCCATGCGCGCCGGCGTCGAGACGCTGAAGATCATGGAAGAAGAGCAGCTGATGGCCAACGCCGACCGCGTGGGCAAGCACATCATGGCCGCCCTGGGTCGGGAGCTGGCCGGCCTGGCCGGTGTGAAGGAAATCCGGGGGCAGGGCCTGATGATCGGCATCGAGCTCGACCGCCCCTGCGGCGTGATCCTGACACGCGCCCTGGAGGCTGGCCTGCTGCTGAGCGTGACGGCCGACACCGTGGTGCGCCTGCTGCCTCCGCTGATCTTCACCACCGCCGAAGCCGACGAGACCGTGGCCATCCTGGCCCCGATCATCCGCGCCTTCCTGTCCGAAACGAGCCCCGCCTGACCATGAAGCCCGGTATGAGCCTGATCAAACACTATCTGCAGTTCAAGGACTTGCGCGAGCCGGAATACGCCTACCTCTTCGAGCGGGCCGCCATCATCAAGCGCCGCTTCAAGAACTACGAGAAGTACCAGCCGCTGGCCGACCGCACCCTGGCCATGATCTTCGAGAAGGCCAGCACGCGCACGCGGGTGAGCTTCGAGGCCGGCATGTACCAGATGGGCGGCTCGGTGGTGCACCTGACCACCGATGGCAGCCAGCTGGGCCGCAGCGAGCCCATCGAGGACAGCGCCAAGGTGATCTCGCGCATGGTCGACCTGGTGATGATCCGCACCTACGAGCAGGCCAAGCTGGTGAAGTTTGCGGCCAACTCGCGCGTGCCGGTGATCAACGGCCTGACCAACGAGTACCACCCCTGCCAGATCCTGGCCGACATCTTCACCTTCATCGAGCACCGTGGCTCGATCAAGGGCAAGGTGGTGGCCTGGGTGGGCGACGGCAACAACATGGCCAACACCTGGCTGCAGGCCGCCGAGATCCTGGGTTTCACGGTGCACGTGAGCACGCCGAGCGGCTACGAGATCGATGCGGCCGTGGCCGGGATCTCGAACACCGACTGCTACAAGGTCTTCAAGGACCCGATGGACGCCTGCCGCGGCGCCGACCTGGTGACCACCGATGTGTGGACCTCCATGGGCTATGAGGCCGAGAACGAGGCCCGCATGAAGGCGTTTGCCGACTGGTGCGTGGACACCGACATGATGGCCGTGGCCAAGCCCGATGCCCTCTTCATGCACTGCCTGCCCGCGCACCGCGGTGAAGAGGTGCAGGCCGAGGTGATCGACGGCCCACAGTCCGTGGTGTGGGACGAGGCAGAGAACCGCATGCACGTGCAGAAGGCGCTCATGGAGTACCTGCTGCTGGGCCGGATCGGCTGAAGCGCCCTCAGGTGCGGGCAGGCTCTCGCACCTTGAACACCGAGACGCTTTGCAGCAGGCTTTGCACCTGCTGCTGCAGGCTCTCGGCCGCGGCGGCGGTTTCTTCGACCAGGGCGGCGTTCTGCTGCGTGGCCTGGTCGAGCACGTTGATGGCCTGGTTGATCAGGCCGATGCCCGCGTCCTGTTCCGTGCTGGCGCGGGTGATCTCGCCAACCAGGTCGCTGACCTGGCGGACCTGGTCGACCACGTTGCCAATGATCTGACCGGTGCTGTCGACCAGGCCGCTGCCGGTGTCGACCTGCTCGACGCTGCTGGTGATGAGGCGCTTGATCTCGCGGGCGGCTTCGGCGCTGCGCTGGGCCAGGGTACGGACCTCCCCGGCCACGACCGCAAATCCCCTGCCCTGCTCGCCGGCGCGAGCGGCTTCCACGGCGGCGTTGAGCGCGAGGATGTTGGTCTGGAAGGCGATGCCGTCGATCACGCCGATGATGTCGGTGATCTTTCGGCTGGACTGCTGGATGCCGCCCATGGTCTGGATGACGCGCCCCACGGCCTCACCGCCCTGGTTGGCCACGTCGGAGGCGTCACCCACGAGGCCGTTGGCACGGCGAGCGTGCTCGGCACTCTGGCGGATGCTGGCGGCGATCTCGTCCATGGAAGAAGCGGTCTCGGCCAGGCTGCTGGCCGCCTGCTCGGTGCGCTGGCTCAGAGAGACGTTGCCCGAGGCAATGTGGTGGGTCGCGCCGCCGATGGCCTGGGTGGCGGTCCGCACCTCGTGGATGGCCTCGTCGATGTGGCGCAGGGCGGCCAACATGCGGGCCGTGGTGGGGTTGTCGGAGTGGCCATGGGCCATGGAGAGGTCGACCGAGCCGTCGGACGCCTGGATGCGGCGGGCGATTTCGGCCAACTCCTCGGCGGTCTGGAAATCGGCGCGGGCGCCAGCGGCCAGGAAGAGGAGCACGGCGGTCTCGGCCACCACGTAGAGGGCGTGCTCGACCACCTTCATGAACCCGGGCTCGGTGAAGCAGATGGGGCCCCAGCCCCAGGCCTGGAACTGGTTGAAGCTGAGGTGGTGCACCGCGATGACGGCCGCCCCCGCCAGGATGGGCAGGGCGTGACGGTAGGTGGCCAGACAGGCCATGAAGGCAAAGACGGCAAAGTGGGCCTCGTTGTGCCCGCGCGCCGTGTGAATCAGCAGCGCCACCATGGCCATGCCCAGGGCCGGCAGGCCCACCATGCTGCCCAGTCCACCTTGCGAGCGGGCGGCCACCCCCAGGGCCAACAGCATCAGCACCGCGCCCACACCCAAGGACAGCCCGAGGCTGCCGTAGTGGGTGGCATAGGCCAGGGTCCCCAGGAACACGACGCCAGTGGCAGAAAGCACGACGCGATCGTGCGCCTCGAACAGACGGGGAGAACTCAAGGGTGAAGACATGGGGCGGTGTTCCAGGAAAAACGAAGGCCCGCGGAACCGGGGGCCTTGCGTGTTTTCGGACAAAACCCGCAATGTCTTGAGGGGAATTCTGTAAAGCTGCCTTGCTAGAAGCGGTATGCCAAACGCAGGCCACCCCAGTGTCGCCCGTGGACGACGATGGGTGCGGCCGCCTCCTTGAGCAGCACGAACTGGCCGCCTCCCATGTCGCGGCGGTAGGTTTGCAGCAGGAAGGGGCGCTGGTTGCGTGCCGAGGCCAGGCCGGTGCGGTCGTTGAAGATGCGCCGCCAGCGGCTGTGGGCGGTGTTCCAGATCACGTCGCCCGGGCGCTGGGGCTGGCAGTAGGCGCGGTTGTGGGTGGAAATGTAGCCGTTGCGGTCGGCGGCGATGCAGAAGACCACATCGGGCAAGGCCTGGATGGCCGCTTCCTGGATGGGTGGAAAGAATTCGTCGGTGACGGCGTTGAAGCGCGTCTGGTGCTGGGCGGGCTGGCTGCCGGGCACGGGGCGGTAGGTTTCGTCGAAGAGGTGTTCCAGGGTGATGTAGCCCTGGGAAAGCGCCCCTTCGAGGGCTTCGCTGATCTGGGCAGCGGCCTGGCGGGCCAGGTCGATGTAGGGCGTGTCGGCGGTCTGGACGCCGCAACCGGCGAGGTGGTCCATGAGGCGCTCGGAGACGCCCAGCACGCTGTCGCTGCGGCGCAGGGCCACGTCGAGGTTCTGGCTGGTGGCGCGCACTTCCTCGCCCATGCTGCCCACCTGGTTGGTGATGCCACCGGAGAGGTCCCGGCTGGCCTGGGCGGCCTCGGTGATGCGCTGCACGCCGGACTCGACGCCAGAGAGCGCCTCGCTCAGGCGCAAGCGACCGGAGGCGCTGGGGGCCTGGCCCTTGTCCATGCTGAGGTCGCTGGCCAGGGACTGAATGCGCTGGTCAAGCTGGGCCACGGTGCTCATGATGGCCTTGGAGATGGACTCGACCTGGGTGGAGAGGTCTTTCACGGCATCGGCCACAACCGAAAAGCCGGCACCGGCCTCACCGGCGCGCTTGGCCTCGACCGAGGCGTTGAAGGCCACCAGCCGGGTTTGCAGGGCAACCTGGGTGATCTGGCGGGCGGCATCGGAGACCTGGTGGAGCGTGTCGACGACGCCGCCCACCTCGCTGCCCACGTGGGCCACGCTGTCGCGGGCCTCGTTCATGGCCTGCAGGCTCTGACGGGTCTCCGTCTCGATCTGTTCCTGGGCGTGGACGATGTCCTGCAGCTGCCCCAGCAGGGCGGTCAGGGTCTCGGTCTGGCGGCGGGCCGCGCTGGCCGTATCCTCCAGTGTGCCGCGCAACTCGGCGGCCTCGCGGCCCAGGCCGCTGGTGTCTTGCTGAAGCGTCTGGGCCAGGGCCCTGACCTCGCGTTGCGCTTCACCGAGCTCGGTGGGTGCGGCGGCGACAGGGGGGGCTTTGCGGCGGAAGGCCTCGAACATGGGTCACCTGATGGGTCTGTGTTGCCAACTCGGAGCGCGGTGGGCCGAGTGCCGGCTCACCACTCCCGGAGCTTGACACGCAGACGGGCGATGGACTGGCTGTGGAGCTGGCAAACACGGGATTCGGTCACGCCCAGCACCGCGGCGATCTCCTTGAGGTTCATGTCCTGCTCGTAGTACATGCTCATGACGTACTGCTCACGCTCGGGCAGGTTCTTGATGGCCTCGACCAGGGCGTGCCGCATGCGGTGGTCCTGCAGCAGGCTCAGCGGGTCATGGTCGTCTTTCGTGACGTGGCGGTCAAGGTAGTCGTTGTCTCCATCCTCGCCGCTCATGTCTTCGAGGTAGATGAGCTGGGTGCCGCGCACCTTGCCCAGCATCTCCTGGTAGTCGTCCAGGTCCATGCCCATCTCTTTGGCGATCTCGCTTTCCTGCGGCGCGCGGCCGAGCTTTTGCTCCAGGCGGTGCACGGCGCCTTCGATGTCGCGCTGCTGCTTGCGGGTGCCGCGGCTGAGCCAGTCGGCGCCGCGCAGTTCGTCGAGCATGGCGCCGCGGATGCGCTGGGTGGCGAAGGTCTCGAACTGCACGCCCTGGCCGGCGTCGAAGCGCGAGAGCGCATCGGTCAGGCCGATCATGCCGACCTGGATGAGGTCATCGATCTCGACGTTGGCCGGCAGCTTGGCGATCATCTGATGGGCCAGGCGTCGCACGAGCGGGCTGTATTGCTTGAGCATCGTGTCGATGTCGAGGCGTCCCTTGGCGGTGTACATGCTGGTCTCCATGATCTTCTTCAATTGAGTGCGGTGCTCACGCGCGCGGGCAAGGCGGCCCCTGGGGACACCAGGTGGTCGAAGGCGCTGTCACCCAGGGTCTGCGGCAGGGCGGCGCGCAGCAGGCCGGCGGCGATCTCCATGAAGCGCGGGCTGGGCGCCTCGCTGGCGGGCTCGAAGGGGTCCAGGCGCAGGCTGTCGCGCTGGGCCACGCCCAGGAAGTCGTCGGCGCAACGGGCCAGGCGCTGAGCCACCTCGTCGGCCTGTTCGGATTCGCTGTGGGCGCAGACCATGAGGTCGTAGGCCATCCAGCCGCCGCGCTGGCTGAGCACCTTGACGGCGGCGTAGGCGTCGCGCAGGCCCTCGGCCAGGTCGTTGGTGCACAGCAGGGGGCGCAGGTTGAGGCCGCGGCTGCGTTCGCCAAAGAGGCGCACCAGTTCGCTGGCGGTGGCGTGCACCAGGACGACGTCGCTCTGGGGCGAGGCATCGGCCAGGGCGTCGAGCAGGTGGCTGCATGAGCCACGGGCATCCACATGGCGCAGCAGCAGGCCCCGGGCGGCCATGTGGCTGACCTGGGGCGACAGGGCTTCGATGCCTTCGGCCAGGTCGAACTCGACCAGCTCGCCGGGCGGGCGGGCCTGGTCGCTGGCGTCGATCACCAGGGTGTGCAGGCCCACGCTGGCGTAGGCGGCGCACAGGCGGGCCAGCACCATGCCGCCGCAGCGGGCGCTGGGGTTGGCCACGACGGGGATGAAGCGCAGCACACGGGTGGCGAACATCTGGCGCAGCCCCTGAGCCTGGTCCACCGGGTGGTGGGCTCGGGTGCGTGCGCTGGCGGGGCGTTCGTTGTGGATCATGAGGGCTGTCGGCAAGGCGTGGGGTAGATCAGCGGGACTCAGATGGAACGCGGGGTGCTCAGGGGGTCGGCGGGGCTCAGGGTGGAAAAGACCAGGTTCACCTCGTTGGGGTCCAGCCGGTAGGCGGGGTTGAGGCTGGCGCGCAGGGCGCGGTGAACCAGGGCCTGGGCCGACAGGCGATGCCAATCTTCGGGCACGCGTTGGCCGTTGGCCACGCCCAGAACCCTGAGCTTGTGACGGATTAACGCATCCAGCGCCGGACCGAGCTTCACGGCCTCGTCCAGCTTGGAGAGGACGATGCCGGCGCACTGCGAGGCCTGGTAGGAGACCATCACGTCTTCGATGGCATCGCCCTGGGCGGCGGTGTTGATGACCAGCAGCTTGCGGATGGCCGGGTGGGCCAGCATGTCCAGCAGTTCCTTGGCGCGGCTGTCGCGCTGGGCCATGCCGGCGGTGTCGATCAGGATGAGCTTCTTGCCGGAGAGGAGCTCCAGCAGGTCTTCCAGGGCGGCGCGGTCGTGGGCCATGTGCACGGGCACGCCCAGGATGCGGCCGTAGGCGCGCAGCTGTTCGTGGGCGCCGACACGGTAGGCGTCCAGCGTGATCAGGCCCAGGTTGTGGGCGCCATGCTTGGCCGCGAAGGTGGCGGCCAGCTTGGCGGTGGTGGTGGTCTTGCCGACGCCGGTGGAGCCGATCAGGGCGATGATGCCGCCCTGGTCTTCGATGGCGGGGCCCTGGTCGCCGGTGAGCAGGTTGCGCTGCAGCACCTGGGTGGCCCATTGCACGGCGTCCATCTGGCCGTTGAGCACCTCGGCGGGCATGGCGTCGAGCATCTTGCGGATCAGCACGGCGGAGAAACCACCGTCCAGCAGCTTCTGGGCGAGTGCGGCCTGGCTGGGCGTGCGGCCCAGCTTCTCGATGAAGGCGATGGTTTCGAAGCGCTCTTTCATCATGGCGCGCATGGCGCGCAGTTCGCCCAGCATGTTGGCGTTGGCCTCCTGGGCGGCGCGCAGGGCCTCGACGGTGGCCGTGTCCGGCGCGACGGCGCGCACGGGGGCCACGGGGCGCTGGGCCGTGACCTTGTCCATGGTCAGGTCGGCGTGCTCGCCGCGCAGTTCGCCCAGT
>NZ_JAIZVX010000236.1 GCF_021768455.1 Aquabacterium sp. | reverse complement strand
CTGGGCCTGGCCGCCCTGGCCCTGCCCAGTGGCTTCACCCCCGCCGGTCTGCCCTTTGGGGTCACCCTCATTGCCCCAGGTGGCTCCGATGCCGCCTTGCTCGACGTGGGGGCGCTGTGGCAACAGGCGCGCCACCGCACCACGGCCCCGCAACTCGGGCACACCGGTGTGCCCGCCACCGAGGCTGAACTGGCCTGGCCGCCAGCCGCCTTGCCCCAGGCCGAGCCCGTGATGGCCCTGGCGGTGGTGGGCGCCCACCTCAGCGGCATGCCCCTGCATGGCCAGCTCACCGAACGCCGCGCCCGCCTGATCTGTCGCACCGAAACCGCGCCGCGCTACCAGCTCTACGCCTTGCCCGGCACCGTGCCCCCCAAACCCGGCCTGGCCCGCGTCGCAGCCGACGCGCCCCCCGAGTCGGGCCATGCCATCGCGCTCGAGGTTTATGCCGTGCCCCTGTCGGCCGTGGGCTCCTTCCTCGCCCTGATCCCCTCGCCGCTGGGCCTGGGCTCGGTCGAGCTGGCCGATGGCAGCTGGGTCAAAGGCTTCATCTGCGAGCCCTGCGGCATCGCTGGCGCCGAAGACATCAGCCACTTTGGTAGCTGGCGCGCCTACATGGCCCACCGTCAGGCCCAGGCCGCTTCAGACAGGCAGGCCGCATGAGCATCGCACCCAGCCAAATCAACCTGCACGAGGTGGTGCAGGAGGTGACCGCCACCTTCCTGCGCTATGAAGCCGCGCTCATGGCCAACGACGTGGACGCACTCAATGCCTTTTTCTGGAACAGCCCTCAGGTGACCCGCTACGGCATCGCAGACAGGCAACTCGGGCATGACGCGCTGGTGGCCTATCGCGCCAGCGTGGACGCCCCGGATTTCACGCGGCGTCTGGACGACGTCCGCATCACCGCCTTCGGGTCGGATGTGGCCGTGGCCATGTGCGAGTTCGTGCGCAGCGACACCGCGCTCCGGGGCTTCCAGACCCAGACCTGGGTGCGCTTCGCCCAGGGCTGGCGCATCGTGTCGGCCCATGTCAGCATGATTCCTTTTCCGTCCACACCGTCTCCCTTGCCGAAGGCTCCATGAACCTGGTTCCCTTGCCGACGTCACCAGCCCTGCCGGCCACCACACTCGCCGAGCGCGTCTACGCCCAGATCAAGCAGCTGATCTTCGATTTCGTGCTGCTGCCGGGCGACCGCTTCTCCGAGAGCGATCTGGCCAACCGCGTGCAGGTCAGCCGCACGCCGCTGCGTCAGGCCCTGCAGCGCCTGCAGCGCGAGGGTTTTCTGCTGGTCTTTCCCAAAAGCGGCTGGCAGGTTGCTCCGCTGGATTTCGAGGCCTTCGACCAACTCTACGACCTGCGCGTGCTGCTCGAAACCCATGCGGTGACCCGCCTGTGCGAGATGGAAGAACGCCCCGTGCTCAAGGAGCTGGCCGAGGTCTGGCTGGTCAAGCCCCACGAGCGCCAGATGGCCTTCATCACCGTCGACCGGCTGGACGAGGCCTTCCACTCCGCCCTGGTGCGCGCCACCGGCAACACCGAGATGGCCCGTGTGCACGACGACATCACCGAGCGCATCCGCATCATCCGCCGTCTGGACTTCACCAAGCCCAACCGCGTCGAGGCCACCTACGACGAACATGCCCGCATCCTGCGCGCCATCACGCGCCGCCGGAGTGACGAGGCCCTGCGCCTGCTGCGCGCCCACGTCGAGCAGAGCAAGCTCGAGGTGCGCCACATCACGCTCGACACCCTCTACCAGGCGCGCCAGCGCGTGGCCAGCAGCGCCTGAGCCGCCGCGCCCAGCCGCAGGTCGCAGCCGCCGATCAGAACCGCGGCAGCTCGGCCAGTGCCGCCTGCAGGGCCGGGGTCTGCCCCAGCTTCTGGCCAGGCGCGGGGCGCAACTCGCCACAGCGCGCCAGCATGGGGATGGCCTTGCCCGGGTTGAGCAGGCCCTGCGGGTCGAAGGCGGCCTTGAAGGCCAGCATCTGCGCCCGCTCGGCATCCGAGAACTGCACGCACATGGCGTCGAGCTTTTCCACGCCCACCCCGTGTTCTCCGGTGATGCTGCCGCCCAGGGCCACGGCCTCGCGCAGGATCTGGTTGCCGAAGGCCTCGGCGCGCTGCAGTTCGTCCGGGTCGTTGGCGTTGAACAGGATCAGCGGGTGCATGTTGCCGTCGCCCGCGTGGAAGACGTTCACGCAGCGCAGGCCGTAGGTGGTCTGCATGGCGTTGATCGATTGCAGCATGGTGGCCAGCGCCTTGCGCGGGATGGAGGCGTCCATGCAGAGGTAGTCGGGGCTGATGCGTCCCGTGGCCGGGAAGGCATTCTTGCGGCCGCTCCAGAAGCGCAGGCGCTGGGCCTCGTCCTGGCTCAGCTCCAGCCGCGTGGCGCCGGCCTGGGTCAGCACCGTGCCCAGGCGCTCGATCTCTTCTTCCACCTCTTCCGGCGTGCCGTCGCTTTCCACCAGCAGGATGGCGGCGGCGCTCAGGTCGTAGCCCGCGTGCACGAAGTCTTCCACGGCGGCCGTCATGGGGCCGTCCATCATCTCCAGCCCGGCGGGGATCAACCCTGCGCCGATGATGGCGGCCACGGCCTCGCCGGCCTTGCTCACGTCGTCGAAGCTGGCCAGCAGGCAGCGGGCGATCTGCGGCCTGGGCAGCAGGCGCACCGTCACCTCGGTGACCACGCCCAGCAGGCCTTCGCTGCCGATGAAGGCGGCCAGCAGGTCCAGGCCCGGGGCGTCGAGCGCCTCGCCGCCCAGTTCCAGCGGCTCGCCCTCGATGGTGAAGCCACGGACGCCCAGCACGTTGTGCACGGTCAGGCCGTATTTCAGGCAGTGCACGCCACCGGCGTTTTCGGCCACGTTGCCGCCGATGGTGCAGGCGATCTGGCTGCTTGGGTCGGGGGCGTAGTACAGGCCGTGCTGCGCCGCAGCCTCGCTGATGGCCAGGTTGCGCACGCCACATTGCACGGTGGCCGTGCGGGCCAGGGCATCGATCCGGGTGATGCGGTTGAGCCGCGCCAGCGAGAGCGTCACGCCCTCCGCATGGGGCTGGGCGCCGCCCGACAGCCCGGTCCCGCCACCGCGCGCCACCACGGGCACGCCCAGGGCATGGCAGGCCGCCAGCACCGCACCCACCTGCTCGTGGGTCTCGGGCAGGGCCACCGCCAGCGGGCGCTGGCGGTAGGCGCTCAGGCCATCGCATTCAAAGGGGGTGACGGCCTCGGTCTGCCACAGCACGCTGGCCGCGGGCAGCACGCGTTGCAGGGCCTTGACCACGGCCTGTTGCCGCTGGGCGCGCTGCGCCGGGTCGGTGACCGGGGAGGGGGCGGAGGCAGTGACCGTGGTGTCCATCCGCATCACTGTAAACCGCCCGGGGCCCGATGGCCACCGCCGCGACGAAAGGGGTCAGCCGATGCGGACGTCGGCGATGCGGGTCAGCAGGTCGGTAAGACGGCTCTGCAGGCCGTTGGCGAAGGACACCAGCGAGCCGCGCACCTTGTCGTTGAGGTGTTTTTCCAGTGCCGTGAGCATGGCTTCGCCGATACTGGCCGTGCCGTTGCGGCGCACCGAGGCCAGGGTGCTGCGCATGGCCAGGCGGGCCGGACCGACGCCGGGCA
>NZ_JAIZVX010000235.1 GCF_021768455.1 Aquabacterium sp. | reverse complement strand
CCGCCCACCCCCCCGGTCACCGAGGCCGACCTGCATGCGTTCGTCGATGGCCACCTGCCCGCAGAGCGCCAGACCGCGATCGCTGCTTTCCTGGCCGCGCGTCCCGACGACGCGCAGCGCGTCGAGACCTACCGCGCGCAGAAGCGAGAACTGCACGCCTTGTTCGACCCGGTGCTGGACGAGCAGCCGCCGCAGCGCCTGCTCAAGTCGGCGGGCCCACGCACCGTGTCGCCGACGCCCTGGTACCTGCAGCGCCTGGCTGCCGGGCTCGCCATCGCCGTGATCAGCGGCGCCACGGGCTGGGGGCTGCGCGGCGCCGGGGCTGGCGCCCGCGCGGGTGTTGGCGGTGACGATGCGGCCCGCATGGCGGCCGTGAAACCGGCCCCGGGTGGGTTGACCTTGGTGTCTGCCAGCGGCTTCGCGCAGCGCGCCGCCGTGGCGCATGCGGTCTACAGCCCCGATGTGCGCCGGCCCGTGGAAGTGGACGCCGCGCACGAAGACCAGCTCGTGGCCTGGCTGTCCAAGCGCATGGGCGCGCCGATGAAACCGCCGCACCTGCAGGCGCAGGGCTACACGCTGGAAGGCGGGCGCCTGCTGCCAGGTGGCCAGGGGCCGGTGGCTCAGTTCATGTACCGCAACGAGCAGGGCAGCAAGCTGACGCTGTACGTGTCCAATGACGTCGCTGACGTGGGCAGCGCCGCGGGCTCGGGCGGGGCCGCGAAACCGGATGCGAAACCGGGTGCGAAGAACGCTGACACCGCCTTCCGCTTCGCGCAGGAAGGCGCCGTCAACGTGTTCTATTGGGTCGACGGACCCTTCGGCTACGCCTTGTCGTCAGACGTCGACCGCAGCGTGCTGGCGCGGGTGTCGACCGAGGTCTACCAACAGCTGGGCACCCCGCGCTAAAGGCAACAGCAAGTCCCGCGGCGCAGGTGGTTTGCACCGCCATGGAATGAAACGCCCTGCAGTGCGCTCTTGGCTGCGAGCGCCTGACGCACCGCCGCCGCCCGTCGTTGGGTGCGAGGTCACGCGTCACACACTGCCGTCCACCTTTGCACTGAACACAGAAAGCACCCATAAGCACACAACGTCGCGACATCCTCAAATACTCGCTGGCCGCCGCAGCCGCCAGCGCGCTGCCCGCAGCGCAAGCCCAGGCGCCGTCCAGCGCCGCCGCCGCCACCGGCATCGACCCGCGCGACCGCGTCTTCATCACCAACGAAGACTCCAACACGCTGGTCGTGATCGACCCCAGGACCAACACCGTCGAGAGCACCATCAACCTGACCAGCTTCGACGAAGACCCGCGGCCGCCCTTCCGCTATGTCACCGCCGGCGTGGCGCCGACGCACGCGGCGATGATCCACAAGCCGCTGTACCACGGCTGCATCGACGCCCACGGCGCGGTGCCGTCGCCCGACGGCCGGCTGCTGGCCACCAGCGGGCGCGGCTCGAGCAACATCTACCTCGTCGACGCCGAGCAGCGCCGCGTCATCGGCAACACGCCCAACCCGGCCGCTGGCATGACGACCAACCCCGAACGCCTGAGCAGCGGGCTGCTGCTGGGCCGCGAACCGCACGAGCCCACCTTCACGCGCAACGGCAAGGAGCTTTGGGTGACGCTGCGCGGGGAAGACCGCATCGCCATCGTCAACGTCGAACTCGCCCTGCGTCAGTTGAAGGGCACCGACAACACAGGTTCGACGGCCATCCGCCAGTTCCTGCCGACGATCAACGGCCCGGCCCAGGTATGGTTCAACCGCGAAGGCACGCTGGCCTTCGTGGCCAGCCAGAAGGTGTCGCAGGTCGACGTGTTCCGTGTCAACCCGGGCGCCGATGGCCACAGCCAGCCGCAGCGCGTGACGACACTGGACATCAGTGCGCAGGACAAGCCCGGCTTCACGCCCTTCATGAAGACCACGCCCGACGGCGCCGAGGTGTGGTTCTCGCACAAGCTGGCCGATGCGCTGTCTTCTCGCTCGACGCGGGGCGGTTTCGACCTCATTGACAGCGTGCCGCTGGGCATGGGCGCGCGGCCCAACCACGTCGAGTTCGTCAGCAACGCGCGCGGCAGCGTGGTCTATGCCAGCCTGGCGCGCATCGACGACGGGGGCCCCGGCGGCGTCGCCTCCAGCCCCATCGCCATCATCGACCGCAGCGCAGCCAGCGGCCAGCGCAAGGTGGTCGGCACCTTCTTCAGCCACGGCCGCGAATCGCACGGGCTGTGGACCAACCCCGAGAACACGCTGCTCTACGTGGCGCACGAGCAGGACGAACTGCCCGGCACGCCCAACGCCGGCCAGACGGTGTGCAGCGCCTTCGACGTCAGCGACCCGCTGAAGCCGGTCTTCATCGCGCAGATTCCGCTGGGCAACCTGACCCTGCCTTCCGGAGCGCTGCGCAACAAGAAGAGCATCAACCTGGTCTACGTGCGCGTGGGTGCCAAGGGGCAGACTGCATGAAGGGCATGAAGGGCATGAGGGGCGGACACGCCCAACATGGAGTCAGTGCCTTCGAGCGCGAGATGGACGCTTCGATGGCCCGCATGATGCAAGACATGCACGGCCCGGGCTTCGTGGGCCAGGCCGACATCGACTTCCTGGCGATGATGATTCCGCACCACGCCGGCGCCGTCGACATGGCGCGGCTGGTGCTGCAGCACGGCCGCGACCCGGCCACGCGGCAACTGGCGGAGGAGATCATCGCCGGCCAGACCATCGAGATCGAGAGCATGACGCGGCGGCTGGCGGCCTTGCAGCAGCGCTCTAGCGCGGGTTCGGCAGCCGAATTTCCATCGCTGGGTGGCACGCGCGGGCCGTGATGCCCAGCCTGAGGGTAAGCACTGACGATGGCGATGGAATGAACCGCAGCGCTGTCCGCTCTTGATCACCATGCTGTTCCAGTCTGCCGAGTCCCGCTACAACCAATGGGTGCGGGACCATTACCGCTTCCTGCTGCGCAGCGCCTGGGCGCTGACGGGCTCGCGTGACATCGCCGAAGACGTGGTGCAGGACTGTTTTGCCAACGCCTGGAAGCACCGCGAGCAGTTGCGCGATGCGGCCTTGGCGCGGGCCTGGCTGTTCCAGATCATGCGGCGCGCCGCCTTCCGCCAGGCCGCGCCGGGCATGCAGTCGCTGGACGACGACGAGCAGCCCGAGCAGGCCGCCCCCGACGCCGGGCTGGACGACAAGCTGGACGTGGTCAAGGCGCTCGCGCGGCTGGCGCCCATCCACCGCGAGGTGCTGGTGCTGTTCTATTTCGACGACATGCCCACCGCGCAGATGGCCGAGGCGCTGGAGATTGCGCCCGGCACCGTGCTGTCGCGCCTGGCTCGCGCGCGCGACGCGCTGAAGCAGGTGATGGGCGTGCCAGTGCGGGCACCCGGCGGCGCCCAGGTCACGCCCTTGCGGAAGACCCCGTCATGAAGCGCGAACTCCGGCCGCCCGAGTTGCCCGACAGCGCGTTCGACTTGCGCACGCGCGCCGAACTGGCGCTGGCCTTCGAGCCCATCGACGCCCCGCCGCACTTGTACCGCAAGGCGCAGCCGCTAATGGCGCGGCGCAGCTTCCAGCGCGCCGTGCTGGGCCTGCTGCTGGCAGGCAGCGGCACCGGCGCCGTGCTGGCCATGAAGG
>NZ_JAIZVX010000016.1 GCF_021768455.1 Aquabacterium sp. | reverse complement strand
CAGGGCAGGTGTCGGCGCCGCAGCAGGCGCTGCTCGATGAGGGGCTCATCGGCGGGATCGCCGCCATCGACTTCCACGAAATGGGCCGCCAGGCCTACCTCACCATGAAGCGCCTGGCCGCCGGCGAGCGCAGCGACGTGCTGGTGCTCACGGGCGCCACGTTGCACACCCCGAGAGGCCCCTCACCGTGAGCGACGCGAACCGAGACACCTTGTCTCGTCACCTCCTTTGGCGGGTGGTGGGCTTCAGCCTCGTGTTTTCGCTGCTGGGCGGCTTCATCGCGGCGCGCATCAGCCATGGACGCGAGACGGCGCAACAGCAACAGGAGCTCGCAGCGGTGGTGGCAGCCTACCGACATGGTCTGGCCCAGGCAGCCTGGGCCCTGGACGACGAGGCACTGGCCGCCCAGCTCGACGGTCTGAAGCATTTCCCGGTGGTGCAGTCTGCCGAGGTGGAGGGCTCGGGTCTGGCGCAGCATTACCGCAAGGGGGCGGCGGCCCCCATGGCGGGGGTGTCTCAGGGGCTCCTTTCGCCAGGAGGGATGGTCAGTGTGCCCCTCATGAGCCCGGATGGCAGGCAGGTCGTGGCGCACTGGCGCATCACCCTGGACGAAGGGCTGTTGCGCGAGCAGGTCATGGCCCAGGTGCGTTACTTCGTCCTGTTGATGGTGCCGCAGTTGTTGCTCATGGCCGCGCTGGTGTTCTGGTTGGTCAAGCGGCGGGTGACCGAGCCCGTCGAGGCGCTTTCTGCCCATGTGACGGGCCTGGGCGCGGGCGCCCTTGGCCAGCCAGCGCCCCAGCCCGCCCTGGGCCCCGAGAACGAGCTGCATCGTCTGGCACGCGGCATCACCGCCTTGCAGGCGGCCCTGCAGGGTCAGTTGCTGCACCGGGAACAGGCCGCCGCTGAACTGCTGTCGCAGCGCGACCGGCTCGACAGCCTGCTGGCCCGGCAGCAGCAATTGCTGGACGATGTGCTTTACCAGATGGCCGATGGCGCGGGCCTGCTCGACGAAGCCGGCCACATCTGCCTGGCGAATCCGGCCTGGGTGGGCATGGTGGCGGCAGGCCAGGGGCCGGAGGCGCTGCAGGGCTGCGGAGGCGCCTGGCTGCAGTCGCCCGAATGGCCCTCCCTGGTACGCCGTCTGGACGCGCAAGGGGGGCGCCTGCTGTCGGTCGAGATGGCCTTGCGCTGCCTGGATGGCCGCACGCTGCCCGTCGAGGCCAGCCTGTCGCGCATCCAGACGGTGGTCGCCGGTCAGCCCGGGCGGATCCAGATTGTGCTGCGGGACCTCAGCCAGCGGCGCGAGACCGAGCGCGCCTTGATCGACGCGCGGGAGGCCGCCCTCGAGACCTCGCGCGCACGGGGCGCCTTTCTGGCCAACGTCAGCCACGAGGTGCGCACGCCCATGAACGCGATCATCGGCCTGACCGAGCTGGCCCTGCGCACGCCCCTGAACCCTGTTCAGCGCGACTACCTCGAGAAGACGCTGCAGGCGTCCCTGTCCCTGTTGGGCATCGTGGACGATGTGCTGGATTTCTCCGCCGTGGACGCGGGCAAACTCAGCCTGGCGAACCAGCCGTTTTCGCTGCCCGCCGTGCTGCAGGAGGTCATGGACCTGCTGGCCGCCCAGGCGAAGGCCAAGGGCCTGCACTTTCGGCTGGACGTGCCGTCCGACCTCCCCACGGCCTGGCGAGGTGATGCCATGCGGCTGCGTCAGGTTCTGGTCAACCTGGCGGCCAATGCCGTGAAGTTCACCGAACAGGGCGAGGTGGTGCTGCAGGCACGGTGCCTGCCAGGGGCTGCAGCGGGTCTGGGGCGCCTGTGCTTGGCTGTGTCAGACACGGGGCCCGGCATCAGCCTGGCGGCCCAGTCGCAGCTCTTCGAGCCGTTCACGCAGGTCGACGCCTCCAGCACGCGACGCCACGGCGGCACCGGCCTGGGGCTGGCCATTTGTCGCCAGCTTGTGCGCCTGATGGGCGGGCAGCTGGGTGTCCGCAGCGAGGTGGGGCAGGGCAGTCGCTTCGAGGTGGTGCTCGATCTGCCCCTTGACCTGTCCCTTGAATCGACGCGTCGCCTGCCGACCGCCCTCCCGGATGCGCCGCAAGCCGAGCCGCGTGCGGCCGTCGTGGTCCCTCCTCCCGCCGGTACTTCGCCCTTGCAGGGGCTGCGTGTGCTGCTGGTGGAAGACAACGCGCTCAACCAGCAGGTGGCCAGCGAAATGCTGGGCCTGGCTGGCGCCGAGGTCATCGTGGCCGACAACGGGGCCGTGGCTTTGCAAAAGCTTGCCGTGCAGCCGGTGGACGTGGTACTCATGGACATCCAGATGCCGGTGATGGACGGCCACGAGGCCACACGCCGCATCCGGGCGCACCAGACCTGGTCGAGCCTGCCCGTGATCGCCATGACGGCCCATGCCATGGCCAGGGATCGGCAAGCGGCACTGGATGCGGGCATGGACGACTTCATCACCAAGCCCGTTGACCATGCCCTGCTGGTGCGAATCGTGGCGAAGTGGGGGCATCCGCAGGCCCTTCCCGCCTGAGGCTGGGTTGTCCGTCAAGGCGGCAGAGGAGGCGGTTTGACATTTGTCAAACGAAGCGTCGCACAGTCATCTGACTGACATGTTTCCGGACGCGAATGCGGCTCATGGGCTTGTTTTTTGCTGCCCCCTCTGCGGTACAGCCCTTCCCCGGGCCTTGTGCACCGCGAGCAGCCACAAGCTGAACCAAAGCGGGGAGCACAGGGGTGTGGGGCTGCCTGAATGCAACAGCAGGGGTGACAGGCCATGGTCAGTGCGCACCACGAACGAGCAAGCATCGAGCTGATGACGATGTACCAGGTCAGCAAGATCCTGGGTTCGTCGCTCGACATCCACAAGACATTCCGTGAGGCCCTCAATGTGATGGTCTCGATGATGGGCTGGCGACGCAGCGCGGTCGTGCTCAACACCGACGATGGCGTGCTGTGCGGCCTGTGTGCCGTGGGCCTTTCGCGCGAAGAAACGCGGCGACTGGAGTTTGCGGTTGGCGAGGGCATCGTCGGTCGCGTGTTCGCCAGCGGCATCCCCATGGTCGTGCCCGACATCGCGCAGGAGCCGCTTTTCCTCAATCGAACGGGCGCGGCCGACCAGATGGGCGACTCGCCCATCGCCTACATCGCCACGCCGATCAAGGCCGATCGCCGCACCCTGGGCGTGCTCACCATGGACCGTGCTGTGGGGGAGCGCTCGCCCGTGTTCGATGAAGACGCCCGTCTGCTCTCCATGGTGGCCAGCCTCATGGGGCAGAACCTGCTGCTGCACCGCAGTGTGCAGGCCGAACACGAGCGCTTCAATGACGAGTCTCGCCGCCTGTCCAAGGCCCTCAAGCCCACCTACAAGCTCGACACGGCCATTGGCCAGTCCTCGCGCATGCAGGAGGTGTTTTCCGAGGTCCATCAGGTGGCGCCGGCCCGCACCACCGTGCTGCTGCGCGGAGAAAGCGGCACCGGCAAGGAAGTGATCGCGCGGGCCGTGCACAACCTCTCGCCGCGTCAAGACCAGCCCTTCATCCGTGTGAACTGTGCGGCGCTCACCGAGTCCCTGCTCGAATCCGAACTCTTCGGTCATGAGAAGGGGGCGTTCACCGGCGCGGTCGGCATGCGCAAGGGGCGCTTTGAACTGGCCCACGGTGGCACGCTCTTCCTCGACGAGATCGGCGACATTTCGCCTTCCTTCCAGGCCAAGCTGCTGCGCGTGCTGCAGGAAAAGGAGTTCGAACGCGTGGGGGGCACCCACCCCATCAAGGTCGATGTGCGCCTGATCCTGGCCACCAACCGCAGCCTGGAGAAGATGGTGGCCGCAGGCGAGTTCCGCGCCGACCTGTACTACCGCATCAACGTGGTCAGCATCTTCCTGCCGCCACTGCGCGAGCGCCGCGAAGACATCCCGCTGATGGTCGAGCACTTCATGCAGCGCTTCAACCGCGAGAACGGCCGCAAGGTGCGCGTGGGCCCGAAGGCCATGAAGGTGCTGACCAGCTGCTACTGGCCGGGCAATGTGCGCGAGCTCGAGAACTGCGTTGAGCGCACCGCCACCATGGCCATGGGCGAAGAGCTCAGTGACCTGAGCTTCCCCTGCCACGACAACCGCTGCCTGACCCAGGTGCTGCACCACATCGAGCGCGACGACGCCGTGCGGCCCATGACAGGCAAGCCCATCCACATTCCCATCGCCGAGGTGCCGGGCCGTCCCCGCGAGACCCACGGCATGGCGGATGGGGACTACGCCGCGGTGGGGGGACCTGGGCAGCCTGTGCACGCCCCGCAGGGTGAACGCCACGACGACAAGCCTGATGGCGAACGTGAGCGCCTGGTGTGGGCCATGGAGCGCTGCGGCTGGGTGCAGGCCAAGGCGGCACGCCTGCTCAACATCACGCCCCGCCAGATGGGCTATGCCTTGCAGAAGTACGACATCGAGGTCCGCAAGTTCTGAAACGCTGTCATCGCGGTGCAGTGCAAGGAGGAGGGTGGCTCAGTCGATGAGCCACCCATTTTTTTGGGGGTTTCGATGGGCGTCATTCCTCCGGCGCGAAGCACACGTGCACCTCGTCGCAAGCCTCGCAATGCGGTGACTTGCAGATCAGCACGTCGGCCTTGGCGCAGATCTCGCGGTAGAGGAACTTCTTCCAGCGCATCTGCTTGCTGTTGCGGGCCTTCAGGGCGGGGAAATGACGCTGCATCAGCTCGCCCAGGGCGGCCCGGTCGGGCAGGGCCAGGTCTTGCCAGAGGTGGTTCGGGCCCATGCTGGATTCGGCGATGCGCCAGATCAGCGCCTGCGTCTCGGGGCTGTCATCCGCGGCGTGCTCCGTGAGCAGGGCGGCCACGTCGGCGATCTCCTCGGCCAGCAGGACGTTGACGGGCAGTTGATCGTTCATTGCCACACCTCGCGCAGAAGCGGCCAGGAAGGGCCGATGCGGCCTGTCCATACAAGTCCCATGCCATCGGGCCTTTGCCTGCGCGGTGAGACCAGCAACCCAGCATGCCTTCTGGCCATCGCGACAAGGGCCATCGCCCGCGCTGTCAGCTTTGTCAGAACCCTGACAGCCTTGGCCGACAAGGGCTGTGTCAAAGCTGCCAAGCCTGCCTGACCTTGCGCCAGATCAATCGCTAAGTGCTTGATTTTGAACGCTCAAAAATGTGGCACGGAAATGGCAAAGCGGCTCTCGTCTGGGCATCGTGCCCATAGCCGGGGGAATCGAATGGACGCTTCAACACTTGCACCGACGGCCTTCATCGGCATCGGCCAAATCAAGCCCTTGGGGGCTGCACCCGACCCTGCCAGCCACAGTGGCTGCGGGACTTCAGGCGGCGAAGGCAAAGCCAGCTGCGGCACCTCCGGGGGCCCGGACGACATGCCACAGGAGATCTGGGACAAGGTGAAGAACCACCCCTGCTACTCCGAAGAAGCCCATCACCACTACGCCCGCATGCACGTGGCCGTGGCCCCGGCCTGCAACATCCAGTGCAACTACTGCAACCGCAAGTACGACTGCTCCAACGAGTCGCGGCCCGGTGTGGTGTCGCAGAAGCTCACGCCCGAACAGGCCGTGAAGAAGGTGCTGGCCGTGGCCAGCGAGATCCCGCAGATGACGGTGCTGGGTGTGGCCGGTCCTGGTGATTCGCTCGCCAACCCGAAGAAGACCTTCGACACCTTCCGCATGCTTCAGGAAAGCGCACCGGACATCAAGCTGTGCCTGTCCACCAACGGCCTGGCCCTGCCGGCCCTGGTCGACGAGATCTGCAAGTACAACATCGACCACGTCACGATCACCATCAACATGGTGGATCCGGAAGTGGGCGCCAAGATCTATCCCTGGATCTTCTGGGACCACAAGCGCGTGACCGGCATCGAGGCCGCCCGCATCCTGCATGAGCAGCAGATGAAGGGCCTGGAAATGCTGACCGCCCGAGGCGTGCTCACCAAGATCAACTCTGTGCTGATCCCCGGGATCAATGACGAGCACCTGATCGAGGTGAACCGCGAGGTCAAGAAGCGCGGTGCCTTCCTTCACAACATCATGCCGCTGATCTCGGAAGCCGAGCACGGCACGGTGTTTGGTCTGACCGGCCAGCGTGGCCCCACCGCTCAGGAACTCAAGGCCGTGCAGGACGCCTGCATGGGCGGCGCCAACCTGATGCGCCACTGCCGTCAGTGCCGCGCCGATGCCGTCGGCCTGCTGGGTGAAGACCGTTCCGAAGAGTTCACGCTCGACAAGATCGAAGAGATGGAAATCGTCTACGACCTGGACAAGCGCAAGACCTACCAGGACAAGGTCGAGCTGGAGCGCCAGTCTCAGCATGCGGCCAAGGTCGAGGCACTGGAAAGCGCCAAGGCGTCGATGCCCGAGGTCGACCCGAACATGAAAGTGCTGGTCGCCGTGGCCACCGAAGGCCATGGCCGTGTGAACCAGCACTTCGGTCACGCCACCGAGTTCCAGATCTTCGAGGTCTCGGCCGCCGAAGCGCTGTTCGTGGGCCACCGCCGTGTCGACCTTTACTGCCAGGGTGGCTACGGAGAAGACGAGCAACTGCCGTCCATCGTGCGGGCAATCAACGACTGCCATGCCGTGCTGGTCGCCAAGATCGGTGCCTGCCCGCGTGACGAGCTCAAGGCCGCTGGCATCGAGCCCATCGACGCCTACGCCCACGAGTTCATCGAGAAGGCCGCCCTCAGCTGGTTTGCCGATTACTGCAACCGCATCGCCAGCGGTCAGATCGTGCACCAGGCCCGCGGCGACGCCTCGATCCGTCAAGGCGCCTACACCTCTGAAGCCGCGGCCTGATCCGCGGACGGGCAAGGGGGCATGGGCTCCCTTGCCTCCAGTTTCCCCACCCACGCTTGACTCAAAGGAGAAGCACCATGGCCCTGAAGATCATCGCCTCCACCTGCACCGGCTGTTCCGCATGCGAGCCCGAGTGCCCGAACGTTGCCATCCGCGAAAAGGGCGGCACCTTCATCATCGACCCCAACAAGTGCACCGAATGCGAAGGCCAGTTCGATTCGCCTCAGTGCGTGGCGGTCTGCCCGGTTGACGGCTGCATCGTCAAGGCTTGAGCGAGGACCATGACCATGCTGCCCAACTGGACCGTGTCCCCCGCTGCAGAGAAGTTCATCCGTCGGATGGTGATGTTCTCCGGCCTGCCCGCCACCGCAGGCTTCCGACTCACCGTGACCCCTGGTGGCTGCTCTGGCTACAACTCGGAGTTCACGGTGGAAGCCGAGCCCCAGGCCGGCGATGTGGTGGCCAACGTCAATGGCGTGAAGGTCTTCATGCCCGCCGACACCGGCACGCTGATGGACGGCGTGATCGTGGACTTCGCCGACACCCCGACCAAGTCGGGCCTCACCTTCGTGAACCCGGGTGCCGCCCCTTGCGCCTGCAGCAGCAGTGGTGACGCGGCCAGCGCCGCACCGCCTGCGGTGTCGCGCATCGAGATCGGTTCGATCAAGATGGCCCCGTCGGCCACGCCTCGCTGAAGGACGTGAGCATGAGCCCGGCTGCGACCTCACCCCACCCTGACGCCTTGGCCACCGGCATGGCGGCAGGCGAGGGCGCGCCGGCCTCCGATGGCATGGGCTTTGACACCGCGGTGCTGGGTCAGGGCCTGGCCCCGGAGGTGGAGTCGCTGATCGCCCAGGCCGGCCTGGTGCGCAGCCAGCGTGAACTGGCCGAGCCTTTGCTGCTGAAGGCCAAGGCCCTGGCGCCCACGCACCCGGCCACCTTGATTGCGCTCTACCGTTTCCATTTCTATGGCCACCGCCTGCGTGAAGCGCGCGAGGTGGCCACCGAGGCCCTGGCCGTGGCCCGCGCGGCGCTCTTGCCGCAGGCCAGCCACCCCGCCACCGAGCCCCTGCCGCGCATCACCGACGAGCAGGCCCGCTTCGATGCGGCGGTGCGCTTCTACCTGTTTTCGCTCAAGGGCTATGCCTACCTGAGCTTGCGCCTGGGTGACCTCGACACCGGGCGTGCGGCCTTGGCCGAACTGCGCGAGCTCGACCCGCAGGACCGCGTGGGCGGTGCCGTGCTGGCCGTGGTCCTGGCCCGTGCCGAAGGCGGCGACCCGGACGACGAGCCCGAGCGCGACTACGACAAGCAAGCCCTGGCAGAAGGTCGCCTGCCACACCGTGGATGGGGCCAGCCATGATGAGCCTGCCCACCGCCCGTGCCCCGGCTGGCGACATCGTCGCGATGGACTGGCAAGGTGCCGCCATCGATTGCCAGGCCTGCCCCTATGTGGCCTTGAAGGGCATTGAGGGGCCTGGGGGTTGCGAGATCGGCCACGCCTGCATGCAGGACGGATATGCCCGCCGCATCGACCGCTTCTTCCGCTGGCACCCGGATCTGGCCAAGGAACAGCTGGCCCACCCCTATTTCGAGGTGCGCGCCATCGCCGCGCGCTATGCCGATGTCTTCCACCTGCCCGGCATGATCGCCGACCCGGACGAGACCGTGCGCCTGCAGCTGGCCTTGCGCCTGCCCCAGCGTTCGCTGCTCAAGATGCGCGACGACCCGCACCGCGAGGTCCGCATCCGGGTGGCGCAGCGCCTGGAGGCCGAGCAGTTGCCGTCCATGGTGCAGGACCCCGACTACGGCGTGCGCCAATGGGTGGCCCGTCGGCTCACCGTGGCGCTCTTGCCCCTGATGGCGTCCGACCCCGAAAGCCAGGTCCGCCAGGAGGTGGCCCAGCGCATCGAGATGCCGGCCCTGCTGCGCCTGGTCGACGACCGGGCACCCGAGGTCCGCCGGATCGTGGCCCAGCGCCTGCCCATGGGCCTGCTCGACCGCCTTGCCTTCGACGAAGACCTGCTCGTGCGCTGGGAAGTCAGCCAGCGCGCCCAGCCCGATCTGCTGCAACGCATGCAGGACGACCCCGACACCGAAGTGCGGGCGGCCGTCCACCAACGTCTCTACGACACAGGAGCTCCGCATGGGTGACATCAACCGTGACGACGACAGCATCGAGGTCGCCGACCCGCCCCGTTTCCACTTCGGCGAGCGCGTCGTGGCGCGCAGCATCGTGCGCAACGACGGCACCTTCAACGGCAAGGACATCGGCGAGGTGCTCGTGAAGAAGGGCGATGTGGGCTACGTGGTCTCCATCGGCACCTTCCTGCAGCAGTTCTACATCTATGCGGTGGAGTTCACCGACCACGGCTACCGCGTGGGCATGCGCGCCAAGGAACTGATGACGCTGGACAACCTGCCCGAGGACATCCTCGCGCAGCTTGGCGACAAGGCCAAGAGCCTCAACGAGCTGCGTTAGCCCGCCCCCCTTTTTTGACTGCCTTGAATCAGGAGCCCCAACATGATGATCGAACCGCGTGAAGCCATCTACCAGTGGGGCCAGCGCGTCGTGGCCCTGGAAGACCTGATCAACGATGGCACCTACCCCGAGCACCCGCTGGATGCCGTGGTCGTGCCCATGGGCGCCGAGGGTGAGATCGTGCAGATCGGTCACCACGAAGAGGCCAACATGCCGGTCTACATGGTCGATTTCAGCGGCATGGTCGTGGGCTGCCTGGAAGCGGAAATCATGCTCTTTCAGGAGTTGGCCGATCTGGCCGAGAAGGCAAGGGGGCAGTTGCCGCTCTTGTCAGAGAGCACGCCGGTGGGCACATGAGCAAGCCACCCGCCCGCCGCGAACGCAGTTCCGAGTCGGATCCATCGCTTCCGAGCAGCGAGCCCGGTCGAACCCGCCGCAGCAGCCGACGCATGGCCGCCACCCTCAGCCAACCGCGCGCCAGCCTGCATGACCTGGGCTGCGCCCGCATCGAGCGGGCACTGGCTCAACGCGTGCGCTACCGCTACGTCAAGCCCACCGTGCTGCGAGAAGGTGAGGCCTACCTCATCACCAGCCCTTGCTGCTCGCGCAACGTCGACCCCGACGGCGGCGTGATCAACATCGCGCTTCTGTCTCCCCTGGAGGGTGGCGGCTGGCTGCTGTGTTCGCACGATCACGACACCGGTCAGTGGCTCCAGCACGACGAGGCACCCCACATGCAGCCCCTGCTGGAAGAGGTCTGCCTCGACCCCGATCGCGTCTTCTGGCCCTGAGCCCATCTTGCACAGGACCCACCATGCACCCCGACTGGATTTACCTCGATCACAACGCCACCACGCCGCCGGCAACCGAGGCGGTTGACGCCATGCTGCAGGCCTTGCGCGAGAACTGGGCCAATGCCTCGTCCAACCACGACGCAGGCCAGGACGCCAAGCAGATGCTGGGGCAAGCCCGTGTCAAGGTGGCGCGCTTCCTGGGCTGCAAGCCGGCCGAGGTCGTCTTCACCAGTGGTGCCACCGAGGCCAACCACATCGCCCTGCGCGGGGCGGTGGGCTTCAATGGCCGAAGCGGCCTGGTCCTGAGCGCGGCCGAGCACGCCGGGGTGCAGAAGCTCGCCCGCCAACTGGCGCAGCAGCCTGGTGGCGACGTGGCGTTCATCGGTCTGTTGTCCGATGGCACGCTGGACATGGCCCAGGCCCGCAGCCTGATCACCGACCGGGTGGCGCTGGTCTCCGTCATGGCGGCCAACAACGAAACGGGTGTGCTGATGCCGATTGGCGAGATCGCCCGGCTGGCCCATGCCCAGGGTGCGATGCTGCATGTGGACGCCACCCAGCTGGTGGGCAAGCTGCCCTTCGATTTCGGCAAGTCCGGGGCCGATCTGGTTTCGGTCTCGGCCCACAAGTTCCACGGCCCGAAAGGGGTAGGGGCCTTGCTCGTACGCCAGGGTTTGAACTGGCCCGTGCTCTTCCCCGGTTCTCAGGAGCGAGGGCGCCGTGGGGGCACCGAGAACCTGCCCGGCATCGCGGGCTTTGCCGCGGCCGCCGAGCGCCTCACCCTCAGTCCTGACGACTGGCTGACCCACAGCGCCCGCATGGCCACGCTGCGCGACCGGCTCGAGCAAGGCCTGCAACGAGCCTTGCCCGGAACCGAGGTCTACGGCCAACTCTCGCCGCGCCTGCCCAACACCAGCTTCCTGCGGTTTGGCCTGTTGCATGCCGACCTGGTCCTCAACAAGCTGGGGCGGCTGGGGGTGCAGGCCTCCTCTGGCTCGGCGTGCTCAGCCGGTGGCAACGAGCCCTCGACCGTGCTCACCGGCATGGGGGTGCCGCGCAACGAGGCGCTCTGTGCCGTGCGTCTGAGCCTGTCGGCCGACACCACCGAGGCCCAGATCGACCACGTTCTGGCTCACCTGCCGCGGGAGATTGGTGGCCTCATGGCCGAGTCCACCGCACCCCTGCCGCACCCGCATCCCGATTCCGTTACCTCACCAGGAGTGTTTGCATGAAAGTCATGATCCGCAAAGACGGCAAGGGCACGCTGTCCCTCTACGTCCCCAAGAAGGACCTGGAGGAGCCCATCGTCTCCATGGAGCGCCCCGGCATGTGGGGCGGCAACGTCACCCTGGGCAATGGCTGGCTGATGAGCCTGCCCGACATGCCCGAAGGCACGACGCTGCCGATCACGGTCGAGTCCCGCCGCATCTCGGGCGGCAACGACGACTGATCCCGCACACCCAGCCGAATCCCAAGGGAGCCCACACCATGGCCATCACCGCCGAACAACTCACCCAGGCCGCCCAGATCGTGTCCCAGGCCGAGACCGTGCGCGCCGCCGCGGTCACCTTGCGCGAGCGCCTCTCGCCGCTCAAGACGCTGGTGCTCGATGCCTTCGACATGCGTGGGGAAAAGCCCGCCGTCCACGTGCCGACCACCCAGGGCCCCGAGCGGGCGCTCTACATGATGAGCACCGATGGCCATTGTTGGACGGTCACGCGTGACCCGCTCCAGGCCTCGGCCCTTGTGCTCACCCAGGGCTGAGCCTGCACCGCCCTCGTCCTCCCCACGTTCCAACCCAGCGATCAAAAGGTGCCCCATGGAAGAAGAAGTCGACCTGATCACCCTGTCCGACCCGGACATCACCCCGGCCGAACTGGAGAACGTGGTCATGACCCTGCGCAGCACCCAGCTGTCGTCCGGGGTCATGGTCGAGTCCTTCGAGCAGGCCTTTGCCATCTGGCTGGGCCGGCCGCATGCGGTCGCCCTCAACAGCGGCATCCAGGGCATGGCGCTCACGCTCAAGGCGCTGGACATTGGCCCGGGTGACGAAGTCATCACCACGGGCTATGCCTGGCACCAGATCGCGCATGGCATCTCCCTGGTGGGTGCCACGCCCGTTCTGGCCGACATCGATTACTGGTCGGGCTGTCTGGAGCCCACCCAGGCGGCCAGCAAGATCGGGCCGCGCACCCGCGCCATCCTGGCCTCCAACGTCAACGGCCATCCGGCCAACTGGCAGGCCCTGCGCGCCCTGGCCGACCAGCACAACCTCGTGCTGATCGAAGACAGCACCGAAGCCATCGGATCGCGCTACCAGGGCCAGATGGTGGGCAGCTTCGGTGACGTCGCCATCTTCGACTTCAGCCAGCCTTCGGCCCTGTGTTGTGGTCAGGGGGCCATGGTCGTCACGAACAGCCCCAAGGTGGCCAGCGAAGTGGCCTACCTGCGCGAACGCAAGGTCAGCGACCGCGCCTCGGTGTCCGTGGGCAGCCGCGTGCCCTGGGGCGCCACCATGGGCGAACTGGACGCGGCCGTGGGCCTGGCCCAACTGCAGCGCATCGACGAGATCCTGGCCAAGCGCAAGAAGGTGGAAGCCTGGTACACGGCCGAGATGCAGAGCTTCGAGGGCATCAAGCCACCTTACCTGGCCGACGATGTCGACGAGGTGCACTGGATGGTCTACAAGATCCACCTGGGCAAACGCTTCACCGCCAGCGCCCGCAACCAGATCATCGAGGACATGGACAGCAACGCCGTCGAGACCGCGGCCTACTGCCTGCCCCTGAACCAGCAGTTCCACTACCAGGCCATGGGCCACAAGCGTGGCAATGGCCAGCTGCCCAACACCGAGCGCATCGGTGACCGTTCCCTGGCCCTCCCATTCCACGTCCACCTCGATGAAGACGAGGTGCACTTCATCGTCAAGACGCTGAAGGACGCCTCCGTCAACGTGGGTGCGGGCGCAGCCATCTACTGAGGCTCACAGGCTGAGCCACCCCTGTTCAGAACCCAAGGAAACACCATGACCGACGTCGCCTCTCCCGAAGCCGTTGCACAGTCGCAAGACGTGCTGGCCGACATCCAGGGCCTGATCACCGGCCTCAAGGAAGGCCGCGTGCTGCCTTACCTTGGCCCGGGCGTGCTCAGCCTGATCCCTGATCTGCCCGTGCCGGCCTCACCCGAGGTGCTGGTTGGCCAGCTCACGGCCAAGGCCACCGTGCCGCACAAGATCCGCAACCGCCTGACGCAGGCCGCCCAGTTCATCGAAAACTTCAAGCACCGCAAGAGCGTGGTGCAACTGATGAACGAGGCCTTTGCTGCCACGCCCACACCCAGCCCGCTGCACCTCTGGCTCGCCAAGGTGGCGCCACCCATGGTGGTCGAGAGCTGGTACGACGACACCCTGACCGCCGCTTACGCCCAGGTTCGCCCCCAGGGCGACTGGGGCCAGGTGCAGGGCCTGTCGCAGTCCGAACACTTCGGCACCTGGACGGCCTTCTACGACGCACAGAGCCAACTGGTCACCGATGCGGCTTTGCCTGCCTCGTGGGCTTCGCTGGTCTACCGCCCCATTGGTGGTCACCAGCCGGCGGGCAACTACCTGGTGTCCGATACCGACTACGTCGAGGTCCTGACCGAGATCGACATCCAGACCCCGATCCCGATGGACGTGCAGCGCATCCGCGAGGGGCGCAGTTTCCTTTTCCTGGGGTGCCGGTTCAACGACCAGCTCACCCGCACTTTCGCGCGCCAGATCATGAAGCGCTCCAGCGATCGCCATTGGGCCGTGCTGCCCGAAGAGCCCACCCGCATGGAGCAGCGCTTCCTGGACGAATACAACGTCACGCGCATCCCCATGCCTTTGGCCGACGTGGCCGGGCTGATCACCGCGGCTTGACTGGCCGCATTTCCCTTGCATTCCTCGCTTTGATTGACACGGAGAACACACCATGACCGCACTCACCATCCTGCCCCAAGGCATCACCTTCGAGGCCACCCCTGGCATGAGCCTGCTGGCTGCCATCAAGGCAGCCGGCGTGGCCCTGATGACCAAGTGCGAAGGCCAGGGCAAATGTGGCGCCTGCCATCTGTTTGTGCAGGAAGGCCGCAAGGGCATTTCGAAGATCCAGCGCACCGAAAACGAGATGCTCGACACCATCGTGGGTGTGGGCTCCAAGTCGCGCCTGGCCTGTCAGGCCACCCTGGGCGAAGAGCCGGTGACCGTTGAGCTGCTGGGCTTCAAATCGGGCGTCTGAACGCTGAGCGCCACACAACAAAAGAGGCCCCTCGGGGCCTCTGTCGGTGTGCTCAGCGCTTGTTGACGCGCCGCCTTTCGGCCATCTCGCGTCCTGCGCCCTGGAGGTCCCATGCCCCGATGCGCGCCTTGGCCTCCGGGTAGATCAGCGATTCTTCCAGCGCCATGTGGTCCTGGTAGAGCGCGGTGAACACCGGGATGCCGAGTTCCAGCTGTTCGAGGTTGAACCAGTTGTAGCCGGCTGCGATGGACTCGATCTGCGGTGCCAGTTCCAGCCAGTCTTCTTCGATCCAGCCGTGGTCCTGCTGCAGGCGCAGGGTCTGGCGGATCAGGTTGTCGTCGTCGCTGCGCAGCAGGGCAGGGAAGATGTGCTTTTCTTCGTCTTCATGGTGCTGGCGGGCCGTGGTCATGAAAAAGTTGAAGATGTTGCGGGCCATCTCCTGGGCCTTGCCGTCCACACCGCGCTCCCGCAGGTGCTCAACCAGGGTAGCGAGCTGGTGCAGGGCCGTGACCATCTGCTGGTGACAGGCGTCCAGCACGTCAAAGGGCTGGATGCCACGGGGCGACGTGGTGCGTGGGGCGGTGGCGAGGGCTGGCATGGTGCTCTCCTGGCTTCAGGTGGATCGGTGGTCTGTGTGTCTGAATCCATTCTGAACACCTGCCCGAGCCGGGCCTTGTCCCAGGTCAAGGCCGCCGTGCGCCCCGGGTCAGGGGGCTCCGCTGGCGAACCAGCGCTGGGCGTCGTCAAAGGCCTTGTCCAGTTCGCCCGCCTTGCGCTCGGACGGTGCTTTCGCCTGCCACTCCAGGTAAGCCACGGCGCGGCGGCGCATCAGCTCGGTCATCCGGTCGCGGTCGGACAGCAGTTTTTCGTCGCTGGGCTGCGGTGCGGCCGTGTTGAGCTTTTGGGTCCATTCTTCAATGGCTTTTTCTCGCTTGGCTTCTTCGGCGATGAGGTCCCCCAGGAGCACGGTGCCCATGAGCGTGCCTTCAGGGCCGGTGAACTCACCCTTGGCCACTCTTTCTGGCAATTGGTCGAGCAGGGCGCGGGCCATCTGGTGGCGCCTCTCCACGTTCCTGGAGTCGATGGTGGATTGCCAGAACTCGAAGTCGTGCTGGTAGCCCAGGTAGCTCACGATGCGCTGGGCCTCGGCGGCACCCTGGGGCAAGCGCGCCGTGGCGGCCTTGAGGGCGTCCCAGTCTTCCTGCGAGATGGTCGCGGGCTTGCCGTCGGGGGCAGGTGCCTGGTGGGTGGCCATGCTGCCGAAGGGGCTGGGCACATTGCCCTGGGCGCCGCCGGCGGAGGCCGAAGCGGCTGTGTCGTTGGCCGCAGGCCCGTCCTCAGGGCCGTGAGACCAGATGGCGTAGGCCGCGATCGCCACAAGGGCAAGGGAAACCGGCAGGGCGAGCCGCTTCCAGAGAGGGGTGTCTTGCTGGATGATCATGTGCGAAGCAGAAAAGGCAGATCCGGCAGCCTACCGGAAGCCGAGGCTCCCGGCACGCGTGCCGGATCAGGATGTGGGGCGCCAGGCTGGAACTGGCGCAAAACTCACAAAGGGAACAGCGATCAGGGCGCAGGAACGTAGAGCTTGTTCGGCACCGGGGTCTTGCGGAACTTGGTGCTGATGTCCTGGGTCAGGGTGCCGAAGTCGGTCGTGTTCAGCAGGCCGATGGCCACGGCCGGCAATTGCAGCGAATCCATGAACACGGCCTTGGCTTCGGGTGTCAGGAAGAGCTGGTCGAGCACTTCGTGACCGGTGATGGTCAGCGGGAACTTGTACTTCAGGGCCAGGGGTGCCAGGGCGTTGTAGTTGTACAGCGGCAGCTGCGGCACGGTCACGGTGCTGCCCAGCGGGGTGGTGTCGGCCAGCACCTGCTTGGTCTCGTAGTTGATGGAGAAGTTGGCCAGGGTGAAGCCCACGACCTCGCCATCGTCGTTTTCACGGCTGATGACCAGGGCGGCGCCACGGGCCTGGCCGCTGGCGATCTTCAGGCCCTTCAGCGTGATGTGGGTGATGGGCAGCACATAGGCGCCCGTGGTGCTGGCCGAGGCGGTGGCCGTGCCCTTGGGGGTGACGGTCACGCCGATGAACTTCAGGGCGAAGGACTTCAGGGCAGCGTCGGAGAAGGCCTGCACCGAGTCCGCAGTGAGGGCGTTGACGGGGATGGTCAGACCGGTGGCGGTGGCCGAAGCGGAAGCGGCCACCAGGGCGGCAGAGACGGCAAACGAACGGAAGGACATCGACAGCATGGGGCGCTCCTGGGTTGAACGGGCCGGTTGAAGCCAGCCCGGGTGGACATGGCTTCATCATCGCGCAGCCCCCCGCCCCCCGCCCCCCTGAGGTGGAGGGACGAGCGTGCCGACCTGGAACAAAAAGCGCCAAACCCAGGGTTGCCCCAAGGAGGCTTTCCCCTGAATCAGGTGCGGGATAACGCGAGGTGTCGGGTTATCCCGTCAGGGCCTGGCGCACAAGGTTCAGGGTGCGGGCACGTAGGCTGCGGTCGGCACGGCCGGCTTGCGGGCCTTGGTGCTGATGTCCTGGGTCAGGGTGCCGAAATCGGTCGTGTCCAGCAGGCCGGTGGCCACAGCGGGCAGTTCCAGCGAGGACATGAAGAAGGCCTTGGCTTCCGGCGTCAGGAAGAGCTTGTCCAGCACCTCGTGACCGGTGATGGTCAGGGGGAACTTGTACTTCAGGGCCAGCGGCGTGGCCACGTTGAAGTTGTACAGCGGCATCTGCGGGACGGTGGCGCCATGCAGCGGGGTGGCGTCGGCCAGCACCTGCTTGGTCTCGTAATTGATGGTGAAGTTGGCCAGGGTCATGCCAACGGTCACGTCATCGTCGTTGGCGCGGGTGATCAGCAAGGCCGAGCCGCTGGCCTGGCCCCCGGCCACCTTCAGCGAGGAGCTCACCGAGATGCTGGTGATCGGCATGTTGTAGGTGCCCAGCGTCTTGTCGAGCACCGTGGCGTTGCCCTTGGCCTCGATGGATACGCTGATGAAGCGCAGGTTGAAGGACTTCAGCGCGTCGTCGGAGAAGTCGAGCACCGAGTTGGCCTGGATGCCGGCCGCGGGGATGGTCAGGCCGGCGGCCGAAGCCGTGGCACTGGCGACGACCAGGCCAGCAGAGACAACCAGGGATCGGATCAGCGGGGAGGCGAAAGTCATGTGAACTCCTGTGGGCGGTGACAGGCCTGTGGCGTGTCGTGTTGGTGTGGTGTTAATCGTGCACCGGCGCCCATTTACCGAATCCCCCCTGTCTGAAGGGGCGAAACGGCTGGAATCCACGGAATTCGGCCTGATTGCGGGAAAACGCTGGGAGCGATTTCCTGTCAGGGCTAAGGGGCGACCCTCAAGGCGCGGTCGACCCCATTGGCGAGCCCTGGCGGCGCTTCACGGCACTTCAGACCGGACGGTTCTCGTTCGGGTTGCGCACCGGGCCCATCAGCTCCAGCCCTTCGCTGTACGTGATCATGTCGAAGGTCACGTCGAATTTCATGGCCGCATCGGCGATGGCATCGAGCTTGGCGGCCGTGTCGAGCTTCTTGAGTTCGTTCTTCTCCAGGTAGAGCAGATCGAGCAGTTCGTTGTAGACCGTCGCCTCGTCGATCGGCAGCACATAGAACATCGCGCCCTTGAAGGGCACCTGGTACTTCTTGCTGATGTCCATGTTGTTGCAGAACAGGAAGTACTTGCCACCAGCGGTCAGGGTGCTGCCCAAGGCCTCGGCCACATCCTTCAGGTGTTCGAAGGAGAGCAGGTAGCCGGTGAAGAAGGGGATGGTGGTTTCGCCGGCCTGGGCGATGGCCATGACCTGGTCACAGGTCAGCTCGGGAGGGCGAGCCTCGTCGGCCATCTGCTGTGAAAAGCGCAGCGCCAGTTCACCGCGGAAACCGAAGCGACCCGGCTTGTGCGTGGGTGCTTTCAGCACCGGGTTCTGGAGACGTTTGGCGGCATCGAGAGCCGCAAAGGCGGTCTGGTCGATGGTGGTTTTGTCCAGTGTGACGGTCATGGTGAAGTCCTTGGGTGACAGGGGTGGAACGTGCGCGCACGCGTGAGCCCATTTCTGCAATCCCCATACCAGAAGCGGATGCTCGGGATTGAAGGGGCATTGCCCGGGAACCCCGATGCCATCGGGGCTGTGGGCCCACTCTGCCAAACGACAGGCCTGTGTTGTTCGCGACGTCGTGTGGGCTTTTGTCACCTTTCCCACATGGCGTCAGGGGGGCTAGGAAAGCCCGACAAACAGTGCTTTCTCTAGGCAAATCAAGGCCTTGCAGACAGCAGGGGGGCATGGCACGGCAGTTGCGGTAGATGGATTGCGCAGACCATGTCTGGCCAGCGAGTGGCGGCAACAGAAGACCAACATCGGCACCAAAGGCACATCAGGGTCGCGGCTACGCAACCTGCTTTTTCTTTCCTCACTTTTCTGGAGAACTGCAATGGCTTCTTTGAGACAGATCGCCTTCTATGGCAAGGGTGGCATCGGCAAATCCACCACCTCGCAAAACACCCTGGCCGCTCTGGCCGAAATGGGTCAGAAGATCCTGATCGTCGGCTGCGACCCCAAGGCTGACTCGACCCGCCTGATCCTGCACGCAAAGGCCCAGGACACCATCCTGTCGCTGGCCGCTGAAGCCGGTTCGGTCGAGGACCTCGAGCTGGAAGACGTCATGAAGGTCGGGTACCGCGACATCCGTTGCGTGGAATCCGGTGGCCCGGAACCCGGGGTTGGCTGCGCCGGCCGCGGCGTGATCACCTCGATCAACTTCCTGGAAGAAAACGGCGCCTACGACGGCGTGGACTATGTGTCCTACGACGTGCTGGGTGACGTGGTGTGCGGCGGCTTCGCCATGCCCATCCGCGAAAACAAGGCCCAGGAAATCTACATCGTCATGTCCGGCGAAATGATGGCCATGTACGCCGCCAACAACATCTCGAAGGGCATTCTGAAGTATGCCAACTCGGGTGGTGTGCGCCTGGGTGGCCTGGTGTGCAACGAGCGCCAGACCGACAAGGAACTGGAACTGGCCGAGTCCCTGGCTGCCATGCTGGGTTCCAAGCTGATCCACTTCGTGCCCCGCGACAACATCGTGCAACACGCCGAACTGCGCCGCATGACCGTGCTCGAGTACGCACCGGACAGCAAGCAGGCTGGTGAATACCGCACCCTGGCCACCAAGGTCCATGGCAACGCTGGCAACGGCACCATCCCCACCCCCATCACCATGGACCAGCTGGAAGACCTGCTGATGGAGCACGGGATCATGAAGACCATCGACGAAAGCGAAGTCGGCAAGACCGCCGCTGAACTGGCTGCCTGACAGCCGGTTCCCCACCCGGTCGGGTGGGCGTGGTCACCACGCTCGCCTGCCCGGGTGGACCAGACCAGAGGCTGCTGACGATCACACCAAGAAGACCAAAGCAAGACCTCCCGGAACCCTCTGAATCCACACACGGAGTCGCACCATGAGCATGACCGTTGAAGAGCGCAAGGCCCAGAACAAGGCCTTGATCGATGAAGTCCTGAAGGCCTATCCCGAGAAGATGGCCAAGCGTCGCGCCAAGCACCTCGGCACCTTTGAAGAAGGCAAGCCTGACTGCGGCGTCAAATCCAACATCAAGTCATTGCCCGGTGTGATGACCATCCGTGGCTGCGCTTACGCCGGCTCCAAGGGCGTGGTGTGGGGCCCGATCAAGGACATGATCCACATCTCGCACGGCCCCGTGGGCTGTGGCCAGTATTCGTGGGCTGCCCGCCGCAACTACTACATCGGCGTGACCGGCGTGGACACCTTCGTGACCATGCAGTTCACGTCCGACTTCCAGGAAAAGGACATCGTTTTCGGCGGCGACAAGAAGCTGGAAAAGATCGTCGACGAAATCCAGGAACTCTTCCCCCTGAACAAGGGCATCTCGGTGCAATCGGAGTGCCCGATCGGTCTGATCGGTGACGACATCGAAGCCGTGTCGAAGAAGAAGTCCAAGGAACACAACAACCACACCATCGTGCCGGTGCGTTGCGAAGGCTTCCGTGGCGTGTCCCAGTCGCTGGGTCACCACATCGCCAACGACGCCATCCGAGACTGGGTGTTTGACGGCAAGACGAAGAAGGAACACGTCTTCGAATCCACGCCTTACGACGTGGCCATCATCGGCGACTACAACATCGGTGGCGATGCCTGGTCCAGCCGCATCCTGCTGGAAGAGATGGGCCTGCGCGTCATCGCCCAGTGGTCGGGTGACGGCACCATCGCCGAGCTGGAAAACACCCCGAAGGCCAAGCTCAACGTCCTCCATTGCTACCGCTCGATGAACTACATCAGCCGTCACATGGAAGAGAAGTACGGTGTGCCATGGGTCGAGTACAACTTCTTTGGCCCCTCGATGATCGAGAAGTCGCTGCGCGAAATCGCCGCTCACTTCGACGACAGCATCAAGGCCAAGGCCGAAGAAGTCATCGCCAAGTACAAGCCGCTGATGGAAGCCGTCATCGCCAAGTACAAGCCTCGCCTGCAAGGCAAGAAGGTCATGCTGTTCGTGGGTGGTCTGCGCCCCCGTCATGTGATCGGTGCTTATGAAGACCTGGGCATGGACGTGGTCGGTACCGGCTACGAATTCGGCCACAACGACGACTACCAGCGCACCACGCACTACGTCAAGGACGGCACGCTGATCTATGACGACGTGACCGGCTACGAGTTCGAGCAGTTCGTCGAGAAGGTCCAGCCTGACCTGGTGGGCTCGGGCATCAAGGAAAAGTACGTCTTCCAGAAGATGGGCGTGCCCTTCCGTCAGATGCACAGCTGGGACTACTCCGGCCCTTATCACGGCTACGACGGCTTCGCCATCTTCGCCCGTGACATGGACATGGCCATCAGCAGCCCGATCTGGGGCCTGACCAAGGCGCCCTGGAAGAAGGCCGCCTGATCCACCGGATCCCAGCGCACAAGACGCCGGCCCGTCCTGGGGACGGCCGGCGTCCAGAGAACCACTTGAGTTGACCATCGTTATCTAGGAGAGCCACCATGCCGCAAAGCGCAGACAAGGTCCTTGACCACGAATTCCTGTTCCGCGAGCCGGAATACCAAGAGATGCTGGAAGGCAAGAAGGCCTTCGAGTTCAACCACGCCGACGAGAAGATCAAGCAGATCGTCGAGTGGACCAAGACCGAAGACTACAAAGAGAAGAACTTCAAGCGTGACTCCCTGGTGGTCAACCCCGCCAAGGCCTGCCAGCCGCTGGGTGCCGTCTTCGTGGCCAATGGCTTTGCCAAGACCATGAGCTTCGTGCACGGTTCGCAAGGCTGCGTGGCCTACTACCGCTCGCACTTCTCGCGTCACTTCAAGGAACCCACGTCCTGCGTGTCGTCCTCGATGACGGAAGACGCAGCCGTGTTCGGTGGCCTCAACAACATGATCGACGGCCTGGCCAACACCTTCAACCTGTACAAGCCCGAGATGATCGCCGTCTCGACCACGTGCATGGCCGAGGTGATCGGTGACGACCTGAACGCCTTCATCAAGACCTCGAAGGAAAAGGGTTCGGTGCCTGCCGAGTTCGACGTGCCCTTCGCCCACACCCCGGCCTTCGTCGGCAGCCACATCACCGGCTACGACAACGCGCTGCTGGGCATCCTGCAGCACTTCTGGGACGGCAAGGCCGGCACCGTGCCCGCCCTGGAGCGCGTGCCCGACGACACCATCAACTTCATCGGCGGCTTCGACGGTTACGTCGTGGGCAACATGAAGGAAATCAAGCGCATCCTGGGCCTGTTCGGCCTGGACTACAACATCATCTGCGACCCGTCCGAAGTGTGGAACACCCCCACCGATGGCGAGTTCCGCATGTACGAAGGTGGCACGTCCAAGGAAACGGTGATCCGCGCCCTCAACGCCAAGACCACGATCGTCTTCCAGGAGTACAGCGCCGAGAAGACCATCAAGTACCTGAAGGAAAAGGGCCACAACGTGATCGTGCTGAACAGCCCGATCGGTGTTGCCGGCACCGATGCCTTCCTGATGGCCGTGTCTGAAGCCACGGGCAAGCCCATCCCTGCCGAGCTGGAGAAGGAACGTGGCCAGCTGCTCGACGCCATGGCCGACAGCCAGGCCCACCTGCACGGCAAGCGCTACGCCATGTACGGTGACCCCGACGAGATGCTGGGCCTGACGCAGTTCCTGCTGGAGCTGGGAGCCGAACCCGCCCACGTGCTGGCCACCAACGGCGACGAAAAGTGGGCCGCCAAGGTGCAAGCCCTGTTCGACAGCTCGCCTTACGGCGCAGGCTGCAAGGTCTACCCCAAGCGCGACCTGTGGCACATGCGCTCGCTGCTGCACACCGAGCCCGTCGACTTCCTGATCGGCAACACCTACGGCAAGTACCTGGAGCGCGACACCGGCGCCCCGCTGATCCGGATGGTCTTCCCGATCTTCGATCGTCACCACTATCACCGTTACCCGATCTGGGGCTACGACGGCGGTCTGCGCGTGCTGGTCCAGCTGCTGGATGAGTACTTCGAAACCCTGGATGCCAACACCATCATCCCGGGCAAGACCGACTACTCCTACGACATCATCCGCTGATGTCTGGCGAAAAGGGGCGGCGTGGGCTGCCCCTTTTTTTGCCCTGTCTGCTTCGTTCTTTGTCGCCCTTTCACCTGCTCTTTGCCCCACCCTCGATTTGTCCCCTCTGTCTCGATGCCTGATTGGCCTGGAGTGACGCGATGCCTGCAACGTTTGTGAAGACCACGATGGACGGCCGCACGGTCGAAGTGATCGACGGCAAGCTCTGCCTCAATGGTGTGGTGGAAGCCGACACCCTGGTGCCCTTGATCGAGCATCCGAATCGCCAGGCCATCCAGCGGGCCGTGCCTGGCGCGACGCACATGGGCGGGCGCATTCCCCTGCGCCATGACGAGGCCGCCATCGCCCAAGGGGCCATGGACGTGGCCAAGCGCACCTTTTCAGACGACCCCGTCGCCATCGCGGAACGCTTCCGCAAGGTGGTTTGGGCCAAGGCCCAGGCCGAAGGCGTCGAGTAAACAGGAGATCACCATGGTTCGATGTGATGGCGCCCGTGCGGGCTACAAGATGCTGTGCAACGGCTCTCTCTACAAATGCGTGTGCGGCGAAATCGGCTGCACTCAGAACAAGCCCGAGCTGTGCACCAACCAGGGTTTTGACGCGTCTGGCAAGTGCGTGAAGTGCGGTGCCGTGGGCAAGCGTGAGCTGCTGGCACCGGAAGCCGTGGGCTTCATTCGCAGCCTCATGGGCGATCCGCGCCCTTCGGCGGGCGCATGATCTACGTCGTCGAACTGCCCCACGAGGGCGACCCGTCAGCCTGGTTCGCTTTCGATGCGGAAGATTTCTTTCGCAAGGTGGCCGCGGCCGATCCGCTGGACGAGTGGGAGATCCACGACGTCACGACGGCCCGTGAGCTGCTGGACCTGGTGGGGCATGACGGCGAGCCGGATGCGGCCCGAGAGGCCTTCCCCGGCATCTGCAGTCTGGGGGATGAGCACGGCTGGGACACCGACCTCTACCGTGCCGACCACCAACTGGGTCGCGGGGCCTACCAGCCCGAACCGGTGAGCGTCGAGGCCGCTTGCGAGGCGGCTTTGCGGGCCCGCGTGGCCGCAGACTCCGCTCAAGGGCCTTTGCGCGATGTGCGCATTTACTGGAGCGATCCGGAGGCCGTGCTGGCCACCGAGACCATCGAGCCTTTCTATGAGCAGGCCAATGGCTGGCGCGCCCTGCATGCCTTGCGCGAACAGCTGCTGGCCCTGGAAGTGGTGGCGGAGAACTGAACCCATGGGGGCGCCGCAGCTGTCGTCGCTGGCTTACTTCCAGCATCTGCATGGGGCCTATGCCCAGGTTTTGCGCGAGCGGCCCGGGCAGCCAGCCTTGATCGAAGGCCTGCTGAGCCTGGCCTTTGGCAGCTTCGATGCCAACGTGGCCGTGCAGTCAGAAGGGCTGCCCGAGGTCGATTGCGGCCGGGGGTGCGCCACCTGTTGCACGCTGCGTGTGAGTGCCACCGCCCCGGAGGTGTTCTTGATGGCGCGGTTCATCCGGGCGGTGGACCCGGGTCTGCAGGCCCGTGGTGTGGACCTGCCGGGCCAGATTGCCCAGGCCGATGCCCGCACCCAGGGACTGAGCGAGTCCGAGCGGGTCAAGGCCCGCCAGCGTTGCCCCTTCATCGCACAGGGCGTCTGCGTGGTGTACCAGGTTCGGCCGCTGGCCTGCAGGGGCCTGGCCTCGTACGACAAGCGCGCCTGTGCACAGGCTGCATCGGGTCGCAGTGACAGCATCCCCTATTCAGAACCGCACATGAACGTGCGCAGCCTGGTGCAGAACGCCATGCAGTCGGCGCTGCGGGATGCCCAGTTGCCTTGGGGCAGTTACGAGCTGAACCAGTCGCTCACCCTGGCCTTGCGCGATGCCTCGCTCGAGGCACGTTGGCTGGCCGGAGAGGACGTGCTGGCCGCAGCGCGCCTGGAAGAGGTCAGCGAGTCTGAAATGGCCCAGACCTTCGACGCCATCAAGCAGGCCCATTGACGCGGGCAGCAGCTCGCCAGCCTGCTTGAGCCCGCTTGAGCACTCAGAGGAAACGCTCCAGCAGCTTGCGCGAGTGCTTGTCGAGTGCACCCATGTCGCGCACGCTCAGGCTCAGTCCCTGGCTGGCGGCGATCAGCAGGCGGCCGTTGCCGAGGCGGCGGATGTCGTCTTCGCTTTTCAGCACGAAGTGGGTGGGGCCGCGGTCGGTGTCGACCGTCCAGGTGCTGGGCACCGAGAAGGTCGAGACCTCGCGGATGCGTTCGATCACGGGCGTGAACTCCCGCAGCGCCAGTTCGGCCTCGATCAGTTCGCGCTGGGCCGCAGGCAGGGCGCTCAGGCGTGGCACCCAGGCCAGTTCATGGCCTTGCGGGCCGATGAGCGAGAGGCCTTCGTCGGGCGCGGCGATGGGGAAGGCGCGCACGGGCACGGCGCCCACATGGGCCACGCCATCGGTGCCGGTGAACACCAGCTTGCCGAAGGCATCGCGGGCCAGGGTGAAGTCGGGTGTGCTCATGGGGTCATCCCTGGATGGCTGGGGGCGTTGCGGGCAGGGCGGTGTGGTCCAGGGGCTCGGCGTCGAGCAGGGCGTCCTGCTCGGCCTTGCGCGCCTGGGCTTCGTACAGGCGCCAGTAGTGCCCTTGCAGGGCCATCAGCTCGTCGTGCGGGCCCACTTCCACGACCTCGCCGCGGTCCATCACCACCAGGCGATCGGCCTTGCGCAGGGTCGACAGACGGTGGGCGATGGCGATGGTGGTGCGGCCCTTGACCAGGTTGTCGAGCGCGCGCTGGATTTCCTTTTCCGTCTCGGTGTCGACCGCCGAGGTGGCCTCGTCCAGGATGAGGATGCGCGGGTCGATCAGCAGGGCGCGTGCAATCGAGATGCGCTGGCGCTCACCGCCCGACAGGCCCTGACCCCGTTCACCCACCAGCGAGTCGTAGCCCTGAGGCAGGCGCAGGATGAATTCGTGCGCGTGGGCAGCGCGGGCGGCGGCCACGATCTCGTCGCGGGTGGCGCCCGGCTTGCCGTAGGCGATGTTCTCGGCAATGGTGCCGAAGAAGAGGAAAGGCTCCTGCAGCACCAGGCCGATGTGGCGGCGGAAATCGGCCACGGCGATGCGGCGGATGTCGACGCCGTCGACCTTGATGGCCCCGTCGCTCACATCGTAGAAGCGGCAGATGAGGTTGACCAGGGTGCTCTTGCCCGAGCCTGAGTGGCCCACCAGGCCGATCATTTCGCCGGGGCGGATGTCCAGGCTCAGGTTGCGCACCACCGAGCGGCTGCCGTAGCGGAAGCCGATGTTTTCCATGGTGATGCCGCCTTGCAGCGGCGGCAGCTTGACCGGGTTGACGGGCTCGGGCACGTTGGAGACGTGGTCGAGGATGTCGAAGATGCGCTTGGCACCGGCCGCGGCCTTTTGCGTGACCGAGACGATGCGGCTCATGGAGTCGAGCCGGCCGTAGAAGCGCCCGATGTAGGCGATGAAGGCGGTCAGCACGCCCACGGTGATGTCGTGGTGCGACACCAGCCAGATGCCGAAGGCCCAGACCACCAGCAGGCCGATCTCGGTCAGCAGGGAGACGGTGGGTGTGAACAGAGACCAGGTCTTGTTCAGCTTGTCGTTGACCTCGAGGTTGTACTGGTTGGCCGCCTTGAAGCGGTTGGCTTCGCGCTGCTCTTGCGCAAAGGCCTTGACCACGCGGATGCCCGGGATGGTGTCGGCCAGCACGTTGGTGACCTCGCCCCAGACGCGGTCGATCTTCTCAAAGCCGGTGCGCAGGCGGTCGCGCACCAGGTGGATCAGCCAGGCGATGAAGGGCAGGGGCACCAGGGTGACCAGGGCCAGCCAGGGGTTGATCGAGACCAGGATGGCCGCCGTCATGGCGATCATCAGCACGTCGGTGGCGAAGTCGAGCGCGTGCAGCGAGAGGAAGACGTTGATGCGGTCGGTCTCGGAGCCCACGCGGTTCATCAGGTCGCCGGTGCGCTTGCTGCCGAAGTAGTCCAGCGAGAGGCGCAGCAGGTGTTCGTAGGTGGTGGTGCGCAGGTCGGCGCCGATGCGCTCGGACACCAGGGCCAGCAGGTAGGTGCGGGCCCAGCCCAGGCTCCAGGCCAGCAGGGCCGACAGCAGCAGCCCGCCCAGCAGCAGGGTGACCTTGTGCTGGTCGATGGTCTGCCCGTTCTGGAAGGGGATCAGCACCTCGTCCATCAGCGGCATGGTGAGGTAGGGCGGCACCAGTGTCGCGGCCGTGGAGGCCAGGGTCAGCCCGAAGCCGGCGGCCAGTTTGCCCTGATACGGTTTGGCAAAACGCCACAGGCGCAGCAGCACCCAGGTCGAGGGCGGGGTTTGCAGCTCGCGGTGGCAGACCGGGCATTCCTCGCTGTCGGGCGGCAGTTGGGCCTTGCAACTGGGGCAGAGGCTGGCGTCTTCGGCCTGGGCGGCGTCGCCGGTGGCGAGGGCGGCCTGGTGGCGCTTGAACTGCTCGATCAGGCGCAGAACCTGGGCCTGGGCTTCGAGGGTGAAATGCCAGACGGCCAGGCGTTGCTGGCTGTTTTGCAGGGTCAACACCCCGACGCCAGCGTGGTCGTGCTGGTGCAGGGCCAGGTCGGCGGTCAGTGCCCACTCGGCCCAGGGGGCCGCGGTTTCAGGCCGACTTGCCAGGCGCCGGGTGGTCAGCACCAGCGGGATGGCGCAGAATTGAAGTTGAGCGTTCAGGTCAACCTCCAGGCTGGCCAGAACGTTCTCCCCTGGTGCCAGCGACAGATTTGCGCTGGATTGTTCGGATACGGCCTGACGCCCGGAGGCGTCGACGGAGTGATGATGGTGCATGGTGATGGTATGGCCCGGCTGGGTCTCGACTCCGCGACCCCTGGTGCAAGGTGTGGCATTTTGACCGATGCCGGCCTCACAATCGCGTTCTCGCTTTTCACCAGCTGGTCCGACCGGGCGCAGTAATCAAGCTGGACATGACCCAAAAGAACGACATCGCGCTGCAGCGCATCAATTACCTCCGTGGCCCGAACATCTGGACCTACCGTCCGGTGCTGGAAGTCTGGCTGGACCTGGGTGAGCTGGAAGCTTTCCCCTCCAACCTGCTCCCGGGCTTCAATGAACGCCTCACAGCCTGGCTGCCAGCCCTGATCGAACACCACTGCGGTGTTGGCGAGCGGGGTGGTTTCCTGGCCCGCCTGCAGGAAGGCACCTGGGCCGGCCATGTGCTGGAGCACATCGTCATCGAGCTGCTGAACCTGGCCGGCATGGCCACGGGCTTTGGCCAGACGCGCTCCACCAGCCAGCCCGGCGTCTACCGCATGGTGTTCCGTGCGCGTGACGAACAGGTGGCGCGTGTGGCGCTGCAACAGGGCCACGCCCTGATCATGGCCGCGATCAACGACACGCCCTTCGACGTGAAAGCGGCGGTCGACGCCATCCGCACCCAGATCGACGACTGCTACCTGGGCCCCTCCACCGCGGCCATCGTGGGCGCCGCCACCGACCGGGGCATCCCCCACATCCGCCTGAACGATGGCAACCTCGTCCAGTTGGGCCATGGCAGCGCCCAGCGTCGCATCTGGACGGCCGAGACCGAGCGCACCAGCGCCATCGCTGAAGGCATCGCCGGCAACAAGGACCTGACCAAGACCTTGCTCAAGTCTTGCGGCGTGCCCGTGCCCGAGGGCGAGGTGGTCGACAGCCCCGAAGCCGCCTGGGATGCGGCCGAGGACATCGGCCTGCCGGTGGTGGTCAAGCCGCTGGACGGCAACCATGGCCGGGGGGTGTCGCTGGAACTGAGCACCCGCGAAGACATTGAAGCCGCCTACCGCATCGCGGAACAGGAGGGCAGCGAGGTCATCGTCGAGCGCTTCATCCCGGGCGACGAGCACCGCGTGCTGGTGGTTGGCGGCAAGGTCGTGGCGGCGGCGCGTGGCGAAAGCCTGCACATCACCGGCAATGGCCGCGACACCGTGGTCCAGCTGATCGACAGCCAGCTCAACTCGGATCCCCGCCGTGGCGAGGCCGAGGAATTCCCGCTCGAGACCATCGTGCTGGAGCGCGAGCCCGCCATGCGCCTGCTGCTGGAGCGCCAGGGCCTGAATGGCGATTCCGTGCCGGCCGACGGCCAGCGCGTGCTGGTGCAGCGCAATGGCAACGTGGCCATCGACTGCACCGACGATGTCCACCCCGACGTGGCCTTTGCCGCCTCGCTGGCCGCCCGCGTGGTGGGCCTGGACATTGCCGGCATCGACCTGGTGGTGGAAGACATCTCCAAGCCGCTGGGCCCGCAGCGCGGCGCCGTGGTCGAGGTCAACGCCGGCCCGGGCCTGCTGATGCACCTCAAGCCGGCCGAGGGCCTGCCGCGTCCGGTGGGCAAGGCCATCGTCGACAACCTGTTTGCCGAAGACGAGTCCGGCCGCATCCCGATCATCGGGGTCGCGGGTTCGCAGGGCACGGCCAACATCGCCCGCCTCACGGCCTGGCTGCTGCACCTCAGTGGCCGCCACGTGGGCCTGGCCTGCCGCGAAGGCCTTTTCCTGGGCAGCCGCAAGGTGGAAGCGGGCGACCGCGCCAACTGGGCCTCGGGTCAGCGCCTGCTGATGAACCGCGAGGTCAATGCCGTGGTGCTCGAAAACAGCGCCGCCAGCATCCTCAATGATGGCCTGGCCTACGACCGCTGCGCCGTGGGCGTGGTGACGGATCTGCTGGGTTCCGAAGCCCCCGTGGCACCGGCCCTGGCCGAGCACGACATCCACGAGGCTGGGCAGATGTTCAAGGTGCTGCGCACCCAGGTGGACGTGGTCCTGCCCGATGGCGTGGCCGTGCTGAACGCCGCCGACGAGCGACTGGTCGAGATGGCCGAGTTGTGCGATGGCGACGTGATCTTCTATGACCTGGACCACGAGAACCCCGTCCTGGTGGCCCATCGCGAGAAGGGCGGTCGCACGGTGTCGGTGGACGGCCACCACGTGCTGCTGAGCCACAACGGGCACAGCCCGGTTCGCTGTGCCGACCTGAATGGCCACGCCGCCCGCCGCATGGTGGCCGGTGGCGCCGACCAGTCGGTGCCGGGCGCCACCGTGCGTTACCTGCTGGCCGCCGTGGCCGCGGCCTGGGCCCTGGGCATTTCGCCCGAGCTGATTGCCGCCGGTCTGGAAACCTACGACCCCGCACCGCGCGCTGCGCGCTGAGCCCCTGGCTGGCGCACCGATACGCTTTGAGCAAAGCATTGAGAGAGATAGGCTGATGGACGTTTCCCGTATCCGGGCCCTGCGTGGTCCCAACCTCTGGAGCCGCCACACGGCGATCGAAGCCGTGGTGGCCTGCGAGCCGGCCGAGCGCGAGCTCAGCCTGCTCGATGGCTTCGAGGTGCGCCTGCGCAAACTCTTCCCCACCCTGGGCCCGCTGCGCCCGGATGGTCGCCCGGGGCAGATCTCGCTGGCCCATGTGCTGGAGGCCGCCACCCTGGCCCTGCAGGCCCAGGCCGGTTGCCCGGTCACCTTCAGCCGCACCGCGGCCACGGTGGAAGCCGGCATCTACCAGGTGGTCGTCGAGTACAGCGAAGAGGCCGTGGGCAAGCTGGCGTTCGAGCAGGCCCGCGCCCTCGTCGATGCGGCCTTGAACGACGGCAGCTTCGATGTCGAGGCCTCGCTGGCCGCCTTGCGCGAGCTCGATGAAGACGTCCGCCTGGGCCCGAGCACCGGTTCCATCGTGACCGCTGCTGCCGCGCGCGGCATCCCCTGGCGCCGCCTGACCCAGGGCAGCCTGGTGCAGTTCGGCTGGGGTGCCAAGCAGCGCCGCATCTGGGCCGCCGAGGTCGACACCACCAGTGCCGTGGCCGAGTCCATCGCGCAGGACAAGGACCTCACCAAGCGCCTGCTGGCCGCCGCTGGCGTGCCTGTGCCCATCGGCCGCCCGGTGACGGACGTGGACGACGCCTGGGTCGTGGCCCAGGAGATCGGCCTGCCCGTGGTCTGCAAGCCCCAGGACGGCAACCAGGGCAAGGGGGTGACGGTCAACATCGTCAGCCGCGAGCACCTGGCCATTGCCTACAAGGCCGCGGCCGAAATCGGCCAGGTCATGGTTGAAAAATACCTGCCAGGCAACGATTTCCGCCTGCTGGTGGTGGGCGACAAGCTGGTGGCTGCCGCCCGCCGCGATCCCCCGCACGTGATCGGTGACGGCGTGCACACCGTGCGCGAACTGGTCGACAAGGTCAACGCCGACCCGCGCCGTGGCGAAGGCCACGCCACCTCGCTCACCAAGATCCGTTTCGACGACATCGCCATCGCGCGCCTGGAAGTGCAGGGTCTGGAGCCGAGTTCCGTGCCCGAAAAGGGCCGCCGCGTCATCCTGCGCAACAACGCCAACCTCTCCACCGGCGGCACCGCCACCGATGTGACCGACGACGTTCACCCCGAGGTGGCCGCCCGTGCGATCGCCGCGGCCCAGTGCATTGGCCTGGAGATCTGCGGGGTCGATGTGCTGGCCGAGAGCGTGCACAAGCCCCTCGAAGAGCAGAACGGTGGCATCGTCGAAGTCAACGCCGCGCCCGGCCTGCGCATGCACCTCTCGCCGTCCTTCGGCAAGGGCCGCAACGTGGGTGAGGCCATGGTGGCCAACCTCTACAAGCCGGGTGACGATGGTCGCATCCCCGTGGTGGCCGTGACCGGCACCAACGGCAAGACCACCACCGCCCGCCTGACCGCGCACCTGCTGGCCACCAGTGGCCTGCGCGTGGGCATGACCAACACCGATGGCGTCTACGTGAACGGCCGCCAGATCGACAGTGGCGACTGCTCCGGCCCCAAGAGCGCCCGCAACGTGCTGATGCACCCCGATGTGGATGCGGCCGTCTTCGAGACCGCCCGTGGCGGCATCCTGCGTGAAGGCCTGGGTTACGACCGATGCCAGACCGCGGTGGTGACCAACATCGGCGCCGGTGACCACCTGGGCCTGAACTACATCACCACCGTCGAAGACCTGGCCGTGCTCAAGCGCGTGATCGTCATGAACGTGGCGCCCACGGGCTACGCCGTGCTCAATGCCACCGATCCGATCGTGGTGGCCATGGCGCCCAAGTGCCCTGGCGGTGTCATTTTCTTCGCGGCCGATTCGCACAACCCCGTGCTCACGGCCCACCGTGCGCAGGGCAAGCGCACCATCTCGGTCGATGGCGACGCCATCGTGGTGTGCGAAGGCAGCTGGCGCGAAACCCTGCCTCTGCGCGACATCCCCATCACCCGCGGTGGCAGCATCGGCTTCCAGGTCGACAACGTCATGGCCGCGGTGGGCGCAGCCTGGAGTTCGGGCCTGGACTGGGACAGCATCCGCAACGGCCTGGCCAGTTTCGTGAACGACGCCGACAACGCCCCCGGCCGCTTCAATGTGATGGACTTCCGCGGGGCCACCGTGATCGCCGACTACGGCCACAACCCCGATGCCATGCGCGCCCTCGTGTCGGCCGTGAACGCGCTGCCGGGCAAGCGCCGCTCGGTGGTGATCAGTGGCGCGGGCGACCGCCGCGACGAAGACATCCGCGAGCAGACCGCCATCCTGGGTGAGGCCTTCGATGACCTGATCCTCTTCCAGGACGCCTGCCAGCGTGGCCGCGAGGACGGCGAGGTGCTGGCCCTGTTGCGCGAAGGCCTGAGCAAGGCCCAGCGTGTGCAGCGTGTGGACGAGATCCGGGGCGAGTTCATCGCCATCGACACCGCCTTGTCGCGCTTGCAGCCTGGTGACCTCTGCCTGGTCCTGGTCGACCAGGTTGAAGAGGCCCTGGCCCATCTGGCTCAGCGCTGTGCCGACGGCGTGGTGCCGACGCCCTGATCGGCGCTTGAAGCATTCCTGACAGCCTTCTGTCGGGTTTGTGCGAAACACAAAGGGCTCACTGCGGTGGGCCCTTTTGCTTAAGTGCTTGATTCCAAAAGAATCGCGAGCTGGCACCGAAGCTGCAATACCTGGTTCAACCCGCCCACCGGAGTCGAACCATGGCCGCATCGCTCAAACAGAAGATTGCCGAAGTCTTTGACGAACCTGGTTGCGACAAGAACCAGGGCAAGAGCGAGAAGGAACGCAAGAAGGGCTGCACCAAGCAGCTGTCGCCCGGCGCCGCTGCCGGGGGCTGCGCCTTCGACGGCGCCAAGATCGCGCTGCAGCCCATCGTGGACGTGGCCCATCTGGTGCACGGCCCCATCGCCTGCGAGGGCAACAGCTGGGACAACCGGCACAGCGCCTCGTCTGGCTCGCAGCTCTACCGCACGGGCTTCACCACCGACATCAACGAGCTCGACGTCGTCTATGGCGGCGAGAAGCGCCTGTTCAAGTCGGTCCGGGAGATCATCGAGAAGTACAACCCGCCGGCGGTTTTCGTCTACCAGACCTGTGTCACGGCGCTGATCGGAGACGACATCGAAGCGGTGTGCAAGAAGGCTTCGGAGAAGTTCGGCAAGCCGGTGATCCCCGTCAACAGCCCGGGCTTTGCCGGCCCCAAGAACCTGGGCAACAAGCTGGGCGGCGAGTCCATCCTGGACTACGTCATCGGCACCGAAGAGCCCGAATACACGACGCCTTACGACATCAACATCATCGGCGAGTACAACCTGTCGGGTGAGCTCTGGCAGATCAAGCCCTTGCTCGATGCCCTGGGCGTGCGCATCCTGAGTTGCATCTCGGGCGACGGTCGCTACCACGAGGTGGCCAGCAGCCACCGCGCCAAGGTCAACATGATGGTGTGCAGCAAGTCGATGATCAACATCGCCACGCGCATGGAGAAGAACTGGGGGATCCCGTACTTCGAGGGCTCTTTCTACGGCATCGGCGACATGAGCGACACCCTGCGCCAGATCGCGCGCCTGCTGGTGAAGCAGGGCGCCGGCGCCGACCTGATCGACCGCACCGAGCGCCTGATCGAGGTAGAAGAGGCCCGCGCCTGGAAGCGGCTGGAGAAGTACAAGGAGCGCCTCAAGGGCAAGCGCGTGCTGCTGATCACCGGCGGCGTGAAGAGCTGGTCGGTGGTCTCGGCCCTGCAGGAAGTGGGCATGGAGATCGTCGGCACCTCGGTGAAGAAGTCCACCAAGGAAGACAAGGAAAAGATCAAGGAGATCATGGGCGACGACGCCCACATGATCGACGACATGACGCCGCGCGAGATGTACGCCATGCTGCGCGACGCCAAGGCCGACATCATGCTCTCGGGCGGCCGCTCGCAGTTCATCGCGCTCAAGGCCCGCATGCCCTGGCTGGACATCAACCAGGAACGCCACCACGCCTACGGTGGCTACGAGGGCATGGTGGAACTGGTCGAAGAGATCGACAAGGCACTCTACAACCCGGTGTGGCAGCAGGTGCGCATCCCCGCACCGTGGGACGAGGTCGATGCCGGCATGCTGCAGGCCGATCCCTTCGTGAAGCCGGTCAAGGCCGAAGGGCAGGGCGGTGGTGGCCACGGTCACGACCAGGGTCATGGTCACGAGCACGCTCACGCCTGAGGGGACACGACCATGGCCAAGACCGTCGAGTCCAAAAAAGCCTGCACCGTCAATCCGCTGAAGATGAGCCAGCCTCTGGGGGCCAGCTACGCCTTCCTGGGCCTGGACAGCTGCATGCCCGTGATGCATGGCTCGCAGGGCTGCACCTCTTTCGGCCTGGTGCTGTTCGTGCGCCACTTCAAGGAAGCGATCCCGCTGCAGACCACGGCGATGAACGAGGTGACCACCATCCTGGGTGGCTACGAGAACATCGAAGCGGCCCTGCTCAACATCCGCAAGCGCGCCGCGCCCCGCATCATTGCCATCTGCTCCACCGGCCTCACGGAGACCAAGGGCGACGACGTCGACGGCTACCTGCAGATGGCCCGCAAACGCAAGCCGGAGCTGGACGACACGGCCCTGGTCTACATCTCCACGCCCGACTACGTGGGTGCGTTCGAAGATGGCTGGCGCGTGGCCGTGAAGGGCATCATCGAGCACCTGGTGCCGGACGTGACGCCCGAGCAAGCTGCACCCGAGAAGGTGGCCACGCAGGTCAACCTGCTGCCGGGCAGCCACCTCACGCCGGGCGACCTCGAAGAGATCAAGACCATCCTCGATGACTTCGGCCTGAGCGCCATCACCCTGCCCGATGTGTCGGGCTCGCTGGACGGGCACATTCCGCCAGATTGGCGTGGCACCACGCTGGGCGGCAGCCGGCACGACGACATCGCCCGCATGGGCGGCTCCATCGCCACGCTGGCCATTGGCGAGCAGATGCGCGATGCGGCCGAGGCGATGCAGCAGCGCACGGGTGTGCCTTACCACCTGTTCGACCGCCTGACTGGCCTGGAGTGCAACGACGCCTTCCTGATGACGCTCAGCCAGTTGAGCGGCCAGCCTGTGCCACAGAAGTACCGCCGCCAGCGCAGCCAGTTGCTGGACGCCATGCTGGACGGCCACTTCTACCTCGGCCACAAGAAGGTGGCCATCGGTGCCGAGCCCGACCTGCTGTATGCGGCCGGTTCGATCCTGCACGAGATGGGCGCCGAGCTGACGTGCTGCATCACCACGACCAAATCGGCCGTGTTGGACAAGCTGCCTGCCGAGACCGCGCTGCTGGGTGACCTGGAAGACCTGGAGACCGGCGCCAAGGCGTGCGACCTGATGATGACGCACTCGCACGGCCGCCAGGCCGCCGAGCGCCTGGGCAAGCCTTTCTTCCGGATCGGTTTCCCCATCTTCGACCGCATCGGCAACGCCCACCGCGTGATGGTGGGCTACCGCGGCACACGCCAGTTCATCTTCGAGGTGGCCAACCTGATGATGGCCCACATCCCCCATGCCGAGCCGGACACCTGGCCGCTGCCGGAGGCCGCCCAGCGCGTGGCCCAGCCGCTGCCTGCGGTGGCCGAGCTGCCTTGGCCCAAGGTGGCCCCTGCCGGTGCCAGCGCGCCGCAGGCCGCCGACCTCAGCACCAATCACACCACAGCCGCGGACGGAGTCTCCCCATGAAAATCGCCTTCAGCACCCAGGACAAGGAACGCGTTGACGCGCACTTCGGTTGGGCCAAGAACCTGGCCATCTACGAGGTCACGCCCGACAGCTACACCTTCATCGAGAACCTCGAGTTCGGCGGCAAGCTCGAAGAAGACGGCGACGAGGACAAGCTCGCGCCCAAGCTGGAGGCCATCAAGGACTGCGCCATCCTGTACGTGGCCGCCATCGGTGGTTCGGCCGCAGCCCGCGTGGTGGCCGCCAAGATCCACCCGATCAAGGTGCCGCAACCCGAAGCCATCCTGGACATCCTGGAAAAACTGCAGGAGGTGCTCAAGGGCACCCCGCCTCCCTGGTTGCGCAAGGCCCTGATGAAGGACCAGGCCGCCACCGCCCCCAACTTTGAAGACGAAGACGAGGTCAACCATGGCTGATGCTGCCACCCTTGACGCGCCCGCCGCGCCCACCGAAGAAGAACTGATGGCCACGCCCTTTGTGCGTGAGCTGGTCAAGGTGCTGCGCGCCCAGGACACCCACGGCACCTGGGAAGGCAAGAGCGACCGCACCCTGCTCGACCCTTTCATCCTCACGGCGGAACAGCGCCGCGAACTGCCCATCATCGGTGACCCGGACCCGGAAATCCTCTGGCGCATGGAGCTGTTCTACAACGCCGTGGGTGTGGCCATCGAGCGCGAAACCGGCAACATGGTCTCGCCCATGATGAAGATGAGCCACGAAGGCTTTGGCCGCCTGGTGCTGCTGGCCGGCCGCCTGGTCGTGTTCAACAAGCAGCTGCGCGACGTGCATCGCTTCGGCTTTGCCTCGTTGCAGAAGCTGGCCGAGCAGGGCGGCAAGTTCTTCAATGAAGGGGTGGCCATGGTGCGCCAGTACCCCGAAGTCGCGAACTACGGAGCCTGAGATGGACGCCGACGAACTCAAAGCCAAGCTCAAGAAGCTGAACGCCCAGGCCACGCAGGCCAAGATGGACCTGCACGACCTGTCGGAAGAGCTGCCCACCAACTGGGAGAAGATCCTGGAGGTGGCCCAGCGCGCCCATGACACGCATGCCGCCTTGATGGAAGCCCGCAAGGCCGCCGCGGCCGCCGCCTGAAGGAGAGGGTGAGATGAGCACGTTTTCCGTCACCCTGCCCAGTGGCGAGACCTGGGAACCCAAGTTCGTTCAGAACATCAACGAAGACACCTGCATTGGCTGTGGCCGCTGCTTCAAGGTCTGTCCGCGTGGTGTGCTGGAGCTGGTCGGCCTCAATGACGAGGGCGAGCGCGTCAAGGTCTCGGACGACGAGGACGATGACGAAGAGTACGAAAAGAAGGTCATGACGATCGCCCATCAGGAGATGTGCATCGGCTGTACTGCCTGCTCGAAGATCTGCCCCAAGAAGTGCTACACGCACGGCGCGGCCACGGTCTGATCCCCTGAGGCGGAGGGCCTGAAGCCCTCCGTTTTTTTGTCGCTCCGCGATGGATGGAGAGATGCGCATGCACCATACGCTGTATATATCTGGCTATAACGATGGGCGAGCCCGCAAGGCCAAGCGGGCCACGCACCTGGCCCACGAGATGGACTGGCAGGCCCGCCTGCCGCCCAACTGGAAGGACCAAGTGGTGGGGCCCTTGTGGGTCCAGGTGCACCGTGACCACGATGTGGGGGCGGAGCGCTGGATGGGTTACAACGAGGACGACCAGCCCTGTTACTGCCGCTACCGCTTCGTGATCTCGCGCCAGGAGGTGCAGCCCGGCGAGCCGGACCGTCGCTTGTCCTACTGCGAGGACCTGACCGCCTGGCTGCTGCGCGATGGCCGATGGGTGATTCACCGCGAGATCCTCAGCCAGGCTGAGCGGCCTACGTCGTACAGTTTCTATTCGCTCAGCGAGCGCATGCCGCGTTGAGCGGGTGAGCGGCTCAGGCGGATGTGGCCAGCAGCACGTCGCTGGCCTTGATGACCGAGGTGACCGTGCCACCCACCTTCAGGCCCAGGCGGCTGACGCTGTCGGCGGTGACGATGGCCACGAGGGTCTGGCCTCCGGCAAGGGCGACTTCGACCTCGGCGTTGATGGTGCCCAGGCGGATGGCGACGACCTGGCCTTCAAAGGTGTTGCGGGCGCTGATGTTCATGGGGATTCCTCGGGCGCGACGCGCTGGCACGGCATTTGCGCTATGGTTCTGCGTATACAAGGGGCGCGTGGTGTGGCCCCAGTCTAGTGGGAGATGGACCGATGTCGGCGTTGCAGACCCAAGGGGTGAGCGGCCCCCGCCTGACGGGCAAGCTGGAGGTGTCCACCGAAATGGGCGCCTTCCTGGGCGACACCCGCATCCGGCTGCTGGAGGCCATTGCCCGGCACGGGTCGATTTCCCAGGCAGCAAAACACGTGCCCTTGTCCTACAAGGCCGCCTGGGACGCTGTGGACGCGATGAACAACCTGTCCGAAGCGCCCCTGGTTGCCCGCACCACCGGTGGCAAACACGGCGGTGGCACGGTGCTCACCGAGCAGGGTCAGAAAGTCGTGGCCCTCTACCGCGCCATGGAGGCCGAATACCAGGCGGCGCTGGACCGGCTCACGGCCCGCTGGGGTGAGGTCGAGCAGGGCAATGTGCGGGGCGTGCAGCAGCTCATGCGGCGCATGGCCATGCGCACGAGCGCGCGCAACCAGTTTGCCTGCACCGTCAGTGGCCTGCGCGCCGGTGAGGTCGATTACGAGGTCTTCCTGCGGCTGGATGGCAGACAGGAGCTGGTGGCCGTCATCACCCGCGAGTCGGCCGAATCCCTGGGCATGGCCATCGGTACCGAGGTGGTGGCCCTGATCAAGGCCCCGGCGGTGCTGCTCTTGACCGACGAGCGCCTGCGAACCAGTGCGCGCAACCAGCTCTGGGGCACGGTGTCGCGGGTGCTGGACGGGCCGGTGAACACCGAGGTCACGCTCGACCTGGGCGGAGGCAAGTCGGTCACCTCGGTGGTGACGCAGGAATCGGTCACAGCCTTGGGGCTCAGTGTCGGTGCCCGGGCTTGTGCGGTGTTCAAGTCATCCAGCGTGATCTTGTCTGTGCTGGGGTGAGGGCGGCTCGCCCTTTGTCGGGGGGAGCAAAGCCTTGTGATGTTTGATCGTTTTGTCTCAACAGGAGTGTGCGAAATGTCGGTTTTGTCGTGGGGTGTCTTGCGTCGGCGTGGGGTGCTGGCCTGTCTGGTCTCAGCTCTGGGCGTCTTGCCCTCGATGGCTGCCCTGGCCGGTGAGGTTCAGGTGGCGGTGGCGGCCAACTTTGCCGGGCCCTTCCAGAAGATCGCGGCCGAATTCGCAGCCCAGACCGGCCACAAGGCCGTGGTGGCCACGGGCTCGACCGGCAAGTTCTACACGCAGATCCAGCAGGGGGCACCGTTCGAGGTGCTGATCGCGGCCGACGACGAAACACCCCAAAAGCTGATCGCAGAAGGGCTGGGCGTGAAAGGCGAGGCCTTCACCTACGCCATCGGCAAGCTGGTGCTGTGGAGCGCCAAGCCCGGCCTGGTCGATGACCAGGGCGCCGTGCTGAAGAAGGGCAGCTTCGAGCACCTGGCCTTGGCCAACCCCAAGGTGGCGCCCTATGGTGCGGCGGGCGTCGAGACGCTGAAGGCCCTTGGACTGTACGAGGCGGTGGCGCCCAAGATCGTGCAGGGCGACAACATTGCCCAGGCCCAGCAGTTCGTGGCCACGGGCAATGCCGAACTGGGCTTTGTGGCCCTGGCGCAGGTGGCCCCGCCTGACAAGCCCGTGGTCGGCTCCTACTGGCTGGTGCCGCCCAAGCTGTACACACCCATCCAGCAGGATGCGGTCTTGCTGAGCAAAGGGGCCGCCAATCCCGCCGCCAAGGCCCTGATGGCCTACCTGCGTGGGGATGCAGCCAAGGCGGTGATCAAGTCCTACGGCTACGGGCTCTGAGCGATGCCCCTGCAAGCCGAAGACGTGCAGGCACTGGTGCTGACCGCCGAACTGGCCTCGCTCACCACCCTGATCCTGTTGGTGCTGGGCACGCCGGTGGCCTGGTGGCTGGCCCACACGCGCTCGGCCTGGAAAGGGCCGGTGGCCGCGGTCGTGGCCTTGCCGCTGGTGCTGCCACCCACGGTCATCGGCTTTTACCTGCTGCTGCTCATGGGGCCGAATGGCCTGGTGGGCCAGTTCACGCAGAGCCTGGGCTGGGGGCTGCTGCCCTTCACCTTCAAGGGGCTGGTCGTGGCCTCGGTGCTGCATTCGCTGCCCTTTGTGGTGCAGCCGCTGACGCAGGCTTTCGAGGCCCTGGGCCCGCGTCCGCTGGAGGTGGCCGCCACCTTGCGCGCCGGTCCCTGGGACCGTTTCGTCACCGTCGCCCTGCCGCTGGCCAAACCGGGCTTCCTCACCGCCGCGGTGCTGGGTTTCGCCCACACGGTGGGCGAGTTCGGCGTGGTGCTGATGATTGGCGGCAACATCCCTGGCGCGACCCGGGTGTTGTCCATCGCCCTGTACGGCCATGTGGAGGCCAATGAAGTGAACGAGGCGCAGTGGCTTGCCGCGGGCATGGTGGCCTTTGGATTTGCAGTGATGTGGTTGCTCTACCTTGTCTCCGGCCGCGGGCCCATGTCGGCCAGGGGGGCACACCATGCCTGACTGGATGGCACCCTGGCAAGCCCTGAGGGGCCGTTCGGATCGGGCCGTGCAGGCCATGGCTGTGGGGCTGCCTGGCGCCATCCACGCCCGCCTGAGCCTGGCTCACCCCGGGTTTGAGCTCGACGTGGACCTGCAACTGCCCGGCAAGGGCGTCACGGTGCTGTTTGGGCCATCGGGCTGCGGCAAGACCACGGTCCTGCGCGCCCTGGCGGGCCTGGGGCGGGCGCGGGGC
>NZ_JAIZVX010000234.1 GCF_021768455.1 Aquabacterium sp. | reverse complement strand
AGTTCGGTGTACTTGTCGAAGGCGTGCAGGGATTTGTCGCGGCCATTGCCGGATTGCTTGACACCGCCGAAGGGCACGGTGATGTCGTCTTCATCGTACTGGTTGACGTGCACGGTGCCGGCTCTCAGGGCGCGCGAGACGCGGTGGGCGCGGTCGAGCTGGCCGCTCCAGACGCTGGCCTGCAGGCCGTAGGGGCTGTCGTTGGCGATGGCGATGGCCTCGGCCTCGTCGGCAAAGGGGATCACGCTGATCACCGGCCCAAAGATTTCTTCGCGGGCGATGGCCATGTGGTTGGCCACCTGGGCGAACACGGTGGGCTGCACGTAGTGACCGCCGGTGTCGGCGCGGGCCTGCTGTCCACCGCACACGAGCTGTGCGCCTTCGGCCTGCCCCTGGTCGACGTAGCGCAGCACGGTGCGCAGCTGGGCCTCGTCGACCACGGCACCCAGCCGGGTGGCCTTGTTCAGCGGGTCACCGGCTTGCCAGGCCTGGGCCTCGTCCCGCATCACGGCCAGCACCTCGGTCATCAGGTCTTGCTGGACCAGCACGCGGGTGGGGGCGTTGCACGACTCGCCCTGGTTGAAGAACACGCTGCTGGCGGCGGTGCGGGCGGCGCGTTCGAGGTCGGTCGTGTCGGGGAAGATGAGGAAGGCCGACTTGCCGCCCAGCTCGTTGTGGACGCGCTTGAGGTTGGATTCGGCCGCACAGCCCAGCATGCGGCGGCCCACGCGGGTCGAGCCCGTGAAGCCGATGGCATCGACGTCCATGTGCAAAGCCAGCGCCTCGCCAGCCTCGTGGCCGTAGCCGGGCACCACGTTGAGCACGCCGGGCGGCAGGCCCGCTTCGAGTGCGAGTTCGGCCAGGCGCAGCGCCGTGTAGGGCGATTTTTCAGAGGGCTTGAGCACCACGCTGTTGCCCGTGGCCAGGGCCGGGCCCAGCTTCCACGAGGCCATGATCATCGGGTAGTTCCAGGGCACGATGGCGCCGATCACGCCCATGGCTTCGCGCGTGATCAGGGCCAGGGCCTGCGGGCCGGTGGGCGCGACCTCGTCGTAGACCTTGTCGATGGCCTCGCCATACCAGGCGATGCAGCGGGCGGCGGCGGGCACGTCCACACCCAGGCTGTGCTGGATGGGCTTGCCCATGTCCAGCGTTTCCAGCAGGGCCAGCTCGTCGCGGTGGGCGAGGATCAGCTCGGCCCAGCGCTGCAGCACACGCTTGCGGGCCGCAGGGGGCTGGCCGGCCCAGCGGCGGTCCTCGAAGGCGGCACGGGCGCTGCGCACGGCGGCGTCCACGTCGGCGGCCTGCCCTCGGGCCACGGGGCCCAGCAGGCGTCCGTGAACGGGCGAGCATTTGGCGAAGGTCTCGCCGCTGGCCGTTGCCCGGCGCTGGCCTTCGATCAGGACGCGGCCATCAAAGCGCAGGCTGGCGGCGCGGTCGGCCCAATCCAGCGAAGCGGCCGAGTTGGCCGAGGTGGGGGAGGGCGTGGATGCGGTGCTCATGGACGCCTCACACGTGCAGCAGCAGGTGCTCGCGCTCCCAGGGCGAGATCACCTTCATGAACTCGGCGTACTCGGTTTCCTTCACCTCGGCGTAGACGGTGATGAACTCGTCGCCCAGCACCTCGGCCAGGTCGGCCTCGTTGCGCAGCATGTTCACGGCTTCGCCCAGGCTGCGGGGCAGGCCATAGTCGCCCAGGTAGGCGTCGCCCTTGCATTCCGGCGAGGGCTCGATCTGCTTCTGGATGCCAAGGTAGCCGCAGGCCAGGGTGGCGGCCAGGGCGACGTAGGGGTTGGCGTCGGCGCCGATCACGCGGTTCTCGATGCGGCGTGCGGCCGGGGGTGCCACCGGCGAGCGGAAGCCCACGGTGCGGTTGTCGGTGCCCCACTGGATGTTGATGGGCGCGGCCGTGTGGCGCGAGAGGCGGCGGTAGCTGTTCACATAGGGTGCGAGCAGGGCCATGGCCGAGGGGATGTAGCGTTGCAGGCCGCCGATGTACCAGAAGAACTCTTTGGAGGGCGAGCCATCGGGGTTGCTGAAGAGGTTCTGGCCGCTGTGCTTGTGCACCACGCTCTGGTGCACGTGCATGGCGCTGCCCGGCTCGTTGGCGATGGGCTTGGCCATGAAGGTGGCGTACATGTCGTGGCGCAGGGCGGCCTCGCGCACGGTGCGCTTGAAGAAGAAGACCTCGTCGGCCAGCTGCAGCGGGTGGTCGTGGAAGAAGTTGATCTCCATCTGACCGGCGCCGATTTCGTGGATCAGGGTGTCCACGTTGAGCTTCATGGCCTCGCAGTAGGCGTAGATGTCTTCGAACAGCGGGTCGAACTCGTTGACCGCGTCGATGGAGTAGGCCTGGCGCGAGGTTTCGGCGCGACCGCTGCGGCCCTTGGGCGGCTTCAGGGGCAGGTCGGGGTCGAGGTTGCGCTCGACCAGGTAGAACTCCAGCTCGGGCGCCACCACGGGCGACCAGCCCTTGGCGTCAAACAGGTCGCACACGCGCTTGAGCACGGAGCGCGGCGCAAAGGGGATGAGCTTGCCGTCGCGGTCGTAGCAGTCGTGGATGACCTGGGCTGTGGGGTCGGTGGCCCAGGGCACGATGCGGGCGGTGCTGGGATCGGCCCGCAGGTGCATGTCGTGGTCGGTGGCGCTGATCACGTCGTAGTACGGGCCGGATTCGGGCTGTTCGCCGGTCACGCCCATGGCCACGACGATTTCGGGCAGGCGCATGCCGCGGTCTTCGGTGAAGCGGTCGCGCGGCAGGATCTTGCCGCGGGCCACGCCGGTGAGGTCGGGCACGAGGCACTCGACCTCGGTGACACGCTGTTCGATGAACCACTGTTCCAGTTCGGCAAAGGACTGGTTGGTGGTGGCCGTGCTGGGGGTGTTGGATGAACTCATGAGGGGGACGGGTGAACGGCCGCACGCTTCCCCGCCGTGGTGGGGGCGCACGAGGGCCGGGCACGGGTGCAATGGGGCGGCCCGTGGTCGGTCGGCGATCGAAAGGGGGCCAAGGGCGGTGAGCCTGGCCCGTTCAGCGTCCCGGTGGGCGGTGCAGGTCGCGCCAGGCGAGGCAGGCTGCACCGAAGGCCTGGAGGATGGCCATGGAGACCGGGTTGGAGGCCGCCTGCCATTCGGGGTGCCATTGCACGCAGAGGCTGAAGCCCTTGCTTTGCGGCACGGAGAAGGCTTCGACCAGGCCATCGGGCGCGGTGGCCTCGATGCGCAGGCCCTCGGCCAGGCGCTTGATGCCCTGGCCATGCAGGCTGTTGACTTCGGGCCGGTCGGTGTCGAGCAGGGAGGCCAGCAGGCCGCCTGGCTGCACCTGCACGGGGTGCGCGAGGCCGTACTGCACGGCCACGGGCTGGTCGTCAGACGGGGCGCGGTGGTCGGCCAGGCCATCCTGCTCGTGCACGGCCTGGTGCAGGCTGCCACCCAGGGCCACATTGGTTTCCTGGAAGCCGCGGCAGATGGCCAGCAGGGGCAGGCCGCGGGCCACGGCCTCACGGATCAGGGGCAGGGTCCAGAGGTCTCGGGTGGGGTCCAGCGGCAGGCTGGGGTCGTGAACGGCCTCGTTGAAGTGACTGGGGTGCACGTTGGAGGGCGAGCCGGTCAGCAGGATGCCGTCGGCGATGTCCAGCCAGTCGGCCAGTTCATCGGGGTGGGCCGCGGGCACGACCACCGGCAGGCAGCCGGCCAGGCGCACGGCGTCGTCGATCAACTGCGCGACTT
>NZ_JAIZVX010000015.1 GCF_021768455.1 Aquabacterium sp. | reverse complement strand
CCGCTGCATCAAAAAGCAGCAGAGTAGGTTGAACACCTGGCTCAGTTTTAGATCGGCACACCCCTCATAAGTGGCTCAGTTTTCGGTCGGCGCCAACAGCGGTGCGGGCATTGGCAGACGGCTTGGTATCCGCGGTAGGCGCTGACCAGCGTCTCTGCGGCGCCGAAGCCAGTGTTGCGCAGGCGGCGGTACATCGACATGAAGATCGAGGATTCTGCCCTCGCGATGAGGTTGGCGCCGTGATACCACTCCAGGGAATTAGGCGGGCGACCGCGTGGGATCGCTTGTGGGTCGTTGAAGAACAGCCTCTGTACGTCCCGAGGGTTGAGCCCTGTGAGGTGATGGATGGTGCGCACCCGGGCACCCAGTTGAGCGCAGTCTTGCGCCAGGCGTATGGCGCACAACTGGCGGTCAGCACGCGTTGACATCATGGTCCCCTCCGGTCACGACGTGCTTGCGGGCACCATGGGCGCGAGTTGCCGTGGCCTTGGCGCATGAACAGCAGCCAGCGATGCCTGAAGCGGCGCGGGGGCCTTGAGCAAGGCAAGCAAATCCTGGCGTGGAGGGAAGAGGGTGCTTTGGCCGATCTGATCGACGAATGCCCACAACTGTTCCTGGCTCATTGCACCAAGGAAATCTGCTTGGGCGGCATCCAACCCGAACTTACAGCATGTCGATACCCGATCTTGCGCAATGCCCAGCCTGATGGCCTGCAACAGGTACAAATTGGTCAACTGCACATCGGTGAACTGGATGCTGCTCATGGTCTTCTCCTGTTGGTGTGCCCAGATGCGAGTCGAGATGGGCCAGGTATTGCGGCGAGGTATGACTGCTTTGGTGTTGTGTGTGTGGAGTGACGGGTCGGCTCAGCATATTCATGACCACGCCATGGAATCAATGCCCGAGTGCGGGGGGATGGCGTGTTTGCCATCGACAACAGCCCGCATTGCCTGCCGCATTTGTCACCCTCAATGAGCGTCATGCCTGGAACTTGAGCGTGGAATTAAAAAACCACCAGAGCCAAGGCCCTGGTGGTGAATCACTGTGATCCGAGATCAGATGGCTTGTGCCAACTCCTTCCATTCCTTGACTGACAGTTCGATCAATTTCCCGCCCAGGGCTTCAAACTCGGTGGCACGGTCGTAGTCCTCAACTTCCTGGGAGAAGTGCGTGACGGCATTCACCAGGCCATACCCCGATAGATCACCTTCGGCGATCAGGTGGCGCAGCACCCCGGCGCGCTCGACATCGTTCAAGGTATAGCGCTGAGCCAGCACTTCCACCGTCTTGACGGGGTTGCCGACCAGGTGGATCTGCAAGGTCTTTTGCATCTTCTGCGCAGCCTGCATGAACGTTGCCTCAGACACGGCCGCTTGCACCACGTCGCGAACCTTCAGGAAGAAGGCTTTGTCGTCGGCCTGCAAGGTGTCGTCCTTGAAGACCATGATGCTTTCATCGGACCCGAGCGCTCGCCCGACGTGGGTTTTGCGCAAGGAGCGGTCTGAAGCAATCAGGCCATTGCGGCACACCAGTCGGTACAGCAAGGGCTGAACCGACAGCGTGCCTTGTCCCACCTCCGAGTTGGAGATGACCACGCCAGCCTGTACGACGTCGCCAGGCGCCATCTCGACTTTTAACTGTGGCGTGATGCACTTGATGTACATCCGCGTGTCGGTGAGTTCCACCGATTCGAAGCGCACATCAGGCAACTGCTGCAGGATGGGCAGCACGCTCTCGGCCAGATCGTAGTTGTCCAGGCGACGGTAGCGGTCTGACAGCACGGCTCGGACGTTGCCATCGAGCGTGCGGATCATGCGACGGTCATCGTCGCTTTGCAGCCAGGTGTTCACGTTGCGGTCCAGCAAGACCGGCTGTTCGGAGCGCATGCGCTCAAAGTAGGCGTAGGGAATTTTCAACTTGTCAGCCAACTGGCGGCGCGCCAGAGGCATGACGCCATAGGGCGTCGAGGCCCCGCCTTCGCCAATGACGAGACGGGTCTCGCCTGTGTCGTCGGTATCGTGCCGCAGCAGCGACGAGGGGACCACCAGGTCCTTCTTGGATTGCAGTTGGCGCTCAAGTTCATGGGCCAGGCTCACCAGGGAACGTCCGCTTCTCATATCAAGCTCCTGTTCGGGAAAGAAATGGCGGAGACGGCATGGCCCACATGCGGGGATGCACATCCCCGCCAGGGTTGATGACGGATGGGCTCTGACCCATCCACGCAGGGCGCGCACTGACCACTGGCCAGGGATCGCGCCCGATTCACAAATCACTCATGCAAAACGCCAGGGCTGTCTTTGCCTTGCCATGTGGCTTGGCCTGGTTTGACAGCTACCAGTGGGGATACATGACTTACGTGGTTCGGGAGGCGTGCTCCGCCTTGGCCAGCCACACATCGGCCCAGTCGGTGCCCGGGGTCTTGGGCAAGAGCACCCGCACTTGCCGGGGGCCGCTCTGGTGCTCCTGCTTCTTCAGCCGCCGAGCCAGGGCAAAGGCAAACATCTGGCCGTCAAAGTCCGCTTGGGCATCGTTATCGGCATAGATGCAGATGCTCTGCACCGAGTCGGGCAGCCACAGCTTTTCCAGGTTCCCGGCGTTGAGTCCTGCCCACACGGGTTTGCCGGTGGCCAGGTGCACCGCCATGGCGGTCTCGATGCCCTCGGCAATGGCCAGTTCGTGCTCGGGTTCGAACAAGCGCACGGAAGCACCATTGATACCCGAGGAGAGAACCTTTTTGGCCTCGCTCACATTGGCCTTGCGGCCATCCTTCAGATACGTGCGGTGCAGCGTGACTGCGTGACCATCGGCACCCTGGATGCAAGCCAGCATGGCGGCGTATTCGGCCACTTTGCGCGACTTGCCCGAGGTCGGATCCTTCTCGTAATAGCCCAGCGCTGGATGCAGGCGCAGCACCTTGGGGTAGTGGGCCAAGGCGAGCCGCCGACCGGACAGGTAGCGGTCCACCTCATCACCGGGTGTCACGGGCGTGGCTTCCTCCCAGAGTCGCTTGGCCAGAGCCTTCATGCGCTCGGCAGACGGCTCCGGTGACGCCACATGCGGGGCAGGGCGCGAGGTGCCCACCACGCGCTCGACTTCCTTGAGCGCGGTGTTGAAATCCAGGCCTGTGACGGCCTGCAGCAGCTTGAAGCCACCTCCCGCGCCACAGGCGCGACAGTGGTAGTTGCCTTCACCGAATTTGTCGGTGTACTGAAACCGGTCGGTGCCGCCACAAAGCGGGCAAGGCAGGTTCCGTTTCTTGAGGATCTGTTCGCCAACGCCCAGGCTGCCCAGGATTTCGGTCCAGCGACCGTGGGCCCGGCGTTTGACGTCTTCAATGCGAGCTTCGTACTCGGGGTTGTTCATGATTAACTCCGTGTTGATGACATGTCCTCCAGGGGATAGAGCAGCGGTCAGCCGCGATGGCGAACCGATGGGGTGAACAACTGGCCCGCCTGCAGTGCTTCGATCACGCTGTGCTCGACGAACTCCCAGGGCAGTTGGTGCTGCGTGTGCAAGACCTGGCCTTTGTCGTCCAGGCGTTCGACCTTGAAACCTGCCTGGCTCCACAGCACGCGGTAGGTCAGCCAGTCGGCACCGGCGATGACAAAGATGCGGCCAGCCTGGCCCGTCAGGACTTCACTTTCCTTGACCAGGAACTCGATGTCCTGGGGCTCATCGACCATCAGCATCGGAATGCGGTGGCCGTGGGCATGGGCTTGTTTGTGCATATGGCACTCCATGTGTGAGTTGAGGGCCAGGGCTGATCGGACAGATCTGGCCTCGGCCCTGTTTTGAGGCGGTTGGGATCAGGTGAACAGATCGCCCTGCTCGGACATCTGCTTGAGCTGTTCATTGATCCATTGGGGATTCCTGGCCAGGCGCGCTTCAACCCAATGGGGGTTGCTGGCGATGGCATCTCGAACCCACTGGGGATAGCGCTCAAGCGATTCAGACAGCCAGGCTTTGAGCTTGTTGCGGATGTGGTCGCGGATGTCTTGCGCATCCACAAGGCCACAGTACGCGATGGGCGACAGCGGGCTGCAGCCCACAACACGCAGGCAGTTCACGAATGAGAAGGGCTGTTGGTCCTTTTCTCGCTCGGTGAACACCCAGCGCAGGGTGTCGAACTTGTCTTCCAACGGCGTGGTCGGGTCAGACAACTGGTTGATCTCCTGCAGCAAGCGCCAGTGCAAGAAGACGATGTCCTCCTCGCTCCAGTCGATGCGTTCGGTCGGATCGTCCAGCGACTGTGGGTCTGGCGGTTGATCCGGAAAAACGGACTGCGTCGCCCCCATGAAGCCATTCAAGGCAGCTGGGGGGTGAACCAGGGATGTGCTCGTGTGCAGCATCGTGGCCTCCATGTGAAATTGGGAGGCACGGCGCACCACGGGTGGGGCAATGCCCCACAGGGTGATGAACAGTCGGCAAGGTGTTATGACGCACTGCCGATGGCGATGAAAAGACTCCAGGGCTGGCTTGATCGGGTGGTGAGCCCGTTCGGATCGGTGTGCCAGCTACCGATCGAAGAAGGCTTTCTGGGTGAGGGCGCGCATGCCGCGTCAGTGCGGTCGTGCACTCACCACGAAAGTCGCTTCGATGGCATCGGAACGGTGGTGACCGTCAAGGGTTTGATGTGAACTCCAGGGCTTGCCTTGTTTGAATGCAGGGCCAGCTGCCGCATGTCAGCAAGGTAGTGCCTTGCCATGAGGATGGTCAAGATGGTTCCATGCCAAAACGGGGGCTGATGCCGAAAGGGCCTTTAATTGCCGATGATTCCCGGTGGTGATGCATGAACGCGGTTCGCAAGATGGTGGCGAGCACGCCAGTCACGGGAGCGCGACATGTCTGATATTCACCAGATCGTCAAGATGGACCAGGGCGGGGTCAACGACCGGATCCTGGCCAAAGAAAGCAAAGCAGATTTCAGGCGCATCGAAGCGGCCAGTGTGAAGATGCCCACGCGCTTCACCAGCGCAGAGGGCAAGCGCTTCTTTGTTCGCTTGTTCAACACGCTGCAGCTCAACATGCACTTCATCTCGGTGATCGCACGCACGCGGCTGGATCACGATGACATCGTCAAGGTGGAGGCCAGCGTTCGGGCGAAGCTTGACGCGGTCAACGAGAGCCTGAACAGCGCCATCGATGGCGCAGAGGCCTTGTTCAAGGCCCATGGCATCACCAGTGTGGCGACGTATGACACCGTGGCCCTGGCGGTGGACGTCAGTGTGCTGTCGTCGTTTGGGCGTCGCTTCCTGGAGGTCCTGGGTAAGCTGGACCAGTTGATGCCACTGCTCCAGACGCTGGAGATCCATGAAGTGATCACTGCGCAGGCGGTGGACATCCAGCGCGCCAGCCTCAAGCGTCAGGTACGCGACGTGGCCAACGGGGCTCGCAATCTGGCCACTGGCCTGAGGCGCCGCATGAATGCCATGGGTGAACGGGGTGAGGGCGGTCCCGAGTCTGTGCCAGCCCCAGCAGCAAATGTTCAAGCATCTGGTGTGCTTGCTCAGGAGCTGGAAGCGACCGGCGATGATGCAAGTGTTTCGTCAGCCACGGACACCATGGAGCCTGTGGTTGCTGCTGTTGTCGTCAAGTAGCTACTCAACGCGACCTGGTTGATGCTGGCAAGCGCCACGCGCAAGGGGCCAACTTCACGGACGATTTCGAGGAGCACAAGCCGTTCTTGCCTTGAGGCGTCCCATGTCGTCCGCTAAGGTGACATCGGGACGCATGTTGCGCCACCGTCGCAGTCGATACCTGCCTGCCTGTGCCTGTCCACGTTGCGCTGAGCCAGCCCGTTGACGAGGCACGATGTACTTGGAGTTGCTCACAACCACACCGTGCGACCGGGACGCCGCCGATGTGATGCCGGAGTCGTGCGTCCCTATCGGCATGCGCAAACCCTGACCTAGCGCCGCCGCTACAGAGCAGGTCATGTCTTCCATCGGCATTCGCCGTGAAGAGGCCAGATCATGCCTAAACCCAACCGGGGTGCCGTTGTCGTGCCCGCGGCGCCTGTCCATGCTGTTGCGGCGCCATCATTGCCGCAAGTTGGCTTTCTCCGACAGGCACAGGTTCTGCAATTTGTTCCCATCTCCAAGTCCACACTGTGGCGGCGCGTGCAGACGCGCACCTTTCCTGAACCCGTCAAGCTGTCGGTGCGCGTGACCGTCTGGCGGGTGGAGGACATCAGGCAATGGATCGCTGAACAGAGTAGCCGTGCCTGACGCCCCTTGCTGAAGCCGATGTTCACGCTTGCAAAGTCCGCTCTCATGCCATGCACCTTGCTTGGCATGCCTTGCCCCGATATCGAGCGCGCAGGGGCCTGGGCACACGCCAATGCATGTGAAGTGTTCCGCAGCCCATGCGGGGCGGTGCCACGGAACTTGCTTGCTTCTGGGTGTTTTCACGTGGCTTTTGTCCACGCCAAAGCAGATCTGCCTGATGCCGAAACCCCCCGCCTTCACCGGCGATTTCGACTGGTGAAAATTGCGACCAGGGTTGAGCATGAAGGCGCTTTGGCAGCGTGAGGACAAGTAAACAAAGCAGGGAGAGGGTCATGTCATGCGCACCAGAACTGGAACCAGACGGGAGCACCGTTGCCCAATCGATCCGGATGCTCAAGGAGGTCATCGATGGCGACACCTATGAGACCGTGGCCGCGCGGTTTGGCGTGTCACGCACGGCGGTTGAGCGGCGCATCAAAGCCATTGCGGTGCAGTTGAGCCAAGTGGCCGACATCGATGGCTTGAATGAAGATGGCGCAGCATTCGTCAGACGCTTGCGCCTGCACCGCGATGCCATCCTGACGGCCCTGGTGGACTTCGATCCGAGACGGCCCGTCGAGCATCGTTCCAGCCGCATCGTCTCCATGGACGAAATCATCCAGGCAGGCAAGCGCATCAAGGGGCGCAGCAGTCGGCCATGGCATGACCTGTCGCTGTTCTATCTCCTGTTTGCCACGGGCGCACGTCCCCTGGAAATCGCCCGCCTCGAAGTGAGGGACTACCTGAGCTCCGATGGCAGCGTTCGGCGCCACTCTCAAATGCGTGCCGAGGTGGCCATCACTGGAAAGGCCCGCCCATTGCACTTCGCCAGCACGAGGCTGGACGAATCGCTTTCAAACTACTTGGAAGAGCGCCTGAGGCTCGGGCTGGGCTTGGGACGGGATGGTGCTTACAGAGGGCTTGATCCAGATAGCCGCTTGTTCCTGTCTACAGCAGGAGAGGGGTTCAAGATCACACCCTATGGTGCGCCTGGTCAGCGACGGTTCTTGTGTCGACCGATCCTGGAGACCTATCGCAAGCTGTTTCGCTATGCCGAGATGAAAGGCGTGACGGCGCTGTCTGTGCGTCGCACCGTCGTGGCACGCCTCTATGAGCGTGGCGCTGATGAGGACGATGTCGGCCTGATCCTGGGCATCAGCGAACGCAGTGCGGTGCGCGAACTGCTGGCTCGCCACAAGCCGACCATCGAGCAACTGCTCGATGAGCTGGTGTGAACACCATGCCCACCCGTCAAAGCGCTGAAGGCGACAGTCAGCGCTTTTCCATCAAAGGGCGGGTGGTGGATGCAAGCGCGCCAGACATGCAGGATCTGCTGGCACACGTGTACGAGACCCCCGAACGTCCCCGATGTCTGTGTGTTCCTGGTGGTGTGGAGATGTACGTGGCGCGGCACCGTCAGTTCGTTGTCAAGCGCATGCCGGAAACCGGGTGTCGACATCACCCATCGTGCCCATCCTTCGAGCCAGAGTGGCAACAATCAGGTCTGGGCGAATTGGTGGGCGAGGCTGTTCTGGAGATGGTGCCTGGGCAGATTCAACTGCGTGTGGACTTTCCGTGGGTTCGCATGGTGGGGCGTAGCTTGGTAAGAGGTGAAACGCATGACGTGAACGAGGTGGAAGCACCCAGGCGGCGCATGAGCCTGCATGCCCTGATGCACTTCCTGTTCGAGCGGGCAGGCTTCAACCGATGGAGCCCGGCCATGGAGGGCAAGCGCAATCAAGGTGTCCTGCACAAATACCTGATGAATGCGGCCGAGGACGTGATGGTCAAGGGTGCTGGGTTGAGCGAGCGTTTGTACGTGCCCGAGCCCTTCAGCGAAGCCAGCAAATTCGAGGTAGCTCAGCGCCGTCGCAACAAGCTGGCGGTCTTGCATCCGCATGAAGGGCAAAGCCCTCTGGCGGTGGTCATCGGAGAGTTCAAGGTCAGCGAGGTAACGGCCCTGGGTCGGCGTGTTTGGATCAAGCACATGCCCGATGCCCCCCTGCTGGTGGGCACCAAGACCTGGGAGCGCATTGAGCGGGTCTTCGCGCCATTGTTTGAAGCCCGTGACGCCGACAGCGGATACAAGGTACGTTTGGTGCTGGCGGTACTGATCCGCGCTCGCCGTGAGCACACCTATGAAATTGATGCGGCCAGTTTGATGTTGACCAGCGAGCACTGGATCCCGGTGGAGGGTGTGCATGAACTGCCTCTGGTGCATGAACTCGTGGCTCAGGGCAGGCGCTTTGTCAAACCGCTGCGTTACGACGCCAGGAGCGCCGCTGCGTTTCCCAATGCGTTGCTCTTGGACGCGGGACCATTGCCGCTGCCTTTGCATGTCATCAGCGCATTCATGCCCCCGAAGGATCGGGCGGAAAAAGAACGCGTCTTGCGGACGTCCGGTGTTTCATCCTGGCTCTGGTGGAGTGGCGAAGAGATGCCCGCGTTGCCAGAGACAGTGACTTCCAGGAGTCATTGAGCGAACCTCGGCCATATGGGCTCCGATGACCACCGTCTTGAGTCCTTCCAAGGTTGAGATTAACATTGGTCAGATGATCAACGGGTGTCGATCAACGGCGTTTGCCGTGGCTTGCTGAGACATGTTGTCGAGCTGTCTGCTGCTCAAGAGTCTCCCCCTGGCCAAGTCCACTCAAGATGCCGCAATGCGCGACATCTTTTGCCTGAGCACATTGCCCCCGCAGTGCCACCAGTTGTTTTTTCAAGGCGGTCAGCTCTCGAATCCGTTGGGCCACGTGTTCGATGTGCTCATCCAGCACGTTGTTCACGGCCTCACAACTCTCGTTGGGGGCTGCCTGGAGCGCCAGCAGAGCCCGAATTTCATCCAGGGCCATGTCCAGTGATCGACAGTGGCGAATAAAGGCTAGACGTTCGACGTGGGGCCCTTCATAGATCCGGTAGTTGCTGATGGTGCGTGAAGGCTTTGGAAGCAGGCCCTCGCGCTCGTAGAAGCGAATCGTTTCCACAGGGGTGCCAGACTGGGCTGACAAGTCACCTATTTTCATGGCGGGTTCCTGTTGGCAAGCAGATACGGCCATATTACCGCTTGACTCTGTACCTACTTCAGGGTTTCAAATACGGTCATGACCACGCCCCGAACCACATCGCCCGAAAACACCAGCCCCTCAGCTTGCGAGAATCACAGTTGCGGATGCGCAGGGGCATCCACTGCGGCGGCGATCTCGCCCAAACCCCCGGACGCTGGGTGGACCATGTTCCACATCGCCTCTATGGACTGTTCCTCAGAGGAAGCGGAAATCCGCCGCGCTGTGGATGCCATCCCCGGCATCAGGGCACTGAGGTTTCAACTGAGCGCTCGGACGCTGGACATCCAGGCCACGGAGCAGGCGTTGCGCCAGGCACTGCAAGCCATTCGCAAAGCGGGGTTTGATCCCCAACCTCTGCTTGCAACGCAGACCAAAACACCAAGCGAACACAATGCCCATGATGAGCACAGTGGAAGTGAGGGTGGGTCTAGGCTAATCTGGGCTTTGGGCCTGGCCATCGCAGCGGAGTGCATCGGCTTTTTCGCGCCTGATACTGCTTTGTTCAAGGCGATCGGTCTTGCGGTCGCAGCCGGTGCCATCGCGCTGGCTGGCCTGGGCACCTACCGCAAAGGCTTGTGGGCTTTGCGCCAAGGCAAGCTCAACATCAATGCCTTGATGACGGTGGCGGTTACCGGTGCCTTCGTCATTGGTCAATGGCCTGAGGCGGCCATGGTGATGGCCCTCTACGCCATCGCTGAGTTGATCGAGGCTCGGTCGGTCGATCGGGCACGCAACGCCATCAAAGGCTTGCTGGATCTGGCCCCGCAGCAGGCCATGGTGCAACAGGCAGATGGACAGTGGACAGTGGTGCCTGTCGATCAGGTCGAACTGGGCAGCCTTGTTCGCATTCGCCCAGGCGAGCGTGTGCCATTGGATGGCACCGTGGTTCAGGGCAACAGCGCGATCAACCAGGCACCCGTCACTGGAGAAAGCATCCCGGTCGACAAGGAAGCTGGGGACCCGGTGTTTGCCGGAACCATCAACGAAACTGGCGAGATCGTCTTCAAGGTGACGGCGTCCGCATCGAACACGACCTTGGCACGCATCATCCATGCGGTCGAAGAAGCGCAAGGCACGCGCGCGCCCACTCAGCGATTTGTTGATCGCTTTGCAGCTTTGTACACCCCCGCCGTGTTTGTGATTGCCGTGGCGGTTGCGGTGTTGACACCCTGGCTGATGGGCTGGAGTTGGATGCAGTCGATCTACAAGGCGCTGGTGCTGCTGGTCATCGCATGCCCCTGCGCCTTGGTGATTTCAACGCCTGTGACCGTGGTCAGCGCACTGGCAGCCGCAGCGCGCCGAGGGATCTTGATCAAGGGAGGCACCTATCTGGAGGATGCGCGCAATCTGCGTGTGATCGCGCTGGACAAAACGGGCACCATCACAGAAGGAAAGCCGAAGTTGGTGGTGTGGGAGGCCCTTCAGGGTAATCGAGATGCCATCGCTCAGTTGGCATCTGGTTTGGCCTCTCGATCAGATCACCCAGTCTCGCAAGCCATAGCCCAAGGCTTGACGGCAGAGCCCCTGGCGTTTGAAAACTTTGAGGCTCTGCCTGGACGAGGTGTACGGGGGCGACGTGAAGCCACGACTTATGTGCTGGGCAACCACCGCTTGATCGAAGAGCGTGGGCAGTGCAGCCCCGAACTGGAGGCCAAACTTCTGGCCCAAGAGCATGCGGGACGCAGCGTGACACTGCTGGCCAGTGATCAAGGTGTATTGGCGTTGTTCGCAGTGGCCGACACCATCAAGGAGTCGTCTCGCCAAGCGGTCGCTGAACTCAAAGCACTTGGCGTGCGTCCGGTCATGCTCACGGGCGACAACGACGCAACCGCTCAAACAATTGCCAAGCAGGCAGGTGTTGATGACGCCCGAGGCAACCTTCTGCCCGAAGACAAGTTGCAAGCCATCGAGCGATTGCGGGCGGAGCATGGGCTGAGCGCCATGACTGGCGATGGCATCAACGACGCGCCTGCGTTGGCGAAGGCGGACATCGGCATTGCGATGGGCGGCGCGGGCACCGACACGGCCATGGAGGCCGCCGACGTGGTCATCATGAACGATGACCTGCGCCGCATCCCTGAGTTGATTCGCTTGTCTCGCCTGACACATGCTGTGCTGTGGCAAAACATTTCCCTGGCGCTGGGCATCAAGGCGGTGTTTCTTGTGCTGGCGGTGTTTGGACACGCCTCGATGTGGATGGCTGTGTTTGCCGACATGGGGGCCAGTTTGCTGGTCGTGGCCAATGGCTTGCGCCTGTTGCGGGCTCGCACGAGCCCATGAGAAAACACTTCGTAGTCACGGACATTGGTCGATATACTGCGGACCATGCGCCGGTTGATTGCCATTCTTTTGATGATCGTGCTGCCACTCCAATTGAGTTGGGCTGTGGCGGCCACGTACTGTCAAGATGAGCAAGATCCCGGTGCCCAGCATTTTGGTCACCACGTGCATTCACACCAAGACCGCGCGGATACAGGCAAGCACCCGACCAAAATCACCCAAAAGGCTGAGAACGATTGTGGCTGCTCTGGTCACCTGTGCAGCGCCCATCTGCTTCCCGTGGGTCTTGTGTTTGGTCAAGCTCAACGACTGAGCAGCAGTTCGTCCTTGGAAACCCACCTTCATCCAACATCCGATCCGCCTCGGATCGAGCGCCCCAACTGGATCGACTCCCTCTGATTCGACGGGGCCGTTCTGATGAATTGTCATTGAGATGACACGCCAGCAGGCGTAGATCTTTCAGCTTCCGGCTCGTCGAACCCACCCCGTTGTGTGTTTCATCAGGAGCCGATCATGAACAAATTCACTCTGACCTGTGTGCTCACAGGTATTTCATTGCTGACAACCGCGTGCTCTACGCTTGACTACGAGCCCTATGGGTACCGGGAAGGATGGCGCCGATCACAAATCATGGAAATTGGTCAAGCCAAAACCATGATGCAGCGAGTCGCCAAAGACTGCCGAACAGAGTTGGGTGCCGATGCACCCTATGCCCGCTACGCCGTTGCGTCCTACAGCTACGGAGGCAGTCCGAATCTGAGGGCTAAACGTGTCGTCGCCGTTCCGAATGCCATGAATCTGAACGTTGGGGATTGGGTGTATGTCAACATCACCGATTGCCAGCAGCCTTTGAAACGGGTCGATCAAAGAAAGATGCTGGACTGATCAGACTGGCCTGTTGAATAGGTTTTCAACAGGCCATTTCCACATTACTTGATCGCGAACCGGACGTTGATCGGTTTTTTGCCTGCCAGCGTCACCAGCGCCACCACCTTGGTGCCGCTCTTGATCGCAAAGTTGCCCATGGCTTGCAGGTGAGAGTCACCTGCCGGTGACAAGGTCACCGATGTCTTCTCAGCGCCATTGAGCAAGGTCAACTTGGCTGTGGCGCCTTTGGCGCTGGCCGGTTTGCCGTGATCCCTCACGTGCAAGGCAATTTGATCTGGCTTGGCCACCAACTCGAAGTCCATGTCCTTGGCCTCGGTGACGATGCCACCGTGGAGGGACTGATGCTCATGGCCATGCTCATGGCCGTGGTTGTGCTCGTCGCCAGCTTGTGCGCCAAAGGCCAAGGCCAGCAGGGAAGAAGCAATGATGTGGTGAATGCGCATGGGAATGTCCTTTCAGTTGAGGTGAATGAATCAGTAAACTTCGGCGCTCTTGTCACCGAGCAGGCGCTCGGCATCGCGTCGGCCAAACAGCCAGAACATGGCCGGGGTCAGGAAGGTGTCCAGCAAGGTTGAGCTGATCAAGCCTGAGAAGATCACCACCGCCACGGGGTGCAGGATCTCGGTGCCAGGCCGCTCGGCCTCGAACAACAGGGGTGCCAGCGCGAAGGCGGTCACCAGAGCGGTCATCAACACCGGGCTGAGCCGCTCCATCGAGCCGCGCAAGATCATCGCGTGGTCAAAACGTTCGCCTTCGAGTCGCATCAGGTTCAGGTAGTGGCTGACCTTGAGGATGCCGTTGCGCACCGAGATGCCCGCCAAGGTGATGAAGCCGATCAAGGCTGCCACCGACAGGGGCTGTCCTGCCAGCCACAAGCCCAGCACCGCACCCACCAGGGCCAGCGGGATGTTGGCCATGATCAGCGCAGCCAGGTTGGCTGATTTGTAGCGGGTGTAGAGCACCACGAACATCAGCACCAGCGACACCATGGAGAGCAGGCCGACCAGTCGGCTGGCTTCTTCCTGTGCCTGAAACTGCCCGCCCAGGGTCACGAAGTAGCCTTCAGGCAAAGGCGTGGTGGCCACCACCTTGCGGATGTCGGCCACCACGTCTGACAAGGCTCGCCCTTGCGCATTGGCAGACAAGACGATGCGGCGTTTGCCGTCGTCGCGGCTGATCTGGTTGGGGCCATCGCTGTCTTCGATCGTGGCGATCTTGGACAGGGGGATCCGCCCGGTCGGTGTCTCCAGCATGATCTGACCCAGCCCCTGCAAGGTGCGGGCGCGCTCTGGCAGGCGAACCACCAGGGCAAAGCGACGGCTGCCTTCCACCACCTGGGTGACCTTTTCCCCCTCCACCAAGCTTTGGAGCACCGCCAGGATCTGAGGCGTTGGCACGCCGTACTGCGCCGCTGCGTCGTAATCCACCCGCACCTTGATTTGAGGTGCGAGCACCTGCTTTTCAATCTCCAGGTCTGCCAGGCCGGGCACTTGCGCCAACTTGCCGCGTAAAGCGTCGGCCTGCCCCCTCAAGGTGTCAAGGTCTTCACCGAACAGCTTGATGGCGATTTGCGAGCGCACCCCTGAGAGCATGTGGTCGATGCGGTGCGAAATCGGCTGCCCGATGGCAATGGCCGCGGGCAGCATCGACAGGCGCGAACGGATGTCGGCTTTGACCTCGTCCATGCTGCGCGTGAGCTCGGACGCTGGCAGCAGGCCGACATCCAATTCACTGACGTGCACGCCTTCTGCGTGTTCATCCAGCTCCGCCCGGCCACTGCGACGACCCACGTGAGTGACTTCAGGCACCTTTCGCACCAGTACCTCGGCCTGGCTGGCCAGGGCAGATGATTCGGCCAAGGTCACGCCGGGGTTCAAGCGCAAGCCGATCAGCAGCGTTCCCTCGTTGAATGGCGGCAGAAAGGTGGTGGCAAAGAAGGGCACCGCCACGGCCGACAAGACTGCCGCCAGTCCACCGGCCAGCAATGCCGACCTGGGTGCGCTCAAAACGGCCTGCAAAGCCTTGCGGTAACGCGCTTTCAGCCAGGCCAGCACGCGGGTGTCATCGTGGTCCAGGCTCTTCATGCGTGGCAACAGGTAGGAGGCCAGAACCGGCGTCACAGTGACCGAGACCAGCAGCGAAGCCATGGTCGAGACGATGAACGCAATGCCCAGGGGCACGAACAAGCGCCCCTCGATGCCGGGCAGCGCAAACAAGGGCAGGAACACCAGGACGATGATGGCCGTTGCGTACAGGATGCCCGAGCGAACCTCCATCGAGGCCAGCTTGACCACCTCCAGCATGGGCATGCGCTCCGCCTCGGGCTTTTGGCGCTCAAGCTTGAGGCGGCGCAACACGTTCTCGACGTCCACCACTGCGTCGTCAACCAGGCCGCCGATGGCGATGGCCAGGCCGCCCAGCGTCATCGTGTTGATCGACAGACCGAAGTACCGGAACACCAGTGCCGTGACAAAGATGGACACCGGGATGGCGGTCAGCGCAATGATGGTAGGGCGCAGCGTGCCCAGAAAAACGAACAAAATGACCGCCACGAAAACGGACGCACCGATCAGCTTGCCTTGCAGCGTGGTCACCGAGGCTTCGATGAAACTGGCCTGGCGGAAAGTGACGCGAGGCGCCTCCATGCCGACAGGCAGGGAGGTCTTCATCTCGCCCAGCGCCGCCTCAATGGTGCGGGTCAAACCAATGGTGTCTGCGGTCGGCTGCTTCTGAATCCCGAGGATGACGGCTGGCTTGCCCTCAAAGCCTGCATCACCACGCTTGAGCGCAGGCGCAAAGCTCACATCGGCCACCTGGCGCAACCGGATGGCCTGTCCATTGCGGGCCGTCAGAGCCAGGTTCTTCAGGTCATCCAGGCGCGAGGTGCGGCCCAAATGACGGATCAGGTATTCGCGGCCATTGAGCTCCATGAACCCGCCCGAACTGTTTGAAGAGAACCCCCGCAGCGCACCCTCCAGTTGGTCGTGCGTGATGTCTAGCTCCGCCATGCGAACAGTGTTGGGTTGCACCTGGAACTGGCGCACCTCACCGCCAATTGGGATGACCTGGGCGACTCCTGGGATGGCCATCAACCGAGGCCTGAGCACCCAATCTGCATATTCGCGCACCGCCATGGGTGAAGTCTTTGCGAGATCGATGGGAATGGCGACCTGCATGATCTCGCCCATGATGGAGCTGATGGGCCCCATCCTGGGCGTGATGCCTTCGGGCAAGCCTTCTTCCATGGAGGTCAAGCGCTCTGACACCATCTGCCGAGCTCGGAAGATCTCGGTGCTCCAGTCAAAGGTGACGTAGATGAAGGACAGGCCTGCGCTGGAGGTCGAGCGCACGCTCTCCACCCCCGGCAGGCCATTCATCGTGGTCTCCAGCGGGAAGGTGATCAGTTGCTCCACCTCTTCGGCGGCCATGCCGCCCGCTTCCGTCATGATGGTGACGGTTGGTTTGTTGAGATCAGGAAACACATCCACCGGCGTGCGTGTGAGCGTGAAGGCCCCGTAGGCCATCAGCACCGCCGCAGCGATGAGAACGAGCAGCCGGTTGGCCAGGCTGCTTTCGAGTAGCCACTTGAACATGATGCGTGGCCCTTTCAGCGAATTTGGTTGAGCAAGCTGGCGCCATGCGTGACCACGCGCTCACCCGCCTTCAAGCCGGAGGTGACGGCCACCGAGGCGCCATCCAGCGGCTCGAAGGTGATCACGCGTGGCGTGAAGCGCTCGGGCGATTGCTTGACCCAGACGATGTTCTGATTCGATGGGTTTTTGAGCACCGATGCCGACGGGACGGCTTGGCCTTTGACCTTCAGGTCAGATTGCACATAGACCTTCAGGGGCTGCCCGACAGCCAGTTGAGACAGCGCCTGTCCTGTTGCCGAAAAGACCAATGGCAGTGCTTGATCACGCAGGCTTTTGGCTCCGCCAATGAACTTGAGCGGCACCCTTTGTCCACCAATGTTCACTGTTGCGCTGGATACGTTCTGGGCCTGAGCCGTGTCATAGGCCAGCGCCTCGATGCGCAGGCGCTGTGGGTCAACGACCTCGAAGACCAGTTCGCGGGCGTCCACCACCTGGCCAGCCACGGCCTGTGTCGAAGCAATCACGCCGGATACCGGTGCCACGAGCGTGTCGCGCCCCCCCAGACCACCCGAGATGGCCGAGAGGCGCTCGCTCAGGCTGGCCAGCTCACTTTGCGCCGCTTCAATCTCTTTGGCAGGCACCGTGTCAGAGAGTTCCTGAAGGCGTGCCAGTCGTTTGGCTGCCAATGCCCGGGCCGCTTTCAGTTCGGCCTGTTGCGCGACCTGGTTGCTGCGCTCGATGGCCCCCGCTGTGGGCACCACATAGGCCAGGACCTCGCCTTGTTTGACCTGCTGCCCCAGGCTGGGCAAGCCCTTGGGCCCGGCTTGCAAACGGCCCGCCAAAGAAGCTTGTACTTTGCCGCCCGCATTGGGGTCCATCGACACCTTGCCTGAGAGCTCGTATGCGCGGGGCAAGTCGCCGTCAGTGACAGCCAGGGTGCGCAGTTGCCACTGCCTTTGGGCAGGCTTGGGCAAGAACACACTGCCATCGGGTTGGCGCTTGGGGCCATTGCCCGTTGCAGCAGGCGGGGCATCGCCATGGTCATGCCCCTCGCCTGCGCGAGCAAGTGAGGGGCTGAGTGCGGCACCCAGAACCAGGCATGAGGCCAGACACGAAGCCAGCGCCATAGAAATCTTTGTCGTGCTCATTCGGCACCTCCCATGCGTGTGCGCTTGTTGCGCTGAATGAAGAACAGCCCACCGGCGACCACCACCAGCCCGGGCAGCGCCCACTTGAGCCACCGGCTCATGGGCCATGTGCCACCGCCAGAGGCATCGGCAGCATCGGTGTGGGCGGCTTCGTGCACATCCAGCTCGGCCGCCAGCAGATCGGACGCCTGACCAGCCACCACGGTGGCGCTCACAGGGTATTCACCCTCTTCAGGTTCAGCGGCCAGGGTGGCTTCGAACGTGCCTTCTTCGGTTTGTTTGACGGGCAATGCCTTGCCTGCGAATTCGATCTCCAGGCTGGCGCCTTTGACAGGGCTGTTGTCTGCCGCTTGATCCAGGTAGAGCGTCAGCTGGCGGCCGTCGAGCACGCCGACCAGCTCGAACTGGTCCGACGTTGCTTCGAAGCGGGCCAAAGTCGGCTCGGCTGCGGCGCTTGGCGCCTCGCCATGGTCATGGCCTTCACCGGCCATGACCAAAGCCGTCACGGTGCTCAGGCCAAGGGCTGCGGCCCAGGCACGGATGGTTTGTATGTGTGTCATGTGGGGGTTTACCTTTGCGATGGCGATGTGTTCATGGCTTGGGCAGTTCGCCCAAGGCTTGCCACCAGGCCGACCAGGCGGCGGACACGTCAATGCGTGCTCGGCTGAGTGCTTTTTGCGCCTGAACGGCCTCCTGTTCAATGCGCAGGCGGGTGGGCAGATCGGTTTCTCCCAAGCGGAATGACTTGTCGAAGAAGTTTTTGCTCTCCTGCGCAAGTTGCGCCTGGCGATGTGTTGCCTGCCATTGCGTATGGGCGCTTCGCAGTCGTGCCAGCGCCGAAGCGGCTTGCGCTTGCAGGCGTGCCCGCATTTGTAAGGTCATGGCTTGCGCTTCCTGGGCTGCGGCCAAGGCTTCGGCCTGCCTGGCATCGGCTCGTGCGCCTGTGCCAAACGGAACCCTCAGACCAACTGTGATGCTCTGCTGATACGGATCGCCTGTTTGCCCTCGGCTGCGTGTTGTCAACACGGTGAGCTCTGGACTGGCGCGCCTCGATGAGGCGGCCAAATCCGCTTGCGCACTGGCCATGGACTGTTGGGCCATGGCTTCCGCGAACAACGGGTGTTCATCGACTGATGGGGCATCCGATGCGAGGGCATCCGCTGAGGGCAGTGGTGTCGAAACGTCGCCCTCGGATGTCGCTTCGAGGTTGTCAGGAGACAAATCCAGCAGTCCGGTCAGGCCCCTGAGTGCATGCAGCGATGCCTCGTAGGCGCCTTGCGCTTCAGCAACGGCCGATTCGGCCTGTGCCACGGCTCCCTCTGCCTGATGCTGATCCGCGCGGGCCAGATCACCTGCTTTGACGCGGCGGGCCACGTCAAGGGCAATTTGCTGGGCATTGGCAACCCTGGTTTGGGCCAAGGCCAGCTCGGTTTGCGTGCGCTGCGTTTGCCACCAGCCTTCACGAACAAGGCCAGCGAGTTGCAAGCGTTGGGCCTTCATACTGCCTTGTAGCGCCAAGATTTGGGCATGGCTGAGTGCAGTCGCGCGTTGACTCTGGCCGGGCAGCCACAAGGGCAGTGCCACACCAACTTCTACTTCGCGGCTGCCTGCACCCGAGCCAGGGCGGTCGGTCTTGCCTTGCAGCAGCATGGCAGGCGAATCGGCCGTCCACGCGCTGCTGGCGGCCCTCAATGACTCCGCTGCACGCAGGCGTTCGGTGTAGGACTGCGCCTCTGGCTGACGCGACCAGGCTGCTTCCAACAAGGTTAAAAGCGTCAGTTTGGAGGGCGCAGCGGTGAGGTGTTGAGCGTCGCTCTGTGAGATGACAGGTGCCTGAGCCCCCGTTGTTTGAGCTTGAAGGGGTGACAGGCAGGCTAGCGAGGCCATCATGGCCAGCGCTGAGCTTAGTGTTTGATGACGGAAATGCATCCGATTCTTCTCCGGGAAAAATCCACAGGTGGAAGGAATCGGCGAGGGTCAGGGTCGCGGCGTTGAAGGCGAAAAGGGCCGCACAAATGGCATGGCACCGATGCGTCAATCACACGCGATAAGACAGGCTGAATGTGGGGCGCGAACCCCGGGCAGCACCTCGCCGCTCAGGCGAGGTTTGACCAGTTGGGGCGGTCGGGCAAGGCCACGGGCGCAGCGGGCACCCTGGCGTCTTCAGTGCGCATCAGGCCTCGATTGGGCGTGCCAATCTGGTTGCGGCTCGTGAATTGGGGCAACGCTGCGCAGTGACCATGGCAAGCATGGCAGTCGGCGTGGTCGGCGTTGGATGTTTGGCCATCGGGTGACGGGAAGTCACCACCACTCAGTTCGCTGTGCTCATGCTGGTGGTGCCCCAGATGCGTTGTCTGGGGCGAATGTTCGTGCTGGCAATAGGGTGCCGCTGCCGCCCAGAGGGACTGCAAAGGCAACCAACACAGCAAGAAAATGGCGATCCAGCGACGCATGGTGAAAAGTGTAGCAGGGTACGGACGGCGCTCGTGGTGATTCACTTGCCGGACCTGATGGATTGCACGGTTTTGTTCATCCAGTGGCGAACCACGTGCTGAAACAAGTACCGCTTGAAGCCCGAGAGGTTGGTGCCGTGTCTGGTGTAAAAGTCGTCGGGCGTGTCGAAAAGCCCAAAATCATGGTTGATGCCATTGCGCTGGATGTAGGTGCTTTCACCTTGCCAAGCGATGGGCGGGTTTTGCAGGTCGTCCACCGCAGCACCGTATCCGCAAAACGGCCCGTTGTGCTGAGAGAAGCGCTTTTGCAGGGCACTCAGGTAGGTTCGGTCCAGAATGAACCCCTCAAGGTTGATCCAGCGCCCATCCATGTCAACTTCCACCCAACTGTGGATGATGTTCCCGGGGGCGAGCAAATAGGCCAAACCGGTGATGGCACCTTTTTGCAAGGCCTTGTCGATGGTGAAGCCATGGAATCGGCAGGGAACGTCCATGGCTCTGAGCAGTGCCATCAACAAGGTGCCCTTGGTATTGCACTGGCCGATGCCATCTGCCAGCACACGGGAAGCGGGCAGATCGTCTTGGGTGTTGTAGCCAAACGCGATCTCGTCACGCACGAAGGCATACGCCGCCCCAACGCGATCATGTAGTCCCAATGAAGTCCAGTTTCTTTGCTGAATCAGTTGGCGAATGGCTGGGGCGTGGTGGTCAAGGATCGGGGTGGCTTGAGTCAGGTGGTGATGGCGCATGGCGTGAGCCTTCGGCTTTCAAGATTCGATATGCCTTGATTTGAAAGCCTGTAGTGACTCCAGAGTCAAGATGCCAGTGCACCCGCCGCACCGTCTGCGCCACGTCTACCCTGGCAGCCCGCCTGCCATCGCCTTCACGGGGTGCCTTGTTGGAGAGCGATGATTGCCATGCCCGCGATTGCCAGGGCTGCGCCTGCAATGTCCCGGTGCGTGGGTGTCACACAGCACTTCAGTCGAAATTGCATTGCTGCTCAATGGCTTGTGAGTTGTTCGTCGGACCAATTGGGCAGTACGGATCTGTGTGGGGTGCGCCCAGCAATGGGCGTCCCTACCGCGATTGCCAAGACGCTAACTTTCCTTCCTCGTGGCGGCCTTGGCAATTGGCCTCGCTGATAGAGGGGCTCCGGTCTCCAAGAAGTTGGCTACTTGGCAACGTGCACTTGCCTATCTTTGGCATCATCCCAACAATTCAAACCAACGTGGCACAGGCGGATGTGCTTGCCGCAGCCATGTCGGACTCTGGCGTCAATCGCCTGTGGGCACGTCGTGTGGCCCCATTTAATGGCTAACCCCGATGGATCTTCATTTATGTTCTGCGGGCAGCAACTGACTTTGGCTCTGCCGGAAGGATTGCTAGGAGCATGATGTCTGAAGACAATCTGAAAGGCCCAAATGGTGAGGACGTTCTATCATCCGTTCGCCATGATGCTGCCGTGGCGTCGACAAACCGATTCTACGAGGACCATGCGGTCGAATACTTCTCATGGACCTTCGGTGCCCAGACGCAGTTCGTCCTGGATCGCTTCCTGTCACATCTGCCGGCCAAGGCCTCCATCCTTGATGCCGGCTGCGGCTCCGGCCGGGACCTCAAATTCTTTCTTTCCCGGGGTCATTGTGCGTTGGGGATCGATGCCTCGACAGCCCTCGTGCAAATGGCGGCCCAGCATTCGGGCGCCCCATGTGAGGTCGCTCGGATCGAAAGCATCAGCTATGAAGATCGGTTCGATGGGATATGGGCATGTGCTTCATTGCTCCACTTGCCCCGGGACGCATTTCGCCCCGCGCTTCGTTGCCTGAACCGGGCCCTCAAAAGAGGCGGCACACTCTTCATGGCAGTCCAGGAGGGGCAGGGCGAAGCGATTCTTCCGGACGGCCGTTTGTACGTCTACTACTCAGAAGACGACATACGCAGGTCACTTGACGCCGCCGGGTTGGCGGTGAATGAACTGTGGGCGTCGCGAAATTCGGCTGATGCGGTGCACCAGCCGGTATGGATCAATGTCATTGCCACTGTGCGATAGCGCGCCAGGACGACACTGACCGTCGGCATACCTCCCGTCAACGCGGCCAAGTCTCCGTTTTCCCTCCCCGCAACTCACAGACGACGATCAAGGCAGCACCGAGGGTGATGCCGATGTCTGCGACGTTGAATGCTGGCCAGTAGAACGACTGCCACCTGACATCAATCCAGTCCACCACCGCCCCGCGAGCGAGCCGATCGAGCAGGTTCCCTAAAGCACCGCCTAGGAGAAGCCCGAAGGCCAGCCGCTGAGGACGATCGGTTTGAGGCCGCCGAATCAGTACGACCAAAACAATCGAGGCGGCCACCGCCACTGCGCTGAAGAAGAGGCGCTGCCATCCACCTGCGTCGTGCAAGATGCTGAAAGCGGCACCTTCGTTCCGCCAGTGAACGATGTTCAGCACGGGGAGCCAAGGCTCGCTGGAGCCATACGGGAGCGCAGCTACCACCGCAGCTTTGCTTGCGGTGTCGATCAAGAATACGAATGCGGCTGCAAGGAAGGCGCGGGCAACGCGTGGATCAATTGTTTGGCGTATCGTCACTGGACCTTATCCCTCTCGCTGTAGGCCTGAGCAGGCGCAATCCGTTGAACACCACGACCAGGCTCGCATCCATGTCAGCCAGGATTGCCAGCCACAAGCTGGCGTGTCCCGTGAAGGTCATGACCATGGACACCGCCTTGGTGCCGATGGCAAAGGCGATGTTGGCTCTCAGCACATTGCCTACCCGATGGGGGAGAGCGATGAACTCTGGCAACTTGCGCAGGTCGTCTTGCATGAGGGCCACGTCAGCAGTCTCAATGGCGGTGTCGGTGCCTGCTGCGTGATGGTCATGGCGTGCTCCTTGACAACATTTGAAACCCTGTAGCCGGTTCAGAGTCAAGGCCTTGGAAAATCCCTTGCGCACAGGGGGGGATATTCTGCGACTACTGCTCGGGCGGTTGAGCATCATGATTGTCTAGCTGCCCATCTTTGCCTTGACGGGTGTTGAGGGCAAGATGTTCCATCCCATGGCTTTCACGGTGGTGGCGGCTTTGTTGGGCGCCATGATCTTGTCGATGACCTTCGTCCCGGCAGCCGTTGCGCTGTTCCTGACGGGCTCGGTCAGCGAGAAGGAAAACCGCCTGATGGGCAGGGCCAAGCGCGGCTATGAGCCTCTGCTGGACAAGGCCATGTCCCGCCAGCCACTGGTGCTGACCATCACGGGTGTGTCGGTGGCCTTGGCCGTGTTGATGGCCACCCGCATGGGCAGCGAGTTCATCCCCAGCCTGGACGAACACGACATCGCTTTGCACGCGCTGCGCATCCCAGGTACCAGCCTGAGCCAGGCCATCGAGATGCAAGCGCAACTGGAGCGCAGCATCAAGGCCTTCCCTGAGGTCGAGGCGGTGTTCGCCAAGCTTGGCACGGCCGAGATCGCCACCGACCCGATGCCGCCCAGCGTGGCTGACACCTTCGTGATGCTCAAGCCACGTGAGCAATGGCCCGATCCCAAGCGGCCCAAGGATGACCTGGTCAAGGCCTTGCAGGTGGCCGTGATGAAGGTACCCGGCAACAACTACGAGTTCACCCAGCCCATCCAGATGCGCTTCAACGAGTTGATATCAGGCGTGCGCAGCGATGTGGCCGTCAAGGTGTTTGGCGATGACATGGACACGCTCAACGAAACCGCGGAGCAGATCTCCAAGGTGCTGGAGGCCGTGCCTGGGGCCGAAGATGTCAAGGTAGAACAAACCACCGGCCTGCCCATGCTATCTGTGAAGATCGACCGCGAGAAGGCTGGGCGCCTGGGCTTGAACGTGGGCGACATTCAGGACACGCTGGCCACGGCACTGGGTGGGCGCGAGGCAGGGGCGGTGTTCGAGGGGGATCGCCGGTTCGACATCCTGGTGCGCCTGCCAGAAAACCTGCGCAGCGACCTAGACGCTTTGGGGCAGTTGCCCATTCGTCTTCCCGCCAACGCCGCGGGTGAACACGAGGGCTTTGCCCGACTGGGCGATGTGGCCACGATGGACCTGACCCCTGGCCCCAACCAGATCAGCCGCGAAGAAGGCAAACGACGTGTGGTCGTAACCGCCAACGTGCGCGGGCGGGACATCGGCAGCTTTGTGGGTGAGGCGCAAGCCAAGATCGAAGCTGGGGTCAAGGTGTCAGCCGGTTACTGGACCACCTGGGGCGGCACCTTTGAGCAATTGCAATCGGCCTCGCGCCGTCTGGCCATCGTGGTGCCCGTGGCCTTGTTGCTGGTCTTCCTGTTGCTCTTTGCCATGTTTGGCAACGTCAAGGATGGTTTGCTGGTGTTCACCGGTGTGCCCTTTGCGCTGACGGGCGGTGTGGCGGCGCTGTGGCTGCGGGACATTCCCTTGTCGATCTCGGCAGGGCTGGGTTTCATCGCATTGTCGGGTGTGGCCGTGCTCAATGGCTTGGTGATGATTGCCTACATCCGAAGTCTGCGCGAAGGCGGCATGACCCTGGAGCCAGCGATCAGAGAAGGGGCCCTGACACGCCTGAGGCCTGTGCTCATGACCGCGCTGGTGGCCAGCCTGGGCTTTGTGCCTATGGCGGTAGCCATTGGCACGGGCGCCGAGGTGCAGCGGCCGTTGGCCACCGTGGTCATCGGCGGCATCCTGTCATCGACTGTATTGACCCTGTTCGTGCTGCCGCTGCTCTACCGATGGACGCATCGCACAGATGATTTTTCCCCTGCGAACTGATTGCCTCAACCCAAAGGAGTTCATCATGCTGAAACTGAAAATAGCACTGGTCGTTGTGTTTGCGGCCTTGACCACCGCCTGCACGACGGGGCCGCAGGTATCGAGCAACGCCTACTCGCAAGGTTGGCGGCGAGCGCAGGTTGTGGCCATCGAAAAGGATCAGTTGGCGGTGCGATCAAGCAAGGAAGATTGCCGAATGGCATTGGGTGCTGAGGCGGGCAAAACCCGGTTTGCCGTGGCTTCCTATAGCTATGGCGGCAATCCCAACCTGAGGGCAAAGCGCATCGTGGCGATACCCAACGATGTCGATGTCGAGGTGGGCGATTGGGTTGAGGTCAGCATCACCGACTGCCGTCTGGCGCTTAGAAAATAAACTCTGGAAGCAAGGGCCCTTGAGTCACGACATCCTTCCTTCCTGCCTGAACCTGCTCACCCATGATCCAAAAGTTGCTCTCTCATCGACATGTCGGCGTGATGTCCGCGTTGTTGGCCGCATTGTTGTTCGGTGTGAGCGCGCCGCTTGCTAAGGTTCTGCTCGCTCAGACCAGCCCATGGCTGCTGGCGGCGCTGTTGTACCTGGGATCCGGAATGGGTTTGTGGGTGGTGCGTCGCATTCAGCGTGTACCTCCGGTGACCCTGGCTTGGCGCGAATGGGGGTGGTTGGCAGGCGCCATCGTGACGGGCGGCATCGCAGCGCCTGTCTTGTTGATGACTGGGCTTGCGGGCATGTCCGCGTCTCAATCGTCCTTGCTGCTCAATGCGGAGAGTGTGCTGACTGCCGTGCTGGCCTGGGTGGTGTTCAAGGAGAACGTGGACCGACGCATCGTGCTGGGCATGGCTGCCATCGTGGCCGGTGCCTTGGTGCTGAGTTGGCCAGGTGCTGCTGAGCACGTAGCCACTTCGACACTCTGGCCATCTTTGGCGGTGCTGGGGGCATGTTTGGGCTGGGCGGTGGACAACAACCTGACGCGCAAAGTCGCCTTGAACGACGCCGGCTTCATTGCCATGGCCAAAGGATTGAGCGCAGGCAGCAGCAATCTGGTTTTGGCCGTGGCGCTGGGCGCGGGGTGGCCCGGTTGGGAGACCACTTTGTCTGCGGGCTTACTCGGGTTTCTCAGCTACGGCGCCAGCCTGACCTTGTTCGTTCTGGCGCTGCGGCATCTGGGTGCGTCGCGCACAGGGGCCTACTTCTCCGTTGCACCGTTCTTTGGCGCGCTGGTGTCTGTGCTGCTTCTCCACGAGCCTGTCACGGTTCAGTTGCTGGTCGCTGCGGCCTTGATGGCTTGGGGTGTCTGGCTGCACTTGTCGGAGGACCATGCTCACGAGCATTCGCATGAGGCCCTGGAACACGCGCATGAGCACGTTCACGATGCGCACCATCAACATGAGCACGCTGGCCCTGTCGTGCTGGGTGTGCCGCACAAGCACGTTCATCGCCATTTGCCTATGAGCCACAGCCACGCGCATTTCCCGGATGCGCACCATCGACACGGCCACTGAGGTCAGGACGACGTTGGCTGAAACGCAATGAAGGCCTTCCCCGCCAGCGCCATGCAGGCCCAGACCGCTGTCCCAGCGGCTTGGGGTGATGCCATCCACTTGCCACAGTCACGCCAAGGCCCCAAAAATGTAGACACCACCACAGACCGCGTAGGTACGCCCGGCCGCCGTGGGGTGCAGCGTCGGCAGCCACGGAGAACAAACTCAGCGCTGTCGCAGCAGGCAGCAGGAGCCACATGGACTTGCCCTGCTGGAGTACCAGCGCAGGCAGGTAGACCAGGATTTCAAGTGCGTCACTTTTTCTTGAAGCGCTGTAGCCGAAGGGCATTGCCAATCACCGACACGGAGCTCAGACTCATGGCCAGAGCCGCAATCAATGGGGACAGCAGCCACCCGGTCAGGGGATACAGCAAACCCGCTGCGATGGGAATGCCCAAGGCGTTGTAGAAGAACGCGAAAGCCAGGTTTTGCTTCATGTTGGCCACGGTCGCCATGGATAGCATGCGCGCCGTGGCAATCCCTCTAAGGTCGCCTTTGACCAGGGTGATCTGGGCGCTGTTCATGGCCACATCTGTACCCGTTCCCATCGCGACACCCACATCCGCGCGAGCGAGCGCCGGTGCATCGTTGATGCCGTCGCCCGCCATGGCCACCACGCACCCCTCTTTCTGCAGGCGCTCGACCAGCAAGAGTTTGTCTGCGGGCTTGACCTCGCCATGAACCTCATCGATACCCAGCCGTGCGCCGACCGCTTTTGCTGTGGTCTGTCCGTCGCCTGTGGCCATCACTATTCGGATACCTGCCTCCCTAAGGACGGTCAGTGCCTCAGGAGTGCTTGATTTGATGGGGTCAGAGACAGCCAGTAAGCCGGCAATCTGGCCATTGACAGCCAGGTACATGACGCTGGCGCCCTCCGCGCGCAACGCTTCTGCCTGCGGCACAAGTTTCTCTACGGGAGCCCCGATCTGTTGCATGAGGGTGGTGTTGCCCAGCGCCAAGCGATGACCATCTACCTCCCCTTGTACGCCAATGCCTGTGCCAGATTCAAAATTGATCGGCTTGTCCAAGAGCAGGCCCTGTTCACGAGCCGCTCGAACGATGGCATCGGCAAGTGGATGCTCGCTACCTTGATCGAGGCTTGCTGCCAACCTCAATACTTCGGTGGCGTCCCAGCCAGGCGCTGCCACTGCGCGGTCGTAGGCTGGCTTGCCTTCTGTGAGCGTACCCGTCTTGTCCACGATCAATGCATTGACCTGACGCATGCGTTCGATGGCCGCAGCATCCCTGAACAACACACCTTGCGTGGCTCCCTTTCCGGTGGCTACCATGATGGACATGGGCGTGGCCAAGCCCAGCGCACAAGGGCAGGCGATGATCAGCACAGATACCGCGTTGATCAGGCCGTACACCCAGCTCGGATCAGGCCCGAAGAATCCCCAGCCAAAGAATGTCAAGAGGGCAATGCTGATCACGGCCATCACGAAGTAACCGGCTACGACATCGGCCATGCGTTGCATGGGGGCCTTGGAGCGCTGCGCCTGGGCCACCAATTGCACGATCTGCGACAGCATGGTCTCCGATCCAACTCGCTCCGAGCGCATGATCAGCGCACCGTTGGTATTGAGCGTCGCGCCTATTACCTTGTCGCCTAATCGTTTGCTCACGGGAATGGGCTCACCAGTCAGCATGGATTCGTCCACGGCACTCGTGCCTTCCTCCACGACGCCGTCCACAGGAACCTTCTCTCCGGGCCTTACGCGCAAGCGGTCTCCCACGTGGACATGGGACAACGGTACATCTTCTTCGGTTCCGTCAGGCTTTAGCCTCCTGGCTGTCTTGGGCGCCAAACCCAGGAGCGACTTGATGGCAGCTGACGTTTGAGAGCGCGCTTTCAGTTCAAGCACCTGTCCAAGCAGCGTCAGAGAAATGATCACGGCAGCGGCTTCAAAGTAAACCGCCACACGCCCCATCGCCATGAAAGAAGCAGGAAAGGCCTGCGGCGCCGCGGTGGCCACGACGCTGTACCAGTACGCCGCACCGGTGCCCAGGCCGATCAATGTCCACATGTTGGGGCTGCGATGCACCACCGATAGCCAGCCCCGGTAGAAGAATGGCCAACCCCCCCATAGGACGATGGGTGTGGCCAGGGCCAACTCGACCCAGCTTTGGACGGTCATGTCCATCAGCCCCAGGTTGTGTCCGAACATTGCCAGCACAAACACCATGGCGGTCAGTGGCAGCGTCCACCAAAAGCGCTGCTGAAAGTCACGCAACTCGGGGTTGTCGTCATCGAGGCTGGGAAGCAAGGGCTCCAGGGTCATGCCGCACTTGGGGCAGTTGCCCGGGTGGTCTTGACGAACCTCCGGGTGCATCGGGCAGGTATAGGTGGCGCCTGTGAGCTGCTCTGAGGCGGGTAGCTGAGGAGGTGTTGCTCCAGCCTGCTTCCCCTCGTTCGGCAAGGCGAACCGAGCTGGGCTTGAGAGGAACTTGGCCTTGCAGTGTTCGCTACAGAAGAAGAACATCTTGCCTGCGTAGCTCTCAGTCAGTGCCGATTGCTGCTTGATCGTCATGCCGCAAACCGGATCCTTGACTTCGTCGCCATGCAATGCGGCGCTATCGCTGGGTGAGTGGCGATGGCTGTGATTTTCGTTCACGGGCGCACTCCAGTTGTGATTTCAAAAAGCGCGGCAGGATCTTTGGTGTGATCGAAGCATGGGCCTTGTAGGCCAAGCTCATGTTGCATACCCTTCATCGGGTTGCTTTGCCAGAATCTGCCGTGTCCTGTGGCGTGCCAGACCCATGCTTTTGCCCTCCGTGACCGCCATGTCCATGTCCGAACAGATGCATCAGTGGGCATGCCAATAACAGCAGATACGGCAGTTTGCCCACGACATGCGACCAGTGCTCTCGCAATACGAAGAACGCCAAAATGACGCCAACCATGATCAACGCTACGCCGACCGGGGACCTCAGAAACGATGGGCGTCCAGTGCTGCTTTGGTGAGGGTGGTGTACGTTTGTCATTTGCGCTCCGTGTATTTCGAGTGTTTACGTGAGAGTTACTTTTTTGTGCCGGATGCGGGGCCCATGCCCATGCCGTCCTTCATCATTGGACAGTCGCCTTCCTTCATGGCTTTCATGTGCTCATTCATGGCGCCCTGGCGCTTCTTGAAGTCTCGGATCTTCATGATCCGCTGCATATCGGCGTGGTGCTTTTCCATGTGGGCATGCATGCCCTTTGATGCGCCCATAGCAGGCGAAGTCGCTGCGCTTGGGGCCACCATCGACGCGGCGGAGGCCGATGCCGCAGGGTGATGTGCCGAGTGATCTTCCGCCTTTGATTGTGCAAAGGCCATTCCGTTCAATGCCAAAATCACCAGGGCGGCGGCAGAGAAATTGCGGTGGTTCACGATCATGCTGACTCCAGTATTCGCTAGGCGAATGGTTGTGGTGAGTTCAGCTTAGTGGCAGCACCTGTCATGCAGGTGAGCCAGAGATTACAGGTTTGTTATCTTGGTGTCATTGAGGTCATTTACGCCAGCCAGCTTGATCCAGATCAATGGCAGACGGGGCGCATTGCGTGGCGCCGGGCTCGTGGATGCCAACCTACAACGGAAGGGGCATGTCAGGCATGGGACGGGTTCGACCTGTCGCCCACCGGGAAACTCAGCGTGAAGCAGGTGCGCCCATGCTCTGAGGTGACGGCGACTTTTCCGCTGTGGGCTTCGACAATGGCGCGCGTGATGGACAGTCCCAGCCCTGCGCCGTCGCTGGATGGGTGAGCCCGAGCGGGGTCTGCACGGAAGAATCGATCGAACAACCTTGGTAAAACCTTGGGGTCGATGTCTTCGCCCGAATTGGCAACAGCCACCTCGATATAGGGCTCTGCTTTTCGCACGGAGATGCAAACGTCTCCGCTGCTCGGTGTGTGGCGAAGGGCATTTGACAGCAGATTGCTGACGGCCCTCCTGAACATCAGCCTGTCACCTGTGATCAGGTCATCGCCCACAACGTTGATGCGGATAAATTTTTCTTCCGCGACGGCATCGTAAAACTCTACGAGTTTCTGGATTTCTGATGACGCTTGAAAATGCTCCTTTTGAGGTATGGCAAAGCTGCGTTCAGTCTTGGCCAGAAAAAGCATGTCTGACACCATTCTGGCCAAGCGCTGAAACTCCTCGACGTTAGATGCCAGGGTATCTCGATAGGTCTCCGTGTCACGTTGCGATGACAGGACAACCTGTGTTTGCGTCATCAAGTTGCTGATAGGTGTGCGCAGTTCATGCGCCAGATCAGAGGAGAAATCTGACAAACGCTGAAAATCACTTTGCAGCCTGTCCAACATGCTGTTGAGTTCCTTTGCCAGATCGGCCATCTCAATGGGAACTGAGCCGACAGGCATCCGCTCGTCAAGTTGCCTCCCGGAAACTGTCGCAGCACGCGATTTCATCGCCCTCAACGGAGCAAGACCCTGGTGGGCAGCAAACCAACTGAACATGCCGCTGGCGATCATCGCAAGTACCGTGTAAATCGCTAAGGTTCGGCCGAGTTGGGCGATGAATTCGTCGTGGTGTTTCGTGTCAATGGCCACAACAACGTCAAGGGCGTTGGTGGGGTCGTATCCAGGGCTTTGCTGCATGCGAAGCGCCCGGTATTCCCGCCCTTGACTCTGCCACCTTTGAATCACCTGCTCGTCAGGCTGGCTCAGCCCCGGAGCCACTTGCCCAGGTGGAGAAAACCGATCTGAACTGTAGAGTGTTGATCCGTCAATGCCTTTGGCAGAGATGTACATGCCGTGGTGGTGATTCAAGGCCTCGCTCAATCTTTTGCGGGCGTCATCTTGAGAGCGCGACTTCGTTAGGATGTCCTTGATGAGGAGTTGCTTGTCACTGAGGGTGAAGCGGTCCAAATCGATGAAATGCTGGTCTGCAGCGTACATAAGCAGGCTGCCCAAGCCCAGCACAATGCACACGGACGTCAAGGTGAAGAACAATGTCAAGCGAGCGGTCAGTGACAACGCCTTCAGTCGTTCGATCTTCACTGAGCAGACCTTCCAGGCTCTTCGAGAACGTACCCCATTCCTCGTACTGTTTGAATCAACTTCATGTTTTGGCCTTCGTCGATCTTGACCCTCAGGCGTCGAATGGCCACCTCGATCACGTTGGTATCGCTGTCGAAGTTCATGTCCCACACTTGCGATGCGATGAGAGAACGCGGCAGCACCTCACCTTGTCGCCGCATCAGTAGCTCCAGAAGACCGAACTCTTTGGCCGTCAAGTCGATCCTCACGCCACCTCTGGTCACGCGTCGTCGCAAGAGATCCATCTCAAGATCAGCAACGCACAACGTTGGGCCGTCACCATGCTGCCGCCCCCTGCGCAGGATGATTCGAACCCGCGCCAGCAACTCCGCGAACGAGAACGGTTTGATGAGGTAATCATCGGCGCCCAACTCCAGCCCTTTGACACGATCCTCGACTTGATCGCGGGCTGTCAAAAATAAGACAGGCATTTCCAGGCCTTGCTGACGCAAGGTGCTCAGCACTTGCCACCCGTTGAGACCTGGCAGCATGACGTCCAGGATCACCAGATCGTGCGCACCGTGTTTGGCGAGGTGAATCCCGTCGGGGCCGTTGGTCGCCAGATCGACAACAAACCCTGCTTCGCTGAGCCCTTGGCGCAGGTACTCCCCGGTCTTTGGTTCGTCTTCTACGATCAAGATGCGCACGGTGATCTCCAGTTCCTGCCAGCGCCTGAGTTTGCCGCCATTCTGACGTGCGTTTCGCAGATGACAAAACTGTCATCTGCGAAACAGGTTCTCGACAGGCTGACCTGAGCACAATGGCAGCTTGAAATCACAGCTTGCCAAGAGGAAGACATGCTATTGGCCCAATCGTCCTATGTTGTTCGCCCCGCACTGGGTCTGGTGCTGTTAGCCATGGGGGGGCTGACCCAAGCCCAGCAGCCTGCCAGTGCTGAACCAATCGCGCCACCTGAATTCATGGTGACCTACCGATCCCCTATTGGCAGCTACCAGGGCTTTTCCGATCCGGTTCTCGCGGCCTGGAAAGAGTCCAACGACTTGGTCGGTCGCATTGGTGGTTGGCGAGCTTACGCACGAGAGTCGCGTGGTGGTCCCAACATCAAACCGAGCAGCGAGTCTGAACGCGATGATCCGCACGCAGGTCATGGGGAGAGCCGTCGATGAAAAGGCTGTTCAATCGAGTACCGCTGAGAGCGGGTGTCGCTGCGATCGGTTTGGGTGTTCTCTCGGGTTGTGCGAGCATCGACATTGGTCAATCGGTCAAGCGCATCAACGACGAAACCTCGGGCTTCACGCAGGGGAATCTGTCGCTGGCGACGAACGATTCTGAAAAGACAAAACTCCGCGGACGAGCCCACTCTCTGTTGGAAAAGCCTTTGAGCCAGTCGCAAGCAGTGGAGTTGGCGTTGGTCAATAGTCCTTCCATGCAAGCCCTGCTGGCGCAGAGTTGGGCTGAAGCAGCTCAGACGGCTCAGTCAGGCCGCATCGCCAATCCGGTGTTCAGTTTTGAGCGCTTGCGCGCTGGCGATGAGCTGGAGTTGGGGCGCGCTTTGTCCTTTGGCTTGCTTGATCTCATCTCTCTACCTTGGCGACAGAGTGCCGCCAGCCGACGAATCGAACAAGCACAGGTAAAGCTGGCTGCAGACGTTGTGGACCAAGTGACCTTGGTCCGCCAGGCATGGGTCCGTGCCGTGGCCGCTCAACAGACGCTCAAGTACGCCGAACAAGTCTATGAGGCATCGCAAGCAAGCGCAGAGCTGGCGCAGCGTATGCAAGCGGTCGGCAACTTCAACCGTGTTTCCCGCGCCAGGCAACAGGCCTTTTATGCCGACGCAGCAACCCGGTTGGCCTCTGTAAGCCATCTGAACACGGCGGCCAGAGAGGAGTTGGTACGTCTGCTTGGTTTGAACGATGCCCAAGTCGATCAACTGAGGCTTCCAGATCGTCTCCCCGACTTACCCAAGGAACCGGTGAATCCGAAGGCATTCAGTGCGCAGGCGTCTCAATCTCGACTGGATATTCGCTTGGCCCAGAGCAATTTCGATGCGTATGCCAAGGCTCAGGGTCTTGAACTGGTGAACTCGTTTACCGACATCGAGTTGACCGCCCGCAGGAACACCAAATTTGATAACGCAGCGGGAACAAGTTCCACTGCCAGAGGTTATGAGTTGGCCTTGCGACTGCCAATTTTTGACTGGGGCGGTATGCAGCGCGACGCCTTCAATGCGCGTACTTTGGCTGCGGCCAATCAGCTTGAGGCCGTCATACGCTCAGCAGGCTCCAACCTGCGAGAGAGCTATTCGGCTTATCGAGCTGCTCATGACGTCGCCAGGCATTACAGAGACGAGGTTCTGCCTTTGCGCAAGGTCATCTCGGATGAGAACCAGCTTCGCTACAACGGCATGCTCATCGGTGTATTCGAGTTGCTGGCCGACTACCGGGATCAAGTGGAAACTGTGATTGCCGCCATCGATGCTGAACAACAGTTCTGGTTGGCCGACGCCGCGATGCAGGCATCGCTGATCGGGCGCCCCACCAGTACCACCTTGTCCGTCGGCGGCGCAGCTCCCAGCGCCGGTGGCGGTCATTGATCAAAGGAACAAAGATGTCGTCAAGAAGAGATTTTTTCAGGATGGCTGGCATTGCTGGTGGCGCCGTGGCAGCCAGTGCCGTCAGTCGCGTGGCGATGGCCGCGTTGCCTGAGCCGGTGATTCAGACCAGTTCGGACACCATGGCTCCTCTCGTTCCTGAAACAGGGCGTGCTTACAACCCTGTGGTGACCTTGAATGGCTGGACTTTGCCTTGGCGGATGAACCAAGGCGTCAAGGAGTTCCATTTGGTTGCCGAGCCCGTGGTGAGGGAGATGGCGCCAGGCTTCAAGGCGCACCTGTGGGGGTACAACGGGCAAAGCCCTGGGCCCACCATCGAGGTGGTTGAAGGCGACCGTGTTCGGCTTTATGTCACCAATCGGTTGCCTGAGCACACGAGCATCCATTGGCATGGACAGCGGCTGCCCAACGGCATGGACGGTGTGGCCGGTTTGAATCAGCCCGCCATTCCTGTGGGGAAGACCTACGTTTACGAGTTCGTGGCACGTCGTCCAGGAACGTTCATGTATCACCCCCATGCCGACGAAATGACACAGATGGCCATGGGCATGATGGGGTTTTGGGTCACGCACCCGAAGAACAAGCACCCGTTGATCGATGAGGTCAACAGAGACTTCTGCTTCTTGCTCAATGCTTTTGACATCGATCCGGGCAGTTACACCCCCAAGACGATGACCATGCTTGACTTCAATCTGTGGGCGTGGAACAGCCGCATCTTTCCCGGGGTCGACTCGCTCAACGTTCGACTCAACGACAAAGTGCGCATCCGGGTTGGCAATCTCACGATGACGAACCACCCCATCCATTTGCATGGACATGAATTCTTGGTGACAGGCACCGATGGTGGCCCGACGCCGAAGAGCACTCGCTGGTACGAGGTGACCACCGACGTTGCCGTTGGGCAAATGCGGCAGATCGAGTTTTTGGCCGATGAGGAGGGGGACTGGGCTTTTCACTGCCACAAGAGCCATCACACCATGAACGCCATGGGGCATGACGTTCCAAATCTGATTGGTGTGGATCACCGTGGCGTTGCCAAAAAGATCAAGGGCCTTTTGCCTGAGTACATGGTCATGGGCGAGCGTGGGATGGCCGACATGACCGAGATGGAAATGCCGATACCTGACAACACGGTACCCATGATGACTGGCGAAGGGCCTTTTGGCTCGGTCGAGATGGGCGGCATGTTCAGTGTGCTCAAGGTTCGCAAGAACCAAAAGCATGGCGATTACAAGGACCCTGGTTGGTTCAAGCATCCTGCAGGCACCGTGGCACATGAATATACCGGCCCCTTGAGTGAGCCTGCCAGATTCAAGTCTGAAGGTGGGCAATCTATGCCCCGGGCCAAGAAGCCTGACAAGGCTGTCGAGGTGCGAGCCCGCAAGCCGACGTCTCACAGCGATCACTGATTCTCAACCTCTTGATACGGATTTTTCATGATGAACAAACGTCGATTCGCCACCCACTTCATTGCTGCAACTTGCTTGACGCTGTCCGCTTCCGCATTTGCTGGGGGAGACCATGCGCATGACCATGGTGCAGGAACCCAGGCCGCTGAAGAAACCGCCATCGGCAAGCCTGGTCGGGCATCGAAAGTCACCAGAACGATCAAGGTTTCGATGAGCGACAAGATGCGATTTGAACCTGCATCGATTCAAGTCAAGCAGGGCGAAACAGTGCGCTTCGTCGTCAGAAACGCAGGCCAGATCAAGCACGAGATGAACCTGGGGACCGAAAAGGAACTTTTGGAGCATTTGGAGGTGATGAAGAAGTTCCCGAACATGGAGCACGACGAGCCCAACAAGGTGACCATTGCGCCTGGGCAGCAAGGTGAAATCGTCTGGCAGTTCACTAAAGCCGGGACAGTGAATTTCGCGTGCTTGGTTCCTGGTCACTACGAGGCGGGCATGAAGGGCAAGGTCCAGGTTTCGAAGAAATGATCATGCGAGACCAATCTGTGTCTCCATTGCGCTCTAGGCGCAAAGTGCTGATGGCGGCCTTGTCATTGGCATGTACGCCGACGATTTGGGCGGCCTCAGAGACTGCGGAGCGAACACCAATCAAGGTGTGGAAAGATCCCAACTGCGGCTGTTGCAAGCTGTGGGTCTCGCACCTTGAGCACAATGGCTTCGTCGTCACCGTGGTGGATGAGGGCAACAAGGCCGCGCGTGCCGCCCTTGGGATGCCGGAGCGGCAGGCATCCTGTCACACGGCTGTGGTGTCCGGCTATGTGATCGAGGGGCACGTCCCTGCGCGCGATATCCGCCGGTTGCTCAAAGACAGGCCACATGCCCTGGGTTTGGCTGTGCCTGGCATGCCTGTCGGATCTCCTGGGATGGATGGGCCTGACTTTGATGGTCACCGCGATCCATACCAAGTGCTGCTGATCCGCAAAGACGGATCGGTTCTGGTTTTTAACTCTTACTCATGAGGTCAACAATGAACGCCATTGCTAAGTTTTTAGCCGTATCGGCTTGTGCCATCGGCATCGCTTCTCCACTTGCTTCATTCGCTCAAGCTGCCATGGACCATTCGAAGATGGAGTCCGCGCAGGCTCCCGCAATGACCGACGGCGAGATCAAGAAAATTGATCAGACCAACGGCAAAGTCACCATCAAGCATGGTGACATCAAGCACCTGGACATGCCAGGCATGACCATGGTGTTTACCGCCAAAGACAAGAGCATCTTGTCCAATCTCAGGCCTGGTGATCAGGTGAAATTCATGGTCCTCAGCGAGGGTGGGAAGATGATCGTGACGGAAATAAAAAATGCGCCCTGACGAAAGTGTTAAATCACGTTAGGCGCCAGGCTTGTTGAGTTGGTGTTGACTGTCTTTGCTCGGTGGTGTTTTTCCGAGATCGATTCAATCAGGCTTTGCTTGGGCAATTTATCTGATCGGTTGATTGGTTAGAGGATCGCCCATAGTCCAATTCAGTGCCCACTCTGCTGAAGATGGTGTTTGGCCTGATTTGGGAGTGCTTTTTATTTTGGGGCTGTGGTGAAGAGCTATCTTCTTTTTCTTCGGTATGCATTGAAAAACTGGTTATCGAAAGAAAAATTGGTGGACGAGAGCTCAGCGTTTGATGTGTCCCTCACTTCACACGGAGATCGTGTCAACAGGGTTCATTTGGCGATCGAATCTGCGTGCAGCGGAATTAAGCCCAGAAGAGTCATTCTGTTCTTGTCTCGGGAAGATTGGCCGGGGCGATTGCCGAAATCGTTGACGCGTTTGTGTCATCGTGGATTGGAGGTGATAACCTGCGAAAACGATGGGCCTCACAAAAAGCTGCAACCTTATCTGCAGATGAATGCCTCTTTCGTTCGACCTTTGATCACCATTGACGACGATGTTTTTTACGAACATCTTGCTTTCAAGCATCTTTTTGATGCCTGGTTGAGCGATAAGGCCGTTATTCATTGTTTGCGCGCTCGGTCTGTCTTAACGAATGGCGATGCATTGATGCCCTACATCGCATGGCCGCTTTGCAATAGCAGTGTCCCCTCCCATCTAAATTTCTCCACTGGAGTGGGTGGTGTACTTTACCCACCTGATTTTCTGCTTCTGCTCAAACGAGTCGGACTCGGTTACCGGGCGACGTGTCCTGATGCGGATGATATTTGGGTTAACGCGTGTGCTGTGCGCTCCGGATTTCGGGTCAGGCAAGTTTTCAATGCTCCCTCACGCAGACCAGATATACCTGGGTCCAGACGTACGGCCTTGTTCAAAAAGAACATCCGTTTGGGTGGCAATGATGCGCAATTGGCAAGGGTCTATGACAAGTACATTATTTCAAGAATGACGGATGAGTTTTCAAGACGTTTTAATATTGACGAGATGCTGTCAAATTAGTCATCGCGACGTCATGTCTATGTAAGGTGGCAGCGGTTAAATTGCATGTCGTGGCCTTATATATTTTATTCGAAGGCCACATTTTTGCCAATTTCTAAGAGGAAACACCATGAAAAATTCTACCTCGTTGATCACGCTTGTCGCCTTGATTGGATTTGTCGGGTCTGCTTATGCTGGTGATGCGGCTAAAAATCAGGCCGCTGCTACGCATCAACTGAAAGATGGTGGCACGCTTTACATTTTCAAGGATGGAAAAATGGCGAAGGAAAGTAAGTATGGAAAAGCCGTTTACATGAAAAAAGGTGAAACGTTAGAAACCGTCGACGGGAAGAAGATAGTTGCGAGCAGCAACGAGGTGGCAAGGCTTGGCAACCTGATCAGTGAAGGACACCTGGATTGATTGGATGATGCGCTGCTTGCCCACATCGTCCAGGTCAACTTTGCCGACCTGACCGCAGCCCGCTCCGCGCGGGCTTCGTTTCGCTTTGGGCATGTGGGGTTGCCAGGATATCGAGGATCGGGCAGTCCGGTCTGTCATCACCATGGCAGCAATGAACGAGGTGTTCGAGGGTGGCCTTCATGGCAAGCAATTCCTGGAGCTTCTGATTTAACTCCTGCAGATGGGCCTGGGCCAGCGCCTTCACTTGGCGGCTTGGGCGTCGACGGTCTTGCCATAGTCCCAGCAGTTCGCGGATCTGATCCAGCGAGAACCCGAGGTCTCTGGCTTGCCGAATGAAGCGCAAGGTGCCGACCTCCTTGTCGGTGTACTGGCGGTAACCTGCATCGGTTCGCAAAGCGCCGGGGAAGAGCCCCACGCTTTCATAGTGCCGGATCATCTTGGCCGACACGCCAGAGGCCTTGGCTGCTTCTCCGATGTTCATGTGTTCGCTCATGCAGCGGCTCCTTGTGAATTGACGGTGGCAGGCTTGGTGTGCTGTGGCAACTCGTTTTCCATCGCACCCCGCCAACGGCGCAGCAAGAGCGCATTGGCGATGACGCTGAGGCTGCTGAGCGCCATGGCGGCACCCGCGATGACGGGGTTGAGCATGCCCAGTGCCGCCAGTGGGATGCCCAGGACGTTATAGGCAAAGGCCCAGAACAGCCCCTGCTTGATCTTGGCATAGGTTCGCCGCGACACATCCAGGGCGTCGGCCACCAGCCTGGGGTCGCCGCGCATCAGCGTGACGCCTGCGGTCTCGGTTGCCACGTCAGCACCTCCGGCCATCGCAAAACCGCAAGATGCTGCAGCCAGGGCAGGGCCATCGTTCAGGCCATCACCCACGAAGGCCACGACCTCACCGCTGGCGCGCAAGGCTTGCACGATGGCCGCTTTGTCGCTGGGCAGCACCTCCGCTCGCACATCGAGAATACCCAGGGCCTGCGCGACCGCATCAGCGCTGCCCTGGTTGTCGCCGGTCAGCATGAGGGTTTTGATGCCCAGTTGGTGCAGGTTTCTCACCGCTGCAGTTGCCGTGGGCTTGACGGTGTCTCCGAAGGCCATCAGCCCCAACAGTTCAAAGCCGCCTGCGTTTTGCTGCACAAGCCATGACAAGGTCCGTCCTTGCCGCTCCAACACATCGGCTTGCGTGCCGAGCGCACCTGCATCCACCCCCAGTTCATTCAAAAGTCTGGTGTTGCCCAGCATCAACTTGGCTCCCCTCACCATGCCCTCGACGCCCCGGCCCGCCAGTGCCTTGGCATCTCGCACAGAGGGGATGGTGAGGCTGGCGTCGCGGGCGTGGGTGGTGACTGCCAGTGCCAGCGGATGGCTGCTTGCTTGTTGCAACGCTGCGGCCAGAGCGACCACTTCGTCAATGCCTGACCCTTCGGCCGGGACAACGGCTACCAGCGTCGGCTTGCCTTCCGTCAGTGTGCCTGTTTTGTCGAACGCCACGACGGTCACCGAATGCGCGATCTCCAATGCCTGAGCATCCTTGATGAGGATGCCTCGGCGTGCGGCGGCACCTGTTCCGACCATGATCGCCGTGGGTGTGGCCAGGCCCAATGCACATGGGCAGGCGATCACCAGCACGGCCACGGCGTTGATCAAGGCATGCTCCCAGTCTCCGTTGATGCCAAGCCAAGCCAGAAAGGTGAGTAGCGCGACCCCCAACACCACGGGAACGAACACGGCGCTGACACGGTCCACGATGCGCTGGATGGGTGCCTTGCCCGCCTGGGCCGACTCGATCAGCCGGATGATGCGTGCCAGGGTTGTTTCGGCACCGACGGCCTGCGTCTTGACAATCAACATGCCCTCGGCGTTGATGGCCCCGCCGGTCACCTGATCACCCACTTGTTTGGCGACAGGCAGGCTTTCGCCTGTGATGAGCGATTCATCCACATGGCTGCGCCCCTCAATGATTTCGCCATCAACGGGCACGCGGTCACCCGGGCGTATGCTCACCAGGTCACCGACCCTCACGTCGGCCACGGGCATTTCGACGTCAACGCCATCGCGTCGAACCAGTGCCGTGCTCGGCCGCAAGGCGTTGAGAGAGCGAATCGCGTCCGTGGTCTGCCGCTTTGCGCGATCTTCCAACCACTTGCCCAGGAGAACGAGCGTGATCACTGCAGCCGAGGCTTCGAAATAGAGGTGCGGCATGCCGTGCTGTGAATGCCGCATCAGAACGTAGACGGACAGGCCGAAGGCTGCGGACGTGCCAAGCGCAACCAGCAGGTCCATGTTGCCGGCCTTGGCCTTGACGGCCCGCCATCCTGCCCGGTAGAAGCGCCAGCCCAGCCAGAATTGCACCGGCGTGGCCAGTGCGAGTTGCAGCCAGCCATTGAGCATCCAGTCGATCCCCACCAACTGCAGCACCATGGGCAATACCAGTGGCAAGGTTAAAACAGAAGCGATCGCCACGGGCCCCCATGTCGGCAGGGTGTTGGGCTTTGCGGGCTCGGCTTCCTGCTTCAATTGAGTCACATAGCCTGCCTTGGTGACGGCTGCCACGAGAGATGCGGGTGGGATCGTGGAGAGTGCACGCACGGCGGCCTGTTCGGTTGCCAGGTTGACGGAGGCCAACAAGACGCCGGGAACCTTGAGCAAGGCTTTTTCCACCCGGGTGACGCAAGAGGCGCAGGTCATGCCCTCGACATGGAGGGCCACATCGGTGGTCTTCAGGTCGTAGCCGGCCTCGCGGACGGCTGCGCTGAGTACCTCAAGGTTCACAGATGGGTCCGCTTGGACCGAGGCCACTTCGGTGGCCAAATTGACGTTGGCGCTTTGCACACCAGCCGTTGCCTTGAGCGATTTTTCTACCCTGGACACACAAGAAGCGCAAGTCATCCCCGAGATGGGGATGTCGATTCGGAATGTGACCAGCGGCTTTTGCGGGGAGATCATGGTGTGCCCGTATAGGTGGTTGATGTTTGTCGTGGATCCTCAAGCTTCCCATCGTGGGAATGTAAAGCCGTGTGGCAATTACATGCGTTAACTGCGGGGTTATTGAAAACAGGTGCTTGACCTTCCTGCTGTAGGAAGCTTGAAAGTGAATCCACCCCAAACCAATCGGAGTTTCTGATGATCACTTTTGAAGTCAAGGACATGACTTGCGGCCATTGCGTCAGCACCATCACCAAGGCGGTGCGGGCCGTCGATAAAGAGGCCACCGTACGGATCGAGTTGCAGTCGCACCAAGTCCAGATCGAACCCACAGAGGCGGATGCAGATGAACTTCGCGACGCAATCCAGGAGGCTGGCTACACCCCTGTGGTGGTGACAAATGGGCCGCTCAAACCCGAGAAGGCCAGTCGAGGTGGCTGTTGTTGTGGGTGATGGCGTGACAGCCTTCAGGCATGTTTCATGTGAGGCGCTTGCGTGGCGCGCCTTGCCTTTTTGCTGCGGCGAATCAGCAGGTACGCAGCCGGAATCACGAACATCGACAGCAGTGGCGCCGTGATCATGCCCCCGACCATGGGTGCAGCAATGCGCTGCATGACCTCGGAGCCCGTGCCTGCACCCCACATGATCGGCAGCAAGCCCGCGAGGATCACTGCCACCGTCATGGCCTTGGGGCGCACGCGCAGCACGGCACCGTCACGGATGGCGTCCAGCAGGTCATCGACACTGACCTGGCCCTTGTCGATG
>NZ_JAIZVX010000002.1 GCF_021768455.1 Aquabacterium sp. | reverse complement strand
TGTGGGCATGGTCGGCCTGGCGCGTCTCAGGTGCCATGTCGTGGTGTTGCGTGGTGGCACCACACAGCAGGCTGCCATCCTGCAAGGGCAGCACGTAGCCGCTGCCCGCCACTGGCTGGTGGGGCAGGGAACGGGCCGAACACGCCTGTCCCGCGGGCACGCGGGTGATTTGCCCGCGGACCAGGCTCATCGGGGGCAAGGCGACGGCCTGGTCGGCAGGCAACTCGGCCAGCAGCGCCCGGGCCGCCCCGGCATTGGCCAACACCAGCACCTGCCCCTGGCCCAGCACCTGACCATCGGCGCCCAGAGCCTGCCACACCGGGCCATCGGCCAAGGCGATGCGCCGGATGCGGGCCACTGTGGTGCCCCAACTGCACCGCAGTGAGGTTTCTACGGACGCCCCAGGCGAAGGGCACGCTGACGCCGCGCTCAGCATGGCTTGCACCCAGCCCGCGGGATGCACCCAGCCCGCCTGATGGAACCACCAGCCGCCACTGGGCACGGGCAGCCCGGCGTGTTGGGCGGCCTGTGCCGAATCCAGCCATGCCACGTGGTCGTTGGGCAAGCCCAGACGGGTCAGCAGATCACGGGCGTCTTCGGCCGTGGTCTTGGCATCCAGGCGAAGCAGGCCCTTGCCTTGCCCATTCACCTGGCCGCTGGCCCAGAGCGGTTGCAAGGCCCGATGGGTCGCCAAAGCGGCCGCGCGGTGCGCCCGCGCGTGCACGCCGTCTTCCCCGTGCACGATGCTGTGAAACAGTCCGCCAGGATTGCCCGATGCGCCCTGAGCGGGGCCATCGGCCTCGTCGATCAGGTGCACACCCCAGCCCGCCTGTCGCAAGGCGAGGGTGGCACTGCTGCCCGCCAGGCCGGCGCCGAGCACCAGTGCCTGACGCTGCGCCGGAGGCAGCTCAGGCCAAAGTCCTCCCGCCGGCGGCGCCGGCACATGGCGGGGCTCAAACCGGGCGCTCAGCATGTCACGCTTGCTGCCAAGCCCAGGGCCGCGCTCGGTCACAAAGCCCGCCTTGTGCAAGCCATCGCGCACGACTCGGGCGTAGGTCCAGGTGGCGGCGGTCGCGCCCGGCGCGGCAAGGCGCCCCAGTCGGCTCAACAGGCTGTCGGCCCACATGTCGGGGTTCTTGGCTGGGCTGAAGCCGTCAAGGTAGAAGGCGTCCACCTCGGCCAGCAAGCCAGGCAAAAGGTTGGCCACATCTCCCAGGCCCAGCATCAACCGCACGCCGCCCCCCGGCTCGCCCATGTCGATGTCGTGCCAGCCAGGCGTCAGGACAGGCCAGGCCTCTACCATGCGTGCGCGCAGATCCTGAGCGGGGCGATCGGCCGCCTCGTCGGGCAAGGCGTTTCGCCCTCCGACCTCATGAACCTGCGCCAGATCGGTGCGGCGCACGGGGTGCTTTTCGACCGAAATGAACACCAGCCGCTCGCAGCGTGATGGGTCTTCCCGCCAGGCTTGCCAGGTCGCCAGAAAATTGTGGCCCAGCCCAAAACCGGTTTCAAGGATGACGAAGCGGTGCCGCCCCTGCCAGCGCGCTGGCAAGCCATTGCCGCCCATGAACACGTGCCGGGCCTGGGCCAGGGCGCCGGCATCGGTGGAATAGAGATCGTCGTACAAGGGAGACCAGGGTACCCCCGGTGCCCGCCCTGAGGGATCCTCCCCCAGGTTCGCAGGAACCAGAACCATGCTTACTGGGCCACCCAGCCGCCATCCATGTTCCAGGCCACGCCACGGATGTTGTCACCCGCTGGCGAGCACATGAACACCGCCAGATCACCCAACTGGGCAGGCGTCACGAACTGCAGTGAAGGCTGCTTTTCGCCGAGAAGGTGCACCTGAGCCTCGGCCACGGTGATGCCCTCGCGGGCGGCCTTGTCGTCGATCTGCTTCTGCACCAGCGGCGTCAGCACCCAGCCCGGGCAGATGGCATTGCAGGTCACGCCGGTCTTGGCGTTCTCGAGTGCCGTCACCTTGGTCAGACCGATCACGCCGTGCTTGGCCGCCACATAGGCCGACTTGCCAGCAGATCCCACCAGACCATGCACCGAAGCCAGGTTGATGATGCGGCCCCAGTTCTTCGCCTTCATGCCGGGCAGGGCCAGGCGCGAGGTGTGGAAAGCCGAGCTCAGGTTGATGGCGATGACCGCATCCCACTTTTCAATGGGGAAGTCCTCCACGTTCGACACAAACTGGATGCCGGCGTTGTTGACCAGGATGTCCACACCGCCGAAGTCCTTTTCGGCATAGGCCATCATGTCGGCGATCTCGCTGGCCTTGGACATGTCTGCGCCATGAAACCCCACCTTCACGCCATGGGTCTGGCCCGAGGCTTCGACGGCGGCCCGTGGCGCAGTCACATCCCCGAAGCCGTTCAGAATGACGTTGGCGCCCTGTGCGGCCAGTTTCTCGGCAATCCCCAGACCGATCCCACTGGTGGATCCGGTCACGAGGGCGGTTTTTCCTTTCAACATCTGGGCCTCCTGTTGGCAAGTGCAAACACAATGTGGACTGGCTCATTATCTGTCGACCCATTGCCATGACCAGCCTTTCCAACGCCACCATCGCGTCCAGCGGTCCTCAACAGCCATCGCTGCAGTTCGTGAGCTGCCCGGGTGCGAGCAAGACCGATGCCCAGACGCACCGCATGGCCTATTGGCGCTGGGGTGACCCGGCCAACCCGCGCATCCTCCTGTGCGTGCACGGCCTCAGTCGCCAGGGGCGCGACTTTGACGTGCTGGCCCAAACCCTGTCCGCCCACTACCAGGTCATCTGCCCCGATGTGGTGGGCCGCGGCCATTCCGACTGGCTGGCCCAGCCCGCGGGCTACCAAGTCTTCTCTTATGTGGCGGACATGGTCGCGCTGCTGCAACAGCTGCGCGCCGAGCTGAAAACCGAGCAGGTGCTCGACATCGACTGGGTCGGCACCTCCATGGGCGGGCTCATCGGCCTGGGCTTCTCCACGCTGCCGCCCGAGGTCACCGGTGTGCGCCTGCGCCGCTTCGTGCTGAACGACGTGGGCCCGCGTCTGCGCATCGAAGCCTTGTTGCGCATTGGCGACTACCTTGGCAAGCCCCTGAGCTTCGCCTCCGAGCAGGAAGCTGCCGATTACCTGTGGAGCATCTCCACCGGCTTCGGTCCCCACACGCCCGAACAGTGGCTGGCGCTCTCCAGGCCCTTGTTGCGCCCCACGGCCGATGGCCGACTGACCTTGCATTACGACCCGGCCATCGCCGAGCCCTTCAAAACCATGAGCGCCGACAGCGCCACAGCGGGCGAAGCCGCCTTGTGGCAGGTCTACGACGCCCTGAAGAGCGAGGTGCTCCTGGTGCGCGGTCAGCAATCCGACCTGCTCGGCGCCGACACCGCGCAAGCCATGACGCAACGTGGCCCGAAGGCCCGCCTGGTCGAACTGCCCGGGATCGGTCACGCCCCCACCTTGATCAGCCCCGATCAGGTCAGCCTGGTGAAGGACTTCCTGCTGGCATGAAGACCGGTTTGACCTCTCAAGGCGTACTGGCCTCGGCTGCACCCGCCCATGCGCCCATCGTTGAACTGGCCGAGATGGCGCCCGTGCGCGACACGGCGGATGCTGGCGGTCCGGAGCAGCTGCTGCACAAGGCCCGCGCCTTTGCCGAGCCCCTCCTGGCCGGCAAGCATTTCGACACAGCCGAAGACGCGCTCATCCATGCTGATGGTGTGGCAGCCATCCTGCAGGGCATCGGGGCGCCGCCCTCTCTGCGTGCCGCCGCTTACCTGGTCTACGCCAGCGAATACCTCACCGACCCTGAAGAAGTGATCCAGCGCGCCTTCGGGCCCGATGCGGTCGGTATCGTTGCCCACACCCGCAAGCTGGTGCAGGTGCAGCGAAACGCCCGCGACGCCCTGGGCGATGATGCCGATGGCCCCCTGCGTGCAGAACAGGTCGAGCGCATTCGCAAGATGCTGCTGGCCTTTTCGCGCGACCTGCGTGTGGTCCTGCTGCGCCTGGCCTCCCGCCTGCAGACCTTGCGCCATTACGCCGAGACCAAGCTGCCATGCCCTCGCACGCTGGCCCGTGAATCCCTGCAGGTGTTCGCCCCGCTGGCCAACCGCCTGGGCATCTGGCAAATCAAGTGGGAGCTGGAAGACCTCGCTTTCCGCTTCCTCCAGCCCGACACCTACAGGCAGATCGCCCGCTCCCTGGATGAAAAACGCCTGGAGCGTGAGCGCCACATCGCCGAAATCCAGCTGGAGCTGGCCCAGGCCCTGAGAGACGCCGGCATCGATGCCCTGGTCCAGGGGCGCCCGAAGCACCTCTACAGCATCTACAAGAAGATGCAGGGCAAGGGCCTGCCCATCGAGCGTGTCTTCGACCTGCGCGCCTTGCGCGTGATCGTGGCCGACGTGCCCGCCTGCTACGCCGCGCTCAGCCTGATCCACGCGCACTGGCACCCCATCACCGACGAGTTTTCCGACTACATCGCCCGCCCCAAGGCCAACGGCTACCAGTCGCTGCACACCGTGGTGCGCGATGCGCAAGGCCGCTCCATCGAGATCCAGATCCGCACACCCGCCATGCACGAGCACGCGGAAAGCGGTGTCGCCGCCCATTGGGCCTACAAGGAAGCTGGCGCCAAGGGCTATGCCGGTGTGCAGGCAGCAGGCCAGTTCGAGACCCGCGTGGCCGAGGCCCGCAAGACCGTGCTGCGTCAGCTGCTTGCCTGGGAGCGCGACCTCGCCTCCGCCGACGAAGCCCAGGGCGGTACCCACAGCCAAGGGCTGTTCGATGACCGGATCTACGTCTTCACCCCTGAGGGCGAGATCATCGACCTGCCGGCCGGCGCCACCGCCATCGACTTTGCCTACACCTTGCACACCAACCTGGGGCACCGCTGCCGTGGCGCCCGGGTCGATGGCGCCATGGTCACGCTCAACACCCCGTTGCGCAGCGGCCAGACCATCGAAGTGATCGCCACCAAGGAAGGTGGCCCCTCCCTGGATTGGCTCAACACCGAGCTGGGTTTCCTCAAAAGCCAGCGTGCGCGGGCCAAGGTGAGGGCCTGGTTCAACGCCCTGGCTCAGCAAAGCACCATCGCCCGGGGGCGCGAAGCGGTCGAGCGCATCCTCCAGCGGGAAGGTAAGACCGCTACCAAGCTCGACGAGTTGGCGGCGGGCCTGGGTTTCCGCAGCGCCGATGCGCTGTTTGACGTGGTTGGCAAGGATGAATACTCCCTGCGCAACATCGAGCAGTACTTCCGCCCGGCCGAGCCCACGCCCGACCCTGATCAGGCACTGGCTCAACGTTTGAGCCGCTCGGAGCCCAACGCCCCGGCCGCCGATGGCAAGGGGGTGCTCGTGGTCGGCATGGACTCCTTGCTCACCCAGCTGGCCCGGTGTTGCAAACCCGCACCACCCGATGCCATCGGCGGTTACGTCACGCGAGGCAAGGGCGTGGCGGTTCACCGCAGCGACTGCAGCAACTTCCGCCAGATGGCCGGACGCCATGCCGAGCGCATCATTCCTGTGGCCTGGGGCAGGCAGGCAGCCGATGAATCGGCCCATTACGCGGTCGATGTGTTGGTAGAAGCCCACGATCGCGCGGGCCTCCTCAGAGACGTGTGTGACGTTTTGGCCCAAGGCAAGACACATGTTCAGGCCATGCAGAGTCAAACGGTCAAAGATCACGTTACAATCACGCTAACGGTTCAGACCGCGGACACAGCCCGACTCGGCAACGTCCTTTCAAAAGTGTCGCAAATCAGCGGTGTTTTGAAAGCAAGACGAAAATGATCGAAATCGTGCTATAGTCTAAGTCTTCCAGGCGCGTAGCTCAGTTGGTTAGAGCACCACCTTGACATGGTGGGGGTCGTTGGTTCGAATCCAATCGCGCCTACCAAATTCGGTAGGTACCTCAGGTACAGAAAAGCCTTCTAGGTCAGTGACTTAGAAGGCTTTTTTCTTGCCGGCTTTCAATCTCGCGAGTGGGCCCTTGAGGCCAGCGGCTGGTACGGGCGCCATGCGTTGTACAGAGCCCACGCCCCCAGAGACCCAGATCACTGCCGCAGCCCATCGCAACCATGCATGCCTGCCATGTTGCGGAAACGGGGCACCGAGCCGTGATGAAAGTCGCGCCTGAGGTGGGCGCGGGGCGTCCCCTTGCTTGTTGCATGTCCTGGGGATGTCATCGCCCTACAATGAACCAGACCCACAGGAGCCCCAGATGAACGCAGCCAGCCGAAAAAGCCCGCCCGCCGAGGGAGCCGACACCCCCGACGAGGCCGGGACAGCTGGCGCCGAGCCGCCCAAGGGCGTGCGCGCCATCAAGAAGTACCCCAATCGCCGCCTCTACGACACCAAGACCAGCAGCTACATCACCTTGTCCGACATGAAGGACATGGTCATGACCTGCGAGCCCTTTGTGGTGCTGGATGCCAAGTCGGGCGAGGACCTCACCCGCAGCATCCTTCTGCAGATCATCCTGGAAGAAGAGAGCGCCGGTGTGCCCATGTTCACGACCCAGGCCCTGGCGCAGATCATCCGCCTCTATGGCCACACCATGCAGGGGCTGATGGGCAACTACCTCGAGAAGAACATCCAGTCCTTCATCGACCTGCAGTCCCGCCTGACCGAGAACTCCGTCGTCAGCCTGCAGAATCCGCTGATGCAAAACTTCATGGGCGGCTACATCGAGCAGTCTCGCAGCCTGTTCAACCAGATGCAGGAGCAGATGGCCAAGCAGACCGAGACACTCATGGGCAACCTAGGGGCGGGTCTGACGCCCAAGAAGTAAGGGCTTCAGGCTGGGCCAGATCACCTCCAGGATCAAGGGGTGCGCCTTGGCCTGCGGGTGGATGCCGTCGGCCTGAAACCAATCGCGCGCATCGGGTCGATCGGCAACGCCCTTGAGCATGAAGGGCACCAGGCTGGCGCCTGTGCTGTGCGACACCGTCTCGAAGGCCTGGGCAAACTCGGTGGTGTAGCGCTTGCCGTAATTTGGCGGGACCTGCATGCCCACCAGCAGCACCATGGCGCCCGCTGCCTGGCTGGCCTTGACCATGCTGGTCAGGTTGTTCACGGTGCTCGCCACCGGCAACCCTCGCAGCGCGTCGTTTGCTCCCAACTCGATCACCACGACCCGCGGCTGGTGCGTGCGCAGCAAGGCTGGCAAACGGGTCTGGCCTCCCGAGGTGGTCTCGCCACTGATGCTGGCATTGACGACCTGAAACCCCGCCTTGTCTTTGTCCAGTCGCCCCTGCAACAGGGCGACCCAGCCTGTGCCAGTGGCCAGGCCATATTCTGCGGAGAGGCTGTCGCCCACCACCAGCAGTGTCGCTGGCTGGGCGGCCATCGCAGCCATCGGGCCCATCAGGCAAGCACCCAGGGTCCACAGGCCCATCGCACGTCGCTTACAGTCGATTGTTTTCATCACCACTTTGTCCATGACCCACGAGTCCAGCATGCCATCCGTACCGCACCCAGATGCCATCGTGGTCGAAGGCCTGGGCAAGACCGTCACCGATTCCTCGGGTGCGCTCACGATTCTGCACAACATCTCGCTCTCCGTGCCGCGTGGTGACACGTTGGCCATCGTTGGGGCCTCGGGCTCTGGCAAAAGCACGTTGCTGTCGCTCCTGGCCGGCCTCGACGTGCCCACGGCGGGACGGGTAGAACTCTGCGGCACCGAGCTCTTTGCCTTGAACGAAGACCAGCGCGCAGCACATCGGGCGCGGCATGTCGGCTTCGTGTTCCAGAACTTCCAGCTCATCGCCCACCTCTCGGCGCTGGAGAACGTGATGCTGCCCCTCGAGTTGCGCGGGGAGCGCAACGCCCGGGCTCTGGCGACGGGCATGTTGCAACGCGTGGGTCTCGGAGAGCGCTTGCAGCATCGCCCAGCCCTGCTGTCGGGCGGCGAGCAGCAGCGGGTCGCCCTGGCGCGTGCCTTCGTGATGCGTCCTGACATCCTGATGGCCGACGAGCCCACCGGCAGCCTCGATCACGCCACCGGTCAGGCGGTGATGGACCTGATGTTCGAGCTCAACCGCGAGATCGGCACCACCCTCGTGCTGGTCACCCACGACAGCCAGATCGCGGCGCGCTGCCAGCACAGCGTGCGCATTGCCGCGGGCGGCCTGGTGCGCTGATTCATCCGGCAGGGCAGGGCGCCGAGCGGTTACGATGCCGCCATGAGTCTGAAACCCCTGTTCGGCTTCCATGCCGTCTCCGTGCGACTGAAGGTCGCGCCCAAATCCATCCGCGAGCTGCACGTCGACGCCACCCGGCGCGACCAGCGCATGAAGCAGTTCCTCGCCAAGGTCGAGGAAGCCGGTTTGCGCGTCATCGACAGCGATGACGCCCGCCTGCAGCAGATGGCGGGCACCCACCGTCACCAGGGCATCGTGGCCCGCGTCGAAGCCTTGAGCCAGGCGCGCTCCATCGATGACCTGCTGGACGGTCTGGCCGAGCCGCCGCTGCTGCTGGTGCTCGATGGCGTCACCGATCCGCACAACCTTGGCGCCTGCCTGCGCGTGGCCGATGGCGCTGGCGCCCACGCCGTGATCGCCCCCAAGGACCACGCGGTGGGCGTGAACGCCACGGTGGCCAAGGTGGCCTCCGGTGCCGCCGAAACCGTGCCTTACTTCATGGTCACCAACCTGGCGCGCACGCTCAACGAACTGAAGGAGCGCGACATCTGGGTGATCGGCACCTCAGACGACGCGCCGCGCGGCCTCTATGAAGCCGATTTCAAGGTGGCCACCGCCCTGGTCTTGGGCGCCGAAGGCGATGGCATGCGCCAGAACACCCGCAAGCATTGCGATGAGCTGGTCAGCATTCCCATGATGGGCGGCGTCTCCAGCCTGAACGTCTCGGTCGCCAGTGGCGTCTGTCTGTACGAGGCACGTCGCCAGCGCTCACTCTGACGCGCTTTCAGCCGAGCACGGTCTCGGCGTCGGCACGCCGCTGCGCGGCGGCGGCCCAGGTGCTCAGGCCCAGTGCCAGCACCATCCACACCAGGCCAAGCCAGTGCAGGCTGCCATAGTCGTGGTGCGTGATCACCCAGGCGCCGCCTGAGGCGCCTACGGCATGCCCCATGTAGATGGCCGAGGTGTTCAGGGCCATCAAGGCCGGTGCGAGCTTGGGTGAGAGCCCACCCAGGCGTGCCTGCTGTCCCGAATTGGTGGCAAAGCCACTCAAGGCCCATGGCAGCAGGACCATGGCGAGCCAGGGCAGGGTGGTGGCCAGCGGCCACAACAGCAAACTCAGGGCCATCAGGCCCAAGGTGAGGGTCACCGCGCGTGCGGCACCGACCTTGTCCACCCGGCGCGCCAGCACCATGTTGCCGACCAGGGCCAGAGAGCCGAACCAGGCGAACATCAGGCTGATCTGCTCCGGGCTGGCACCGAACACCTGCTTGTAGTAAGGGGCCGCATAGGCCAGAACAGTGAACTGTCCGGCGCTCTGGCAGGCCGTCACAAAGACCACGGCCATCAACAGCGGCGAGCGCAGCACCTTGCCCCACGATCGCCACGACAGCGCAGGGGGGTGGATGCCGCGCGGAAGCGCCCGGTGCACCTGCCAGGCCGCCAGCAGCCCACCCACTGCCACCATGCCCATGGCCACGCGCCAACCCAGGCGTTCGCCCACCCAGGCGGCAATGGGCATGCCGGCCACAGAGGCCACCGACCACCCCATGAACACGAAAGCGATGGCGCGACCTCGGTGTGCCGGCGTGCTCAGAAAGCCCATGGTGGCGGCCGCCTGCGGCGTGAAGACGGCGGCGCCCAGCACCGTGAGTGCCCTCAGTGGCCACAGCCAGTGGTAATCGGGCGCCACAGCGCAAAGGGCATGCCCCAGTCCGTACCAGAGCATGGTCAGGCTGAGCAGGCGCCGACGGTCCATGCGCGACACCGCTGCGGCCAGCAATGGCGCGCCCACGCCCATCATCACCGCGGCAATCGCGATCAGGTGTCCGCCGTCGACCACCGTGATGCGAAGGTCGCGCACCAGGTCGTTCAGCGTGCCGCCCACCACCATCACGCCGCAACCGATCACGAAGTTGCCGGCCAGCAAGGCCCATTTGATGGCGTTCATGCCCTGTCGCGACAGGGCTCGCTCCAACTCCACCGCGCGGGCTCGTCAGCGGTGAACGCGCAGGGCGTCAGGGTTCACGATGTTGCGAGGCTCGCCCGCCATGAATCCCAGCAGGTTGTCGAAGGCTGCACTGAAATAGGTTTCATAGCTGTCTTGCTCGACATAGCCGATGTGGGGCGTGCAGACCGCATTCTCCAGGCGGAGCAGAGGGTGTCCTTGCAGGATGGGTTCGCTCTCGAACACGTCCACGGCCGCCATGCCGGGCCGCCCCCGGTTGAGGGCCGTCACCAGGGCGTTGTCCTGGATCAGTTCGGCCCGCGATGTGTTGACCAGGAGGGCTGTGGGCTTCATGCGCGCGAGGTCATCCGGGCCGATCATGCCCCGGGTTTCGGGCGAATGGCGGATGTGCAGGCTGAGCACATCACAGGCTTCGAAAAACGCCTCGCGGCTGGGCGCGGGGATGCACCCGTCGGCATGGGCCCGCTCGCGCGAAGCCTCGCTGCCCCAGACCGTCACGTGCATCCCGAAGGCCTTGCCGTAACGCGCCACCTGTTGCCCGATTCGCCCGTAACCCCAGATGCCCAGGGTCTTGCCGTGCAGCACCATGCCCAGGCCGAAATTGGTCGGCATCGAAGCCGACTTCAGCCCGGACTGCTGCCATGCTCCGTGCTTCAGGTTGCCGATGTACTGCGGCAGGCGGCGCATGGCTGCCATCACCAGTGCCCAGGTCAGTTCGGCCGGCGCCACAGGCGAGCCCACGCCTTCTGCCACGGCAATGCCCAGCCGGGTGCAGGCTTCGACATCGATGTGCGGCCCCACCCGACCGGTCTGGCAAATCAGCCGCAGCTTGGGCAGTTTTTCCAGCAGGGCCTTGGGAAAGTGGGTGCGCTCACGGATCAGGACCAGGGCTTCGGCGTCACGCAGGCGCACCGAGAGCTGGCCGATGCCCTTGACCGTGTTGGTGAAGACCTTGGCAGACAGCCCGTCCAGTTTGGACGCGCAATGGAGCTTGCGGACGGCGTCTTGGTAGTCGTCCAGAATGATGATGTTCATGGGGCTTTGTGCGGTTCAGCCCCCATTCTGCTATGCCTTGCGGCCCCCGCTGTCGCAAGGGGTCACAAAGCGTCAATGCGATGCAAGAAGTCCCCGTCGTGCTCACCAGCGTGAGCTGCGGCCCGTGTCCGGTTTGCGGGAGGATTTGACCGGGAAATGGGCATCCAGCCCGTCGAGGCGAACCTGCGCCTCCATTTGTCCGCGGTGCACGGAAATGACCTTGAAGACCTGGGCGCGAAGGTGCCACAGTTCTCGCAGGGAGCGGGCGTGCTCGACGTGGTCACGCACCTCGTTGGCCTGCAAGGACTGGAGATCCCACATGGCTGCGTGGAATTCAGCCTTGACCTTGCCCAGGCCGCCGTGGATGGCAGCGGGGGCGGGTGCCTCGTCCATGTCCCACAACCAGCACCAGAAGCCACGGAAGGCATTCATCCAGGCCGGGCGGGCACGGCGAAAGAGGCTAGGGGGGGCTGCTTCGGCTCGGCGCGGTGGCGAGTCGGCGGTGGCAGTGACCGGTGCAGACGGCAGCAGTCGAACGTGGCCGACACGGCGCGCGGAGAGAACCGTCAGTTGGGTCGGGTCCGCATCGTTCTTGGTGTCGATGCGAGCGGACTCATCTTGTGTGAAAAAAAAGGAAGCCATCTCACCCCCGAGGCGCACCTGCGGGAAGCGCAGGCCTGCTGGGGGTATCGGCGTCGCGCAATCAGACTTGAGTCGGGCGTGCGGAAGACGCTGCGATCAGGCGGATTCGGCAGATTCAGGCAGGGAGGGCAAGCGACGCACTGCCTTGGGCGGGGTGGCCATGGATCATCGCCACGGCACCATGTGCTTGGGCCTGAGCGAACACGTCGCGGGCGCAATCGCCGCAGCGTCCACAGCAAGTTGCCACACCTGTCTCCATCTGCAGGTCATCAAAGCTGATGCAGCCCGCCTGGGCCTGGCGTTTGATGTCGCGATCCGAAACGCGACGGCACACACACACGATCATGGTTCATCCAACTGCCCGGTGAGAATCGGGCCGTGGATGCATTCTCAAATAGGAATGATTCGCAGTCAATAGGCGATGCGCGAAACCACTGGCTCAGGGTGGTCAGCCGGAGAGCCCGCCAAGGCGATGGCGGGCCCTGGGTTCAGCTGGCGTCGCCCATTTGCGACTGCAGGTAATTCTGCAGGCCGACCTTGTCGATCAGATCGAGCTGGGTCTCTAGGAAGTCGATGTGCTCCTCGGTGTCGTCCAGGATCATCTGCAGCAGATCGCGGGACACGTAGTCGCGAACGGACTCGCAATAGGCGATGCCGTCCTTCACCGTGCCTTGCGCGGCCGTTTCCAGTTGCAGGTCGCCGCTGAGGATTTCCGGCACGTCCTCACCCACCAGCAGTTTGCCGAGGTCCTGGAGGTTGGGCAGGCCGTCAAGCGTGAAGATCCGCTCCATCAGCTTGTCGGCGTGCTTCATCTCGCCGATCGACTCTTCATATTCTTTCTTGGCCAGCTTGGTGAAGCCCCAGTGCTTCAGCATGCGGTAATGCAGAAAGTACTGGTTGGTGGCCGTGAGTTCGTTCTTCAATTGCGCATTGAGGAACTCGATGACTTTGGGGTCGCCTTTCATGGTGCTTCCTTGTGGTGCATGGCACGGAGGGCCGCGCTGTTGATGACCGAGTTGGGGCAGGATCAGTTATACTCCTAAGGTTTACCCGCAACCACCCCAAGCCCAGCAAAAGCCTCCGTTTCCTTCACAGGACTCGGCTCTGTCACACCCTTACCACATGGTGCCAACGCCCTTCCGCCCTGCGGAGCGAGCACCCACGTGGCGGCGCGTGGCGCCTCCGAGGCATGCTGAGCGCATAACAAACGGAGAATGAACCCGTGCTGCCCGTACTGCCCCAAGCTCTTCTGGCCCTCGCAGACGGCACGGTCTTTCTAGGCACTTCGATCGGCGCTGCCGGTCACACAGTCGGCGAAGTGGTGTTCAACACCTCACTCACCGGCTACCAGGAAATCCTCACCGACCCCAGCTACAGCCGCCAGATCGTCACCCTGACGTATCCGCACATCGGCAACTATGGTGTCAACGGTGACGACGTCGAAGCCTCGAAAGTCCATGCCGCAGGTCTGATCATCAAAGACCTGCCCATCCGCGTTTCCAACTTCCGCCAGTCCCGCACGCTGTCGCAGTACCTGCAGGACGAGGGCACGGTCGGCATCGCCAACATCGACACCCGCAAGCTCACCCGCCTGCTGCGCACCAAGGGTGCTCAAAACGGCGCCATCGTGGCCTTGCCCGTGGGCGAAGCGATCACCGACGCCGTCATCGCCGACGCCATTGCCAAAGCCAAGGCAGCGCCCAGCATGGCCGGACAGGACCTGGCTCAGGTCGTGACCCGCAGCGACGTGGCCGAGTGGACCGAGACCGAGTGGAAACTGAACAACCCGGAACTCGGCGGCAAGCCTGGGTTTGGTGCGCTCGCCAACCCGAAATTCCACGTGGTGGCGTATGACTTCGGGGTCAAGCGCAACATCCTGCGCATGCTGGCCGAGCGCGGTTGCAAGGTCACCGTGGTGCCTGCCAAGACGCCCGCGGCCGACGTGCTGAAGTTCAAGCCCGATGGCATTTTCCTCTCCAACGGCCCTGGAGACCCGGAGCCCTGCGATTACGCGATTGCCGCCGCCAAGGAACTGATCGAAACCGGCATTCCGACCTTCGGCATCTGCCTGGGTCACCAGATCATGGCCCTGGCCTCCGGTGCCAAGACCTTCAAGATGAAGTTCGGTCACCACGGTGGCAACCACCCCGTCAAGGATCTGGACACCGGTCGCGTCAGCATCACCAGCCAGAACCACGGTTTTGCGGTCGACGAGAAAACGCTGCCCGCCAACCTGCGTGCCACGCACATCTCGCTGTTCGACGGCACGCTGCAGGGTCTCGCCCGCACCGACAAGCCCGCTTTCTGCTTCCAGGGTCACCCGGAAGCCTCACCAGGCCCGCATGACATCAGCTACCTGTTTGAACGTTTTGTCGCGCTGATGGAGAAGAACAATGCCTAAGCGCACAGACATCAAGAGCATCCTCATCATCGGCGCCGGCCCGATCATCATCGGTCAGGCTTGCGAATTCGACTACTCCGGCGCCCAGGCCTGCAAGGCCCTGCGCGAAGAGGGTTACAAGGTCATTCTGGTCAACAGCAACCCTGCGACCATCATGACCGACCCGAACACGGCCGACGTCACCTACATCGAGCCCATCACCTGGCAGGTGGTCGAGAAGATCATCGCCAAGGAGCGCCCCGACGCGATCCTGCCGACCATGGGCGGCCAGACCGCACTGAACTGCGCCCTGGATCTGCACAAGCACGGTGTGCTCGACAAGTACAAGGTCGAGATGATCGGCGCCAACGAGAAGGCGATCGAAAAGGCTGAAGACCGCCTGAAGTTCAAGGACGCGATGACCTCCATCGGCCTGGAATCGGCCAAGTCGGGCATTGCGCACTCTCTGGAAGAGGCCTGGGCGGTGCAGAAGCGCATCCAGGCCGAAATCGGTGGCTCGGGCTTCCCCATGGTGATTCGCCCCAGCTTCACGCTGGGTGGCACCGGTGGCGGCATCGCCTACAACCCCGAAGAGTTCGAAGAGATCTGCAAGCGCGGCCTCGATTTGTCGCCGACCAAAGAGCTGCTGATCGAAGAGTCTCTCATCGGCTGGAAAGAGTACGAGATGGAAGTGGTTCGCGACAAGGCGGACAACTGCATCATCGTCTGCTCGATCGAAAACCTGGACCCCATGGGTGTGCACACCGGTGACTCCATCACCGTGGCCCCCGCCCAGACGCTGACCGACCGCGAATACCAGCTGTTGCGCAACGCCTCGATCGCCATCCTGCGCGAAATCGGCGTCGAGACCGGCGGCTCCAACGTCCAGTTCTCCATCAATCCGGTCAACGGTCGCATGACCGTGATCGAAATGAACCCCCGCGTGTCGCGCTCTTCGGCGCTGGCCTCCAAGGCCACGGGCTTCCCGATCGCCAAGATCGCGGCCAAGCTGGCCGTGGGCTACACGCTCGACGAACTCAAGAACGACATCACCGGCGGCGCCACCCCGGCCTCGTTCGAGCCCTCGATCGACTACGTGGTCACCAAGATCCCGCGCTTCGCCTTCGAGAAGTTCCCCGCTGCCGACAGCCGCCTGACCACGCAGATGAAGTCCGTGGGTGAGGTGATGGCCATGGGCCGCACCTTCCAGGAGTCCTTCCAGAAGGCCCTGCGCGGTCTGGAAACCGGCATCGATGGTCTGACCGAAATCAGCACCGACCGGGAAGAGATCATCCAGGAAATCGGCGAACCCGGTCCTGAGCGCATCCGCTTCCTGGGCGACGCCTTCCGCCTCGGCATGAGCCTGGACGAGGTCTTCGAAGAGACCAACATCGATCCCTGGTTCCTGGCCCAGATCGAAGACATCATCAAGACCGAAGCCGACATCAAGGCTCGCAAGCTGGAGTCCCTCTCCGCTGCCGAACTGCGCTTCCTGAAGCAGAAAGGCTTCTCGGACCGCCGCCTGGCCAAGCTGATGGGCACGAACCAGCACGACGTCCGACGTGCCCGCCACGCCCTGAACGTGCGTCCGGTCTACAAGCGCGTCGACACCTGCGCCGCCGAGTTCTCGACCGAAACCGCCTACCTCTACTCGTGCTACGAGCAAGAGGGGGGTGAGTGCGAAGCCGAACCGACAGACAAGAAGAAGATCATGGTGCTGGGCGGTGGTCCCAACCGCATCGGCCAGGGCATCGAGTTCGACTACTGCTGCGTCCACGCTGCCCTCGCCATGCGCGAAGACGGCTACGAGACCATCATGGTCAACTGCAACCCCGAGACCGTCTCGACCGACTACGACACCTCCGACCGCCTGTACTTCGAGCCGGTGACCCTGGAAGACGTGCTCGAAATCGTCGAGAAGGAAAAACCGGTCGGCGTGATCGTGCAGTACGGTGGTCAGACCCCGCTGAAGCTGGCCCTCGACCTCGAGGCCAACGGTGTGCCCATCATCGGCACCTCGCCCGACAGCATCGACATCGCCGAAGACCGCGAACGCTTCCAGGCCCTGCTGCACACGCTGGGCCTCAAGCAGCCGCCCAACCGCACGGCCCGCACCGAAGAAGCCGCGCTGACGCTGGCCCAGGAGATCGGCTACCCGCTGGTGGTTCGTCCCTCTTACGTGCTGGGTGGCCGCGCCATGGAAATCGTGCATGGCGACAAGGACCTGGAGCGCTACATGCGCGAAGCCGTCCGCGTCTCCGACAAGTCGCCCGTGCTGCTCGACCGCTTCCTGAACGACGCGGTCGAAGTCGACGTCGACTGCATCAGCGATGGCACCGACGTGATGATCGGTGGCATCATGGAGCACATCGAACAAGCTGGCGTGCACTCCGGTGACTCCGCCTGTTCGCTGCCCCCCTACACGCTGTCGGCCGTGATCCAGGATGAGCTGCGCCGCCAGACCGCGCTGATGGCCAAGGCCCTCAATGTGGTTGGCCTGATGAACGTGCAGTTCGCCATCCAGGGCGACGTGACCCAGGGCCTGGACCAGGCCACCGTCTACGTGCTGGAAGTGAACCCGCGAGCCTCGCGCACCGTGCCTTACGTGTCCAAGGCCACCGGCCAGCCCCTGGCCAAGATCGCCGCGCGCTGCATGGCCGGCCAGAAGCTGAGTACGCAAAAGTCGCCCGATGGCAAGGCTCCGCGCGAAGTGGTGCCCGAGTACTACAGCGTCAAGGAAGCGGTCTTCCCCTTCAACAAGTTCCCCGGTGTGGACCCGGTTCTTGGCCCTGAAATGCGCTCCACTGGCGAAGTCATGGGCGTGGGCGTCACTTTCGGTGAAGCCATGCTCAAGAGCCAGCTGGGTGCCGGTTCGCGTCTGCCCACCAAGGGCACGGTGTGCATCTCGGTGAAGGATGGCGACAAGGCTCGGGCTGTGGAAGTGGCCCGCGACCTGGTGAAGCTGGGCTTCAGCGTCGTGGCCACCAAGGGCACGGCTGCCGCCATCGCCGAAGCGGGCATCCCTGTGAAGCCGGTGAACAAGGTGAAGGACGGCCGTCCACACATCAGCGATGCCATCAAGGCAGGCGAGATCCAGCTGGTGTTCACCACGGTGGACGAGACCCGCACCGCCATCGCCGATTCGCGCAGCATCCGCCAGGCGGCATTGGCCAACCGCGTGACCTACTACACCACCATGGCCGGCTGCGAAGCCGTCGTGGAAGCCCTCAAGCATGAGGACGACCTGGTTGTGTATTCGCTGCAGGAACTGCACGCCAAACTGCACTAAACTGCAGAGGCCTCACGGGCGACAGGGTGAAAGCCTTGTCGCCTGGGGCCTGAACAAGCGATCCACGAGGGCCGCGCCCGGCCAGCACCGCAAGGTGGCTTGAAGGGCGCGGCTCCGTTCATTTTGAGAGGCCTTGAACGCAGGGCCCGTCAACGAGAGACGAACCATGTCGACCATCCCCATCACCAAGCGCGGCGCCGAATTGCTCAAGGAAGAGCTGCACCGCCTCAAGCACGTCGAGCGTCCGGCCGTGGTCCAGGCGATTGCCGAAGCGCGCGCCCAGGGCGACCTGTCTGAGAATGCAGAGTACGACGCCGCCAAGGACAAGCAGGGCTTCATTGAAGGCCGCATCAACGAGGTCGAAGGCAAGCTGTCTGCCGCCCAGGTCATCGACCCGGCCAGCCTCGATGCGGGAGGCCGTGTGGTGTTTGGTGCCACCGTCGACCTGGAAGAGGAAGAGTCTGGCGAAGCCGTGACCTACCAGATCGTGGGCGACGACGAGGCCGACCTCAAGCAAGGCAAGATCTCGATCGGCTCGCCGATTGCGCGCGCCATGATTGGCAAGGAAGCCGGCGACATCGCGGCCGTCCAGGCTCCGGGCGGCGTGCGCAACTACGAAATCATCGAAGTTCGTTACATCTGAGTCAGTCGCCCGCCATGAACACCTTGCAGCGTTTGCAAAGCTGGCTGGCTGGTCTTTGGGCCGGCCTCATTCTGGGTGTGGGCGCCATTTCGGCTCCCAGCCTGTTTGCCGTGCTGGAGCGCAGCATGGCAGGGCAGGGGGCGGGCCGGATTTTCGCGATCGAGGCCAGGGTCAGCCTTGCGCTGGCCATCGTCATTTTCCTCATCGAGCGTCGCCGCGTGCGCGACCTGGCTGAGGCCGAAGGTCAGACCCGGGTGATGACAGGCAACCTGTTGCTCGTGCTTTGCGCGCTGTTCTTGACCGTGTTTGGCCAGTTCGCGCTTCACCCCATGATCGAAGCGGCCAAGGCTGGCGAGCCCACGCGCCTGTCTTTCGGGGCCTTGCACGGCATTTCGGCCTGCCTGTTCTGGCTCAAGGGCCTCTCGGTGTTGGCCCTCGCCTGGCGCCTCACGGGCGCGCGCAGCGCCAAGGACTGAGGCTTGGGCAAGAAAAAACCGCCGGTGCTTTCCAGCACGGGCGGCATGGGCTTCAAGCGAAGGCGGGGCTGAGCCAGATCAGGCGGGCTTTTTGCTGGTCACGCGTTTTTTCGCACGTTTGATCAGGCCGCCGGCCGTGATGCGCTGGTTGCCCATCACCTGAACCTTCAACACCTCAGGGCGGCGCAGGCCGCTCTTCGAAAACTTCAGCAGCTTCACCTCGCGCGGGCCACCACCACGGTCCTGGCGCGGTTCGGCGGCTTCCTTCTCAGGCAGAGGGCGCCACAGCACCAGCAGCTTGCCGATGTGCTGGATGGGCGCCGCACTGAGCTCCTCACACAGCTGCGCGAAGATGGCTTCGCGGGCCGCGCGGTCATCGCCCAGCACACGAACCTTGATCAGTCCGTGGGCCTTGAGCGCAGAATCGGTCTCCTTGATCACGGCGGGCGTCAGGCCGTCACCCCCGATCATCACGACGGGGTCAAGGTGGTGCGCATCGGCGCGGAAGGCGCGGCGCTCGGCTGTTGTCAATTGAATTGCAGGCATCCCTCTATTATCGAGCCATGAAAGTCAAAACCAAAAGCAAAAAGCTCAACAAAGCCTGGTTGAACGAGCACATCCACGATCCATACGTGCGTCAGGCTCAAAAAGAAGGCTTTCGTTCACGGGCGGCCTACAAGCTCAAGGAGATCGACGAGGCCCTGCACCTGATCAAACCCGGTCAACTGGTGGTGGACCTGGGCGCCTCACCAGGGGCCTGGAGCCAGTACGTGCGGCGCAAATTTGCCCCCAAGGACGCGGGCACGGGGGGCGCCGCGGTTGGGGAACTCAACGGCACCATCATCGCCCTCGACTTGCTGGACTTCGAGCCGATCGAAGGTGTGCAGTTCATCCAGGGCGACTTTCGAGAGGACGCCGTGTTGCAGCAGCTCCAGGGCGCGGTGGGCGACAGGCCGGTTGACGTGGTCATTTCCGACATGGCCCCGAACCTCAGTGGCATCGAAATTTCCGACGCCGCGCGCATCGAGCACCTGATTGAACTTGCCATCGATTTTTCCCAACAGCACCTCAAAAAAGAGGGCGCTCTGGTGTGCAAGGTCTTCCATGGCAGTGGCTACAGCCAGTTGGTGGAGATGTTCAAGGCGAACTTCCGCGTCGTGAAACCCATCAAGCCCAAGGCCTCGCGTGACAAATCCGCCGAAACTTTCCTGGTGGGCATTGGCCTCAAAAGCGCCTGACCCGAAGGCGACGCCGGTCTGAAGTGATTGAATTTGCCGATCACTGTCTTGAAACCGCGGAAAACCGGGGTTTCAGAGGGGATAGCGCCCTGCAGAGGGGGGCTTGACTCGTCTAGAATCATCCCCATGTACCGCGAAGATTGCGTGACACGGTGCCCCAGCGGTGCTTGGTTGCGTGGTTTTTGAACCCTGGTCGGTGTGTGGGCGCAACCTGCGTCGGCTGACCTGGGCACGAATGGGTAGAAGGAGCCGCGGTGAACAATCAATGGTTCTCGAAAATTGCAGTCTGGCTGGTTGTGGCACTGGTGTTGTTCACCGTGTTCAAGCAGTTCGACCGGGCCACAACAGGCGGCAACCAGATCGGTTATTCCGATTTTCTGGAAGAAGTCCGCGCCAAGCGCATCAAGAGCGTGACGCTGCAAGAAGGCGGCGGTGGCACCGAGATCATTGCAACCACCAATGACGACAAGCGCATCCGTTCCACGGCCACCTATCTGGACCGTGGCCTGGTGGGCGACCTCATCAACAACGGCGTCAAATTTGACGTCAAGCCCCGTGAAGAGCCATCGCTGCTGATGAGCCTGCTGGTCTCCTGGGGCCCGATGCTGCTGCTGATCGGTGTGTGGATCTATTTCATGCGCCAGATGCAGGGTGGTGGCAAAGGTGGCGCCTTCAGCTTCGGCAAGAGCAAAGCGCGCATGCTCGACGACACCAACAACAACGTCACGTTCGCTGACGTGGCGGGTTGCGACGAAGCCAAGGAAGAAGTGAAGGAACTGGTCGATTTCCTGCGTGACCCGCAGAAGTTCCAGAAGCTGGGTGGTCGCATCCCTCGCGGCGTGCTGATGGTGGGCCCTCCGGGCACCGGCAAGACCTTGCTTGCCAAGTCCATCGCTGGCGAGGCGAAGGTGCCTTTCTTCACGATTTCTGGCTCTGACTTTGTGGAAATGTTCGTTGGCGTGGGTGCTGCCCGCGTGCGCGACATGTTCGAGCAGGCCAAGAAGAACGCGCCCTGCATCATCTTCATCGACGAAATTGACGCCGTGGGTCGCCACCGTGGCGCCGGTCTGGGTGGCGGCAACGACGAACGCGAACAGACCCTCAACCAGATGCTGGTGGAGATGGACGGCTTCGAAACCAACCTGGGTGTGATCGTGATTGCCGCGACCAACCGCCCGGACATCCTGGACCCGGCTCTGCTGCGTCCTGGTCGTTTCGACCGCCAGGTCTACGTGACCCTGCCCGATGTGCGCGGTCGCGAACAGATCCTCAACGTCCACATCCGCAAGGTGCCGGTCAGCCAGGACATCCGTGCAGACATCCTGGCCCGTGGCACGCCCGGCTTCTCCGGTGCTGACCTGGCCAACCTGGTCAACGAAGCGGCGCTCTTCGCTGCCCGCCGCAATGGCCGTGTCGTCGAGATGAACGACTTCGAAAAGGCCAAGGACAAGATCATGATGGGTCCTGAGCGGAAGTCCATGATCATGCCGGAGGAGGAGCGCAAGAACACCGCTTACCACGAGGCTGGTCACGCCCTGGTTGCCCGCCTACTGCCCAAGACCGACCCCGTCCACAAGGTCACCATCATCCCGCGTGGTCGCGCGCTGGGTGTGACCATGCAGTTGCCTGAAGGCGATCGCTACAGCATGGACAAGACACGCATGCTGTCGACCATCTCGGTGCTGTTCGGTGGCCGCATCGCGGAAGAGGTGTTCATGGACCAGATGACCACGGGGGCCTCCAACGACTTCGAGCGTGCCACGGCCATCGCCAGGGACATGGTCACGCGTTACGGCATGACGGACGAACTGGGTCCCATGGTCTATGCCGACAACGAAGGTGAAGTCTTCCTCGGCCGCTCGGTCACCAAGACGACCAACATGTCGGAAGAGACGATGCGCAAGGTGGACGGCGTGATCCGTCGCATCATCGACGAGCAGTACGCCCTGGCGCGCAAGCTCATCGAAGACAACCAGGACAAGATGCACGCCATGGCCAAGGCCCTGCTCGATTGGGAAACGATCGACGCTGACCAGATCGAAGACATCATGCAAGGCAACGAGCCCCGTCCGCCCAAGGACTGGACGCCGCCAAGCAACAAACCCAGCGGGGGCCCCAAGCCTCCCGTGAGCACCGACGGCGCACCGGCTGCCGTGTGATGCACACCGAGTGCTAGCCATGTGCTGGCCTCACCGAGACGGGGCTTCGGCCCCGTTTTTTCATGGCCCTTGTGTCTTGTATTCCATGGCGATCTGGCAAACCACCCGCTTCCGCATCGACCTGAGCACGCCTCAGGTCATGGGCATTGTCAACCTCACACCGGACTCCTTTTCGGATGGCGGCCGGCACGCGGAAACCGCTGCCGGCATCGCGCATTGCGAGCGCCTGGTGAAGGACGGTGCCCACATCCTCGACCTGGGCGGCGAATCCACCCGCCCCGGCGCGCGCACGCTGGAACCGCTGGAAGAGTGGGCTCGCATCGAAGGTGTGCTCAAAGCGGCCCTGACGCTGGGGGTGCCGGTATCGATCGACACGTGCAAGACCGAGGTCATGCAGCGAGCGCTGGATGCCGGTGCCGACATCGTCAATGACATCCGCGCGCTGTTGGCGCCAGGCGCCGAGGCGGCGGTCACCCGTCATCCGCAATGTGGCATTTGCCTGATGCACATGCAGGGCGACCCGGCGACCATGCAGCAGCGCCCGAGCTACCCCGATGTGGTCAGCGAGGTGACGTCTTTCCTGCAGGCGCGCGCGCAGGCGCTGTTGGACCAGGGCGTTGCGCACGATCGCATCACGCTGGACCCAGGCATCGGCTTCGGGAAGTCGCCCGAGCACAACCTGACGCTGATGCGCGAACAGGAGCGCGTGCTGGCCTTGGGGTGGCCTTTGCTGCTGGGCTGGTCTCGCAAATCGACACTGGGTCACCTCACAGGGCGAGATGTGGGCGACCGTTTGGCAGCGAGCCTCGCCGCTGCCCTGGCGAGTGTCCAGAAGGGGGCTCGGATCGTGCGTGTGCACGATGTGGCCCAGACGGTCGATGTCCTGAAGGTCTGGCAGGCCGCGGGCTTCCTGGACTGACTGCCTCACTTGCCCCAAATGGTGAGGCTGGCCACTCGCCTGAACGAACGCACGCTGGCCGTTTCGCGCGACAATCACCGTCCCGTTTCGCAGGTTGATAGAAAAGATACCCCCATGACACGACGCTACTTTGGCACCGACGGCATCCGCGGCACTGTGGGCCAATCGCCCATCACGCCCGACTTCGTGCTGCGCCTGGGGCATGCGGTCGGGCAGGTGTTGCGTCGCACAGACCCGTCGCCCACGGTGCTGATCGGCAAGGACACCCGGATCTCGGGCTACATGCTCGAATCGGCGCTGGAGGCGGGCTTTGCCTCCGCCGGGGTGAACGTCTTGCTGACCGGGCCCTTGCCGACGCCCGGTGTGGCATACCTGACACGCGCCTTGCGACTCAGCCTTGGTGTGGTGATCAGCGCTTCGCACAATCCGTTTGCCGACAACGGCATCAAGTTCTTCTCGGCTCGAGGCGAGAAGCTGCCCGATGACTGGGAGGCCCAGGTGGAGGCAGCGTTGGACGAGCCGCCCCGTTGGGTGGATTCAGCCAGCCTGGGGCGGGCCCGTCGGATTGAAGACGCCCGCGGGCGGTATGTGGAGTTCTGCAAGGCCACCTTTGGCGCCAACCTCTCGCTCAAAGGATTGAAGCTGGTGGTCGACGGTGCCCACGGTGCCGCTTACCAGGTGGCGCCAAATGTGTTCCACGAACTGGGCGCGGAGGTGATCTCGATCGGTTGTGGGCCCAATGGCCTGAACATCAACGAAGGCGTGGGGGCCACGCACCCCGAGGCCTTGGTCAAGGCCGTCGCGGAACACGGTGCCGACTACGGCATCGCACTCGATGGCGACGCCGATCGGTTGCAGATCGTGGATGCGCAAGGGCGCCTGTTCAATGGGGACGAGCTGCTGTACGTGCTGGTGGCCGATCGACTGGATCAGGGCGAAGCCGTGCCAGGCGCCGTCGGCACCCTGATGACCAACATGGCTGTGGAGTTGGCCCTGCAGCAGCGTGGTGTCGACTTCGTTCGCGCCAAGGTGGGCGACCGCTATGTGCTGGAAGAGCTGGTGTCGCGAGGCTGGCAGCTCGGCGGCGAGGGCTCCGGGCACCTGATCGCGCTGGACCGTCACACCACGGGTGATGGCATCGTCAGCGCGCTGCAAGTGCTGCAGGCCGTGGTGCGCTCGGGGCGCCCGCTGGCGAACTGGCTGGAGGGCGTGAGCCTTTTCCCCCAGGTGCTGATCAACGTGAGACTGCAGCCCGGCCAGGACTGGAAGGCCAACCCGCACCTGCCCGCGGCCCAGGCCAAGGTGGCGCCGCTGCTGGCAGGCAAGGGCAGGGTGCTGATCCGGGCCTCGGGCACCGAACCGCTTCTGCGCGTGATGGTGGAGGCCAGCGAACCGGCTCTGGCCCGCAGTTGTGCCGAACAATTGGTCGAAGCAGTCAAGGCGCCCTACTGATCGGCGTGATCAAGGCCCGTTCGGCCATGAAAAAGGGTGTCCGAGGACACCCTTTTTTGTTTGTGCCGCCAGGCGGCGATGGCTGGGGCGAGCCTGCGCTTACTTCTTCGGCGGGGTCAGCACGCGATCGATCACGTGGAGCACGCCGTTGCCGGTCGCGATATCGGCCTGGATGACGAGGCCGTCGTCAATGGTGACAAAGTCGCCCGCCTTCGACAGCGCAACCTTGGCGGCGGCGAGGGTGGCCACGCTGGTCGGCCCCGTGACGTCAGCGGCCATCAATTTGGCAGGGAGCACGTGGTACGAGAGCACGTATTTCAGTGCCTCGGGATCCTTTGCCAGCTTGTCCAGGGTGGCGGCGGGCAGCGCCTTGAAGGCCTCATCGGTGGGAGCAAACACGGTCACAGGGCCAGGACCTTCCAACGCGGCGCTCAGGCCCGCCTGGGCCACCAGCTTGTTGAAGGTCGCCAGATCAGTGTGCTGGGTGGCTGCCACGACCACGTTGGCCGGAGTGCCGGACACGCCAGCAGTGGATGCGCAGCCACCAAGGGCGATCAGGGCTGCAAGGCCCAGGGCGGCGGCGAAAGGTGTCAGACGGGCAGAAGTGAACATGCAGGGGTCTCCATACGGGGGCTGACTTCGGGACGATTCGAAGCAAGCCCGCACGATAGAAGTGCTCTGTGACGAAGGCGTGACATCTCCGTGACGGCCTTGTCATGCAAGGCGTGCGCGAGCGAAGATCAAGGTTTGTGACAGAAGCAGCAGAAGCTGTCATGGACGCGTCACAATTGCCTTCTAGAGTTCAGCCTATCGAATTTGTCGTGTCACACGAGACTGGAAAGGCATCCACATGAGCTTCAAGATGATCCGCACCGCTGTGGCCGTTGCCATGGCCCTGGCAACCGGCGCCGTGATGGCCGAGGACGTGACCGGTGCGGGCGCCACCTTCCCTGCACCGATCTACGCCAAGTGGGCTTCGGCCTACAACAAGGCCACCCAGACCCGCATCAACTACCAATCGGTGGGGTCGGGTGCCGGCATCAAGCAGATCAAGTCCAAGACGGTCGACTTCGGTGCTTCCGACATGCCCCTGAAGGATGACGAACTGAACAAGGATGGCCTGGTTCAATTCCCCACCGTGATCGGCGGTGTGGTGCCTGTGGTGAACATCAAGGGCATCCAGCCTGGCCAGATCAAGATGACCGGCGAAGTGCTGGGCAACATCTACCTTGGCAAGATCACGCGTTGGAACGACGCGGCGCTGGTGGCCCTGAACCCTGGCGTTCCCCTGCCTGACGCGCCCATTGCGCCGGTTCGCCGTGCCGACGGCTCGGGCACGACCTTCATCTTCACGAACTACCTCTCGAAGGTGAACGCCGAGTGGAAGGCCAAGGTCGGTGAAGGCACCGCCGTGAACTGGCCTAGCGGTGCGGGCGGCAAGGGCAACGAAGGCGTGTCTGCTTTCGTGCAGCGCCTGCCCAACGCCATCGGCTACGTGGAATACGCCTACGCCAAGCAGAACAAGATGTCGCACGTGACCTTGAAAAACGCCGCGGGCAACTACGTTCAGCCCGACGACGCGACCTTCAAGGCCGCAGCCTCGGCCGCCGACTGGAACAAGTCGTTCTACCAGATCCTGACCGAGCAGGCCGACAAGAACGCGTGGCCCATCACCGGTGCCACCTTCATCCTGATGCAGAAGTCGCAGGACAAGCCGGCCCAGGCCACGAGTACCCTGAAGTTCTTCGACTGGGCTTACAGCACGGGTGACGCCACGGCCGCCGAGATGGACTACGTGCCGTTGCCGGCGTCTGTCAAGGAACTGGTCCGCAAGCAGTGGGCCGGCATCAAGGACGCCAGCGGCAAGGCCGTGGCCTACAAGTAAGCCAGCTGATTCCCATCTGACACCCAAAACAAAGCGCCGGGCCCTGCACAACACAGGCGTCCGGCCCAGCTGTATCCCCTAGCTGAGCAGCGATGCCCTTCCCTGGAGGCTTCCAATGACCGCCATTCTTCCCGCCGACATGGACGACGCCGCAGGGCGCCGAGACACCGCGTCGCAACGCCGCCCCATGACGAATCCTCCTTCTCGCCGCGTCCAGGCCCCTTGGGCTGACGCGGTGTTTGCCTTGATGACCCGTGCTGCGGCCATCCTGACCCTGTCCCTTCTGTTGGGCATCATCGGCTCGCTGATCGTGGGTGCGTGGCCTGCCATCCGTGAATACGGCCTCAGCTTCCTTTGGCGCTCGGAGTGGGATCCGGTCCAGAACCAATACGGTGGCCTGGTGATGATCTATGGCACCCTGATGACTTCGTTCATCGCCTTGCTGATTGCCGTGCCGGTGAGCTTTGGCATCGCCATGTTCCTGACCGAGCTGTCGCCAGCCTGGTTGAAGCGCCCTCTGGGCATTGCCGTGGAACTGCTGGCGGCCGTGCCCTCCATCGTGTATGGCATGTGGGGTTTGCTGGTGTTCGGCCCCATCCTGTCTGAGTACGTGCAGCAGCCCCTGCAGGCCATCACCGCCGGTGTGCCTTACCTGGGGGCGCTGTTCTCGGGGCCGCCTGTGGGCATCGGCATCCTGTCGGCCGGGATCATCCTGGCCATCATGATCATCCCGTTCATCGCCTCGGTGATGCGCGACGTGTTCGAGGTCACGCCCTCTCTGCTGAAGGAGTCGGCCTATGGCCTGGGCTCCACCACCTGGGAGGTGGTCTGGAAGGTCGTGCTGCCCTACACCAAGACCGGTGTGGTCGGTGGCGTCATGCTGGGCCTGGGCCGTGCGCTGGGCGAAACGATGGCCGTCACCTTCGTGATCGGCAACATGAACCAGCTCAACTCGCTGTCGGTCTTCGAGGCCGCCAACAGCATCACATCGGCCCTGGCCAACGAGTTTGCCGAAGCGGGTGAAGGCCTGCATCAGGCCTCGCTGATCTACCTGGGGCTGGTGCTGTTCTTCATCACCTTTGTGGTCCTGGCCTTCTCCAAGGTCCTGCTGGCCCGCCTCAAGAAGTCGGAAGGAGCGCGTTCATGAGCGCCGAACTGCAAGCGATCCGCGCCAAGCGTTACGCCAGCCGCAAGCTGGTCAACATGGTGGCGCTCACCCTGTCTCTCGCGGCCATGGCCTTTGGCCTGGTCTGGCTGATCTGGATCCTGATCGAGACCGTTCGCCTGGGCTTTGGCGGTCTGGCCCTGGCCACCTTCACCGAGATGACGCCGGCGCCGCAGGAAGAGGGCGGTCTGGCTAATGCCATCATGGGTTCGCTGATGATGGTGGGCCTGGCGACGGCCATCGGCACGCCCGTGGGCATCCTCGCTGGCATCTACCTGGCCGAGTACGGCCAGAAGGGCTGGCTGGGCAGCGTCACGCGTTTCATCAACGACATCCTGCTGTCGGCCCCGTCGATCGTGGTCGGTCTGTTCATCTACTCGGCCGTCGTGGCCCGCAACCACTCCTTCTCGGGTTGGGCGGGTGTGCTGGCCCTGGCGCTGATCGTGGTGCCGGTGGTGATCCGCACCACCGAGAACATGCTGGCCCTGGTGCCCCAGGCCCTGCGCGAAGCGGCGTACGCCCTCGGAACGCCCAAGTGGCGCGTGATCCTCACCATCACACTGAAGTCGGCCCGCGCAGGCGTCATCACCGGCATCCTGCTGGCGGTGGCACGCATCTCGGGCGAGACGGCGCCGCTGCTGTTCACGGCCCTGTCCAACCAGTTCTGGTCGTCGGACCTGAGCCAACCCATGGCCAGCCTGCCGGTCACCATTTTCAAGTTCGCGATGAGCCCGTATGAGAACTGGCAGAAGCTGGCCTGGGCTGGCGTCTTCCTGATCACCATCGGTGTGTTGGTGCTCAACATCATCGCCCGCGTCATGTTCCGCCAGCGCTAAAGCGGCCGGCCTCACCAGATTTGATGGAGATCCAAACCATGGATGCCAAGGTTCACAACGCCACCGACGCCAAGTCCAAGCTGTCGGTCCGCAACCTCAATTTCTTCTACGGCAAGTTCCACGCGCTCAAGAACGTGAACATGGAGCTGCCGGCGAACAAGGTCACCGCCTTCATCGGCCCCTCGGGCTGCGGCAAGTCGACCCTGTTGCGCACCTTCAACCGCATGTTCGAGCTGTATCCCGAGCAGCGCGCCGAAGGCCAGATCCTGCTGGATGGCCAGGACATCCTGACCAGCAAGGAAGACGTGTCGCTGATCCGTGCCCGGGTTGGCATGGTGTTCCAGAAGCCCACGCCCTTCCCGATGTCGATCTACGAGAACATCGCCTTCGGGGTGCGCCTGTTCGAGAACCTTTCGCGCGTCGAAATGGACGAGCGCGTGGAGTGGGCCTTGAAGAAGGCCGCCCTGTGGAACGAGGTGAAGGACAAGCTGAACCAGAGTGGCTCGGGCCTGTCGGGTGGTCAGCAGCAGCGTCTGTGCATCGCCCGCGGCATCGCGATCAAGCCCGAGGTGCTGCTGCTGGACGAGCCGTGCTCGGCACTGGACCCGATCTCGACCGGCAAGATCGAAGAGCTGATCCACGAACTCAAGGGTGACTACACCGTCCTGATCGTGACCCACAACATGCAGCAGGCTGCCCGCTGCTCCGACTACACGGCCTACATGTACCTGGGCGAATTGATCGAATTCGGTGCCACCACCGACATCTTCATGAAGCCCAAGCGCACCGAAACCGAAGACTACATCACCGGTCGTTTCGGTTGATGCCCCTGCCCACGAACAACAAGCTCTGAAGGAGTATCGCCATGACCGAAAAGCATTTGTCCAGCCAGTTCGACAACGAGCTGAGCGGCATCTCCACCCGCGTGCTGGAGATGGGGGGGCTCGTGGAGTCCCAGGTGGCACAGTCCATCCACGCGTTGACGCATTTCAGCGGCGAGACGGCCAGCCAGGTGCTCGAGATCGAGGACCGCGTGAACCAGATGGAGATGGACATCGACGCCGACCTGTCGACCATCATCGCCCGCCGTCAGCCCACGGCCCGCGACCTGCGTCTGCTGATTGCGATCTCCAAGACCATCGGCAACCTGGAGCGCGTGGGCGACGAAGCCGCCCGCATTGCCCGCACGGTACAGCGCCTGATCAACACGGGTGTGTCGAGCCGCCTGCGCCTGCCGGTGAGCGACGTGTCGTTCGAAGCCTCGCTGGCCACGGCCTCGCTGCGCCGCGCCCTGGACGCCTTTGCCCGCCTGGACACCACGGTGGCGCTGGACGTGATCAAGAGCGACAACCTGATCGACGCCGAGTTCGACGGCCTGATGCGCAAGCTCATCACTTACATGATGGAAGACCCGCGCACCATTTCCGCGTCCATCGACCTGGTCTTTGTGGCCAAGGCCATCGAGCGCGTGGGTGACCACGCCAAGAACCTGGCCGAGCAAGTGATCTACATCGTCAAGGGCACGGACGTGCGACACAACACGCCCGAGGCGGTTGAGTCCATCATCAAATAAAAACCGGGAGCACACCATGAGCCGAGTGCTGGTGGTTGAAGACGAAATGGCGATCTCGGAGCTGATCGCCCTGAACCTGCGCCATGCAGGGTTCGAGGTCACGGTCGCCCACGATGCCGATGACGCCCAACTGGAAATCGACAAGGTGCTGCCCGATCTGGTCCTGCTGGACTGGATGTTGCCGGGGCAGTCTGGCCTGAGCCTGGCCAAACGCTGGCGTGGCGCTCCGCGGACGCGCGAGCTGCCCATCATCATGCTGACCGCACGAGCCGAAGAGGTGGACAAGGTGGCCGGGCTGGACGCAGGCGCCGACGACTACCTGACCAAGCCTTTCTCGACCCATGAGCTGATGGCCCGGGTGCGGGCCGTGCTGCGCCGCAAGGCACCCCAGGCGCTGGATTCGGCCGTGGAAGTGGCCGGCCTGAAGCTGGATCCGGCCACGCGCCGCGTCTGCAGGGGTGATCAGGAAGTGAAGATCGGCCCGACCGAATTCAAGCTGCTGCACTTCTTCATGACCCACCCGGAGCGGGTGCACAGCCGTGCACAACTGCTGGACCGGGTCTGGGGTGACCACGTCTTCATCGAGGAGCGCACGGTCGACGTGCACGTGAAGCGCCTGCGCGAGGCCCTGGCCCCCGTGGACCGCTCGCAACTGATTGAAACCGTTCGCGGCGCCGGTTACCGCCTCACCCAACAGCTGGCCAACGCCGCCTGACACACGGCACTTCTCATCGTGGATTCAAGCAATTCGTGGTTGCTGTCGCGGCTGGGCTCGCGCCTGCTCACCGCTGGCGGTGGGGCCCTGGCGGGCTGGTGGCTGGGGCGACAATTTCAGCATCCGGCGGCTTTTGCCTTCGCGGGCTCAGCCTCGGCGGCGCTGGTGTTCTCGGCGATGGACACCCTCAAGGGGCACATGCTGCTCGACTGGCTGCGCACGCCAGAAGCCGATCCGCCCAAGGTGGCCGGCCTCTGGGGTGAGGTGGCCCACCGGGTCAAGCGCGTGCAGATCCTCAAGGACAGGCAGATCGAGCAGGAACAGGCTCGGCTGGCGCAGTTCCTGTCGGCCATCGATGCGTCGCCCAACGGCGTGATGATGCTGGACGAGGGGGAGCAGATCACCTGGATCAGCTCCAACGCCGCACTGCATTTCGGGCTCGACCCGAAACGCGACCTCATGCAACGGGTCACCAACCTCGTGCGTCAACCTGCCTTTGTGCGCTACCTCGCCGCCGGTGAATACGGCGAGGCGGTGAAATGCGCCAAGGCGGGTGGCAATGGCGGGCACCTGCTGATCCAGGTGCAGCGTTATGGCGATGGCAACCAGAAGGTCGTGATCTCACAGGACATCACGGAGCGTGAGCGTGCCGACACGATGCGCCGCGATTTCGTGGCCAACGTGTCGCACGAGATCCGCACGCCACTCACCGTGCTCAGTGGCTTCATCGAGACCATGGGGGCCTTGCCCCTGACCGAGGTCGAGCGCAAGCGGGTGATCGAGCTGATGTCGCAACAGGCCGAGCGCATGCAGACCCTGGTGGCCGACCTGCTGATCCTGGCGCAGATCGAGGGCAGCCCGATGCCGCCTCCGGATCGCTGGGTGCGTGCCGATCGCCTGATGCAACGGATTGAATCCGATGCACGCGGACTTTCAAGAGAACGCCACCCCATGCAGTTCACGCTGGATGAGCAGGGCCAGCACGGTGAGATCGCCGGGGTGGAAAGTGAATGGCTCAGCGCCATGGGCAATCTGGTGAGCAACGCGATCCGCTACACGCCCGAAGGTGGGCACATCCACGTGCGGTGGGTGAACCTGCCCGATGGTGGCGGCGAGTTCTCGGTGAAAGACGGCGGCATCGGCATCGCGCAGGAACACATTCCTCGTCTCACCGAGCGCTTCTACCGGGTCGACGGCAGTCGCAGCCGGGAGACGGGCGGCACGGGCCTTGGGCTGTCGATCGTCAAGCACGTGGTGCAGCGCCACGGCGGTGAACTGCGCATCAGCAGCGAGCCGGGCAAGGGCTCGACGTTCACCCTGACGGTTCCCGCCGCCCGCGTTCGCCTGAGTGCTTGAACGAGGCCCTCAGGGGCGACGCAGACGCTGGTACACCGCAATCTGCTCGGAGTTGTGGGTGCGCTGGTTGTAGGTGCCCGTCCAGCGCCAGCCCTCCACGGCTGGGCTGGGGCGGTGTGCAGGGATGCGCAGCAGCATCGTGGCGCACGGCGACAGATCAGGGTCCTGGCCAGCGTCCACGCCCTTGACCTGGTAGCGGCCAAAGTACTCGAGGGCGGTCAGCAACCCGACTGGCGCGCCCGGCGCATAAACGCATTCGCCCGTGGGCAAATGGGGCTCCAATCGGCTCAGCAGCAGGCGGTAGCTCTTGGCCTGGTCCAGCAAGGGCAGCCACAGGGTCATGAACAATAACCAGCAGAGGGCCACGCCGCCCGCAGGCAGCACCAGGCTCTTCCAGAGTGCATGCGCCTGGCGGGCTGTGCGCCAGCGCACGAGGCCCAGCCAAAGCACGGTGCCGATCACCGCCAGCACCAGCGCCGTGGGCGAAAACACGGCCTGGTAACCGGGCACCAGCTTGGCCACGTTGGCAGCCACCTTGAGTGGCTTGCCCGTGTGCATGGCGCCGTAGATCAGCCAGATGCCAGCGGCACAGCTGCTGAAGAAAAAGACCGAAAACCAGTCGATGGCAGAACCCAGGCTGCGCTGCAGGATGGGCAGGGCAAATGCAGCCAGCACGGCCAGGGCGGGCAGGCACTCGAGCAGCGCCCGTTCGTTGCCGCCCATGCCGACACAGGCCAGCACGCCCACCACCGCCGTCAGCAGCGGCAAGGCGATGTGGCGGCGCATGACCTGGCGACGCCAGTGCCAGACGGTCAGGGCGGCCAGCGGCAGGACCGGCCAGGTGAACCAGGTGATGAGCTTCAGGACGGGCTGGATGCCGTCGGGGGCGTCCAGGCGCTGAGTCCAGCCCGACAGACCGGCCAGGGTGAGCGCGGTCGCCAGGCCCGCTGCCATCAGGGTGCTGACCAGAATCCAGCGAACGTGCACACGCATGCCCTCGTGACGTGAGCGCAGGCAGACGAGGGTGCCCAGCGCCCCCAGCATGAGTGCCACGGTGGGGCTGCCACTGGCGGCCATCACCGGCAGACTGGTCAGTGCGGCCGCGCGGGCCTTGCCCGGCACGAAGGTCGCACCGGCCAGGCTGTAGAGGAAGAGGGTGCTGCCCGCCAGTTGGAGCAACTCTGGCGTGGTCTCGTGCCCCAGTTGTAGCAGGCCCAGGCTGGCGATCAGGGCCAGCAGGGCACCATCGGCCACGGCCCGCGCGTAATCGTGTGGCAGGGCCTCGCCACCAAAAGCCAGGGGCAGGGGCTGTGCGGCCTCGGTGCGAGCCAGGTGGTAGGTCGTGTACCAGGTGAGCGCGAGGATCGCACACAGGAGCAAGGCAAAGGGGATGCGGGCGGCCAGGGCCGGATCCAGCAGCGGGCTCAGGAGCCAGATGGCGCCGCCACCCAGCCAGTACGGCAGGATGCCGCCTGAGGTGGGCACCACGCCGCCCACATGGGGCTGCAGCCACGATGCCTGTCCCAGGGCCAGGCTCCACATCTGTCCGAAGGACGCGATGTCTTCGTTCTTCCAGGGGTCGCGCCCCAACAGGCCAGGGATCACATAGGCCGCACAAAAGAGCAACAGCGCCCAGCGCGGCAGGCGCTGAACCGCTTTTTGCGTCACGAGGGCAGGGGAGATCACTGGGGCCGATGGGCTGCTCATGCGGTGCGTGAAGACGTGGGCCACCACGGTGGCAACAATGCAAAAGGGCAGCCTGAGCTGCCCTTTCGGATGACGTTCATCAAGCGGGCCAAGCCATGCGAGGCCCGCGTCCTGATTACTTGCGGAACTGAGCGAACTTGGTGCGGAACTTTTCCACACGGCCGCCCAGGGAGTCCACCGACTTTTGGGTGCCGGTGTAGAAGGCGTGCGATTCGGAAGAGGTTTCCAGCTTGAACAGCGGCAGTTCACGGCCGTCTTCGAGCTTGATGGATTCCTTGGTGGGAGCGCAGGAACGCGTCACGAACTTGAAGCCGTTCGATTGGTCCAGGAACACCACTTCGCGGTAGTTGGGGTGGATACCTTGTTTGGGCATGTCAAAACCTCTTGCTGTTTGCAATGTGCATCATCGGGAGCCACCTCACACCGTGTGGGGCACTTTCCGACAGCCGGAAAACCTTGGAGTATAGCATGGGAGCCCTGGCTTGCAGGGCCCCTGTGGGGCAGGTCAACCACCCCGGCGCATCATGTCGAAGAAATCGTGGTTGTTCTTCGTTGAGCGCATCTTGTCGAGCACGAATTCCATCGCCTCGATCTCGTCCATCGGGTAGAGCAGCTTGCGCAGGATCCAGCTCTTTTGCAGGATGTCCGACTTCAGCAGCAGCTCTTCGCGGCGCGTGCCCGACTTGTTGATCAGGATCGAAGGGTAGACACGCTTTTCGGCCATGCGGCGATCCAGGTGGATCTCGCAGTTGCCGGTGCCCTTGAACTCTTCGTAGATCACTTCGTCCATGCGGCTGCCGGTGTCGACCAGGGCGGTGCCGATGATGGTGAGCGAGCCCCCTTCTTCGACGTTGCGGGCCGCGCCGAAGAAGCGCTTGGGACGTTGCAGGGCGTTGGAGTCCACGCCGCCCGACAGCACCTTGCCCGAGGAGGGCAGGACGTTGTTGTAGGCGCGGGCCAAACGGGTGATCGAGTCGAGCAGGATCACCACGTCCTTCTTGAGTTCGACGAGGCGCTTGGCGCGCTCGATCACCATTTCGGCGACCTGCACGTGGCGCTGGGCCGGTTCGTCGAAGGTGGAGGAGATGACCTCGCCGCGCACGGTGCGCTGCATCTCGGTCACTTCTTCCGGACGCTCGTCGACCAGCAGCATGATCAGGTGCACGTCGGGGTGGTTGGCCACCAGGGCGTGCGCCAGGTTCTTGAGCATGACCGTCTTGCCGCTCTTGGGCGGGGCCACGAGCAAGGCGCGCTGGCCTTTGCCGATGGGCGCGATCAGGTCGATGATGCGGCTGGTGACGTTGTCGTCGCCCTTGACGTTGTCGCGCTCGAGCTTGAACTGCTCTTCGGGGAAGAGCGGCGTCAGGTTCTCGAACATCAGCTTGGTCTTGTTGACCTCGGCCGGGATGCCGTTGACGGTGTCGACCTTGACCAGGGCAAAGTAGCGCTCGCCGTCCTTGGGCACGCGCACTTCACCTTCGATCATGTCGCCGGTGTGCAGATTGAAGCGGCGAACCTGGCTGGGCGACAGGTAGATGTCGTCGGTGCTGGCGAGGAAGCTCATGTCGAGCGCGCGCAGGAAGCCGAAGCCGTCCGGCAGCACTTCGAGGACGCCGTCGCCAAAGACCTGCTCGCCCGCCTTGGCGCGCTTCTTCATGATGGCGAACATCAACTCCTGCTTGCGCATGCGAGAGACGTTCTCGATTTCGAGGCCTTCGGCCATCTCGACGAGTTTCGAGATGTGCAGTGCCTTCAGTTCTGACAGGTGCATGGAATGGAACCCTGAACGAAACCAGCCTGGTTGGCCGCAACCCGAATGGGCGCCGGATCAAGCGGGTGAATGAATCGTGGGTGGTGGGGAGGACAACAGGCCGTGAGGCCGGTGGTGGCCGTGGGTTTGCCGGGGTGACCGGGCAGCGAGAGCGGGGTGACCGCCTGTGCCTGATTCACCAGCCGCTGGTTGGGCCAGCGGGTTTGGCGAACACCTGCCGAATCATGTCAGCAGGCGAACGCATTATAGGTAGGAAAACGGGGCATCAAGCCCCGTCATCTCAAAGGTTGCCGTCGATGAAGGCCGTCAGCTGGGCCTTGGACAGCGCGCCGACCTTCGTGGCAGCCAGTTGGCCACCCTTGAAGATCATCAGCGTGGGGATGCCACGGATGCCGAACTTGGCGGGCACGTCGCGGTTCTGGTCGACGTTCATTTTGGCGATGTTGAGGCGACCGCTGTAGTCCTTGGCGACTTCGTCGAGGATGGGGGCGATCATCTTGCAAGGGCCGCACCATTCCGCCCAATAATCCACCAGCACGGGCTCGGCGGATTGAAGGACGTCGGCGTCGAAGGAGGCGTCGGAAATGTGTTTGATCAGGTCGCTGCTCATGGAACTATCCTTCAAGATACCGGGCGGGCCACACCACATGGGCCGCAATCCCGGCAGGGATGCAAAGATTCTGACACAGAAGATGCGGACGGCCGGCGCCGCCACAAGAGACCTTATTCAATGACCTTCATAGCCGGAACCTCTGAGTCCGACCTTTCCTTGCAGCCTGAGCATTGGGCATGGGGCCCCGAGGGCCAGACGGACGCGCTTTGGGAGCAGTGGGCCAGGCGATTGGCCGAGGTGCTGTCCGAACAGGGCGCAGACCCGAGGGAGGCGCTGGTTGTTCTGCCGGTGGGGGCCGTGCTCTCGCAGGCACGCATGGCCTGGACCCGGGCCGTGGGAGGCTGGCAGCCCCGCATCGACACCATCGCGGCCCTGGCCGAAGACCAGGCCTGGGCCTGGCAGCCCGCTGCCGAGGAGGCTGGCGCCTTTCCGCCCTTGAGCATGGACCCGGTGCTGGACCGGCTGCAGGCGGCCCGGGCCTTGGGGCAGGAAGCCTGGGGCCAGCAGTGGGCTCGTCGCGACCGCCGAGGGTTCGAGTTTGCATTGGACCAGATCGTGGCCGCCGCCCATGCGTGGGCGCGGCGTCAGCAGGCCATGCCGCCTGCCGAGCGGGCCGCCTACGGTGACGACGCCCGAGAGGCGCTGCAAGCCTCGGCCAAGGCCGGGCAGTTTGCACAAGGCCCAGGCGGGCGTGAGCGGGTTTTGCTGGCCTGGGCCCTGGAGTGGTCCCTGCAGGCCGGACAGACGGGCTGGGCCAGCGACCTGCTTTACCTGAGACGGCCTTCGGCCTGGGTGGGCGTGACCGCGGGCGAGCAGGTCTCTCCGGGGACGGAAGCCGCCCTGATGCTGGCCGTGCTGCGCCACGCGAAGGCGCTGGGGCAGGCGGTGTGGTGGTGTGCCGCCATGCCGGCGTGGACGGGGGGGCACGAATCCGGTCGTGCCCCGGTGCTGGTCGCCTGCGGCGACGCGGAGGACGAGGCCCAGCAGGCCACAGCCCAGGTTCTGCAGGCGGTCAATGCGGCGCGGGCCGTGGGCGGTGCGCCTGTGGCCCTGATCGCCCTGGACCGCAGCCTGATCCGGCGGGCCAGGGCCTTGCTGGAGGGGGCCGGTGCCACGGTGGCGGACGAAACGGGCTGGCGGCTGTCGACCACTCGGGCGGCGACGGTGGTGACGCGGCTGATCCAGGCTTCGCACCCGCGGGCCAGCACGGACGAATTGCTGGACTGGTTGAAGTCGGGCTGGCTGCAAGGCCCCGAAGACCTGGGGCCAGCCTCGGGGTTCGCCTGCGGCGTGCTGGAGGCCTGGTGCAGGCGGCGCGGGTTGATGTCGGCATGGGGCTTGTTGCCCGCCGCGGCGGGTGCAACAGAGGCCACCTCGGGCGCGCCATCCTGGGTGGTGCCGCCGCCGGCGGAGACCTTGCTGCGCTGGGCGACCGACGTGGCCACCCCTTTGCAGACTTTGTGGCAAAAAGCCCGCGCCAGCTTGCGGGAATGGCTGCGGGCCACCCGTGCGGCGCTGGAGGCTGGGGGCGCTGCGGCCCAGCTGCTGTCGGACCCGGCCGGCGAACTGGCCTGGACGGCCCTGAAGCTGGACCAGGTCGACGAAGGGGAGGGCGGCGCCTGGGTGCCGCTTTCGCAGGGCACGATGCTGGACGGGCAGGGCTTTCTGCGCTGGGTCAATGCGGTGCTGGAAGCGACCACCTTCCGGCCGGCAGCCCCCGAAGGCAGCGTGGACGTGGTGATCACGCCGCTGGCGCGCGCGGTCCTGCGCCCCTTCCATGCCATCGTGCTGCCTGGTGCCGACGAGCGCCAGCTCGGTGCCCTGGGCAGTGCCTCGGGCTGGTTGAGTGCCGGCCTGTGCGAACAGATGGGGCTGGGCACGCCGTTGAGCCTGCGTGCGGCCCAGTGGGAAGCCTTTGCCCTGCTGATGAGCCGGCCCGACGTGGTCTGTCTGTATCGACAAGGGCAGGGCAGTGAACCACTTGAGCCGAGTGCCTGGCTGGAGCGCTGGGCGGGGCTGTCGGGCACGGCGGTGGCGGCACGACTGGACGCGCGGCCCGAGAGGGCGGTTGACGTGGCACCAAGCACACCCCCGTTGCCGCAGCTGACGGGGGCGCCATTGGGCCTGCCTGCGAGCATCTCGGCGACGTCCTACGAGCAGCTGCGGCAGTGTCCCTACCGTTTTTTCGCGGCAACCTTGTTGCGGCTGCGGGATGTCGATGAGCTGGAGGAGGGGCTGGACCGCTCGGACTTCGGCAACTGGCTGCACGAGGTGCTCAAGCTCTTCCACGATCGCCGGGGGATGCAGACGGCGCTGAGTGACGAGGCGCAGGACGTGGCGGCCTGGCTTGACGCTGCCACCGAGGTGTGCCGCAGCACGGGCATGGACCGCGACGGGCAGCGCCCCTGGTTCCTGCCCTTCCAGGCTGGCTTGCCGCGCCTGGCCCAGGCCTATGTGGGCTGGCTGCGGCCGCACGAGGCAGAGGGGTGGTCGGTGCGGGACACCGAGGTCAAGCGTGAGCGTGGGCTCGACCTGGGCGCAGGCCTGCAGCTCAGTCTGCAGGGGCAACTGGATCGGGTGGACGTGCAACACCGTCAAGGCCAGGAAACCCGCTTTGTACTGGACTACAAGACCGGCAGCCTGGGCACGCTCAAGGACAAGGTCAAGAAGCCTTTGGAAGACACGCAGCTGGCGTTTTATGCGGCGCTGGACCTGGGCGACGCGACGGCACCCGCTGACGCCAAGCTGCAGGCCGCGTACCTGCATCTGGAGCCCAAAGCCGTGACCCTGTTGGCGCAGGACGAGGTGATGGACGCGGCGCAGGCGCTGGTCGAGGGCCTGAGCGACGACTGGCGCAGGCTGCACGCAGGCGCCGCCATGCCTGCCCTGGGCGAAGGCGTGGCCTGTTCCTGGTGCCAGGCGCGCGGCCTGTGCCGCAAGGACCATTGGCCGCCCCACCGGCAGACGGATGCCGCCCCCACTGAAGAAGGACCCACGGCATGAACCAGGCCGCCTACGAAATCAACGGGCAGCTGGCCCCCCGCGAGCGTTTTTACGAAGTGGCTTGCGATCCGCAACGCAGTGTGGTCGTCGAGGCCTGTGCGGGCGCGGGCAAGACGTGGATGCTGGTGTCGCGCATCCTGCGGGCGCTGCTGGATGGGGTGCCAGCCCACCAGATCCTGGCCATCACCTTCACCAAGAAGGCGGCCGGGGAGATGCGCGAGCGCTTGCACGGCTGGCTGCGCGAGTTTGCCCACACCAGCGATGCGCAGCGCGCCACCGAACTGCGGCTACGCGGTGTGCCGCCTGAGCGCGTGGCCGAGCTGGTGCCGCGCCTGGCGGCCCTGCACGGGGAGTGGCTGGAAGCAGGGCGGGGTGTCGACATCCACACCATCCACGGTTGGTTTTCGCGCCTGGTGAAGGCCGCGCCGCTGGACGTGCTGACTGAACTCTCACTCCCCCCCGAACTCCAGCTGATCGAAGACACCAGCGAACTCTGGCCCGAGTTGTGGGGGCGCTTCCTCAAGCGCATCGACGCCATGGCGCAGCAGGCGCGTCGCGATGGCGAGGCTGTGCCCGACGAGGTGAGCCATGTGACCGCGCTGTTTGCCGATCTGGGCCGACACAGCGTCGAGGCCTGGCTGCAGAAGGCGCTCGACAACCGCCTGGAAATCACCTTGGCCGACCAGGCTGGCCGCCTGGATGGGGGCGTGCAGCCGCTGTCCGAATGGTCGCCCGCCTGGGCCGATGTGGAAGATCCTGGCGAAGCGTTGCTGGCGCCAGGTCTGCGAGAACGTTTTCTGGCGCTGGCCAAGACCCTGGGTGGGAGCAAGGGCGCGCTGGCCTCCAAGGCCGGGGCCGAGATGGAAGCCGCCATGGGGCAGGCCTCCCTGGCTGCGCAGGCGCAAGGCCTGGTGTCGGCGCTCTTGACGGCCACCGGCACGCCAAAAAAGAAACTGGGGGACAGCGACGAGCTGGCCTGGGCGCAGGATTGGCTGGTCGGCTTCAAGCAGGCCCAGGCTCAGCGCGATGGCCACCGGCTGCACCGCCAGATGGCGGGTCTGGCGCGCGTCCTGTATGCCGAGTACGCGCGGCTGAAGGCCGAACGGGGGCAGGCCGACATGGTCGACCTGGAGCTTGCCGCAGCACGTTTGCTGGGTGACGAACAGCTTTCGGGCTGGGTGCAGGAGCGGCTGGACAGCCAGGTGCGCCAGTTGCTGATGGACGAGTTCCAGGACACCAGCCCCCTGCAATGGCAGACGCTGAAGTCCTGGCTATCGGCCTATGCCGGCGCGGGGGGCGGGCTCAGTGGTCGCCAGCCCATCCAGGTCTTTCTGGTGGGGGACCCAAAGCAGAGCATCTACCGCTTCCGCCGGGCCGATCCGCGGGTGTTCGAGGCGGCCAAGGGCTTCGTGATCGACGCACTCGATGGCGCGCTGCTCGCCTGTGACCACACCCGCCGCAATGCGCCCGGCGTGATCGAGGCGCTCAACCAGGTCATGGGCCAGGCGCACGACGAGGGGGCCTTCCCCGGCTTCAGGCCACACACAACCGAGTCGACCGAGCAGGCTCGGATCCGCGTGTTGCCCACGCCCACGACCCCGGCCAAATCGACCGAGCAGGGCGCCGCCTGGCGGGACAGCCTGCAGACGCCCCGGGTTTCGCTGGAGACCGGCGTGAAGGAGCACGAGGCCGCGCTGGTGGCCGCCGCCATTGCCGAGCGATTGGCGCAGGGCGACCTGGCCCCGGACGACATCCAGGTGCTGGCCCGCCGGCGTGCCACCCTGGCCTTGGTGGCCGATGCGCTGGATGCCCTTGGCATCCCCCATGTGGCGCCTGAAAACACCCTGCTGACCGAGACGCCCGAGGTGCGTGACCTCCTGGCTGTACTGGACGCGCTGGTCTCGCCCCAGCACGACCTCGCCCTGGCCCACGCGCTCAAGAGCCCATTGTTTGGCGCCAACGATGCCGATCTCATGGCATTGGTGGCCCGGCTGGACGGCCGCAGCTGGTGGGACACGCTCATGGCCTGGTGCCGCCAGGCCGAACAGGGTCAATGCGACACCCCACCTTCGGCCGCGCTGACCCGGGCGGCCACGCTGTTGCAGCGCTGGCAGGCCATGGCCGAGGTGTCACCGCCGCACGACCTCCTGGAGCGCATCGTGAGCGAGGGGGACCTGCGAGCCCGCCTGGTCGCCGTGGTGCCTGCTGGCCGGCGCGTCCAGAGCCTGGGCCATGTGGACGCGCTGCTGAGTCAGAGCCTCTCAATGGATTCGGGGCGTGACGCCACCCCCTACCGGTTTGTGCGCGCACTCAAACGCCTGACCGAGCCCCTTCCATCGCGCAGTCAGGCCGGGGCCGTGCAGCTGCTGACGATTCATGGCGCCAAGGGGCTGGAGGCCAAGGTCGTCTTCATGGTCGACACCGATGCCAACGCCGGCCGTTCCGACAGCTATACCTTGCTCGTGGATTGGCCCGAAAGCGAGTCGCGGCCGCTTCGCTGTGCCTTCGTGCAATCGGAAAGCAAGCCGCCGCCCAGCCTCGCCGCCGCCATGGCCTCAGAACAGGAGGCCGATGCACGGGAGGAGCTCAACGCCCTCTACGTGGCCCTGACACGGGCGCGCGAAGAACTGGTCTTCAGCCGCACGGCCCCCCGCAGTGTCAACCCGGGCAGCTGGTGGCAGCGCCTGCATCGTGCCGGTGCGATCGATCCCGAATCCCCCTGGACGCCGGCTCGCGTCACGCCCAATGGCCCGCTGCCCAGCGAGCCTGCCCAGACCCGCCTCAAGGTGTTGCCCGCGCTGCAGCCTCGACTGGAAGGCGGCGCCGGGCGGAACGCTTCGCCCGAGCAGACGGACATCCAGCGTCTGGGCCAGACCGTGCACCGCAGCCTGGAATGGTTGACCACGCTGCCCCTGCCTCAGCGCAACGACACACGCATTGCCCAGGCCGTGCAGCGTGCTGCCGCGGCCCTCGGCCTGCCCGCATCGCTTTGGGCCGAGGCCGAGCGCAAGGTCAGGCAGGTGCTGCACAGCCCCAAGCTGCGCACCTGGCTGGACCCAGATGCCCTCGCCTGGGCCGGCAACGAGGTCGCCTTGGACCACGAGGGCCAGGTGCTCCGGCTCGACCGCCTGGTGGCGCTCGACACGCCCGAAGGCCGTCACTGGTGGGTGCTGGACTACAAGCTCAGCCACAGCCCTCAGCAGTCACAGGCCTACCAGGCGCAGATGGCACGCTATGTGGCCGCGGTGCAGGCGCTGCAGCCTGGGGACAAGGTCTCGGCTGCGCTGGTCAGTGGCGATGGCGAGTTCCTGCCGCTGAACGAGGGAGGTCAGCCCACCGTAGCGTGAGACAGCATGGAAATGACCCGGGTTTCCGGACCTTGACGGCGCATTGCGAAAGGGCAGGATGGTGTGAAATCGTGAGGCATTACCCACGAAGGACGACCTGCCTTGACTCCCGCCATGGCCTTAGCCTCGCCCCCCACCCCTGCCGCACCCCGGATGTTCGGACGCTTCGAGTTGCGCCAGATGCTGGGGCGCAGCCTGGCGTCGAGCACCTGGCTGGCCTTTGACCCGCGGCTGAAGCAGGACGTGATGCTGTGCGTGCCCCGGGTGCAGCCGGCCTCGCCTGCCGAGCGCCTGCGCTGGGGCGAAGACACACAACAGTCGTCACGCCTGAATCACCCGCGCCTGGCCGAGGTGCTGGAGCAAGGCAACCACGAGGGCTGGCCCTTCGTCACCTGCGTGAAAGGGGGGGGCATCAGCCTGGCCGAGCGCCTCCAACTGCCTCCTGCGCCGACGGCCTTCGAGGTCGCCAACTGGACGGCCCAGCTGCTGGAGGGCCTGGCTTACGCCCATGAAGCCGGCATGGCCCACCTCGACATCGGCCTCCACAACGTGCTGCTCGACGGCAACGGCCAGGCCATGCTGGTCGGCCTCGGTGTGGGCCTGGCCCAGACCCAGCCTGGACACCCCAACCTCGTCGCCCAGGCTCGCACCCAGGCCCGCCAGGGCAGCGAGCGCGATGTGCTCATGGTCGGCCTGCTGATGCACCGCTTGCTGGCCGGCCACCCGGCACTGGACGACAGCGACCTCGCCAGCGCCGCCTCGCGCGTCGGCCCCGAGATCGTGCGCCTGCCTTGGAACACGCCCACACCCGTGGTCGACACGCTGCGCGCCATCGTCAACCGCGCCACCGACCGCCAGCAGCGCCAGCGCTACCTCAATGCCCGCACGCTGCTCAGCGCGCTGCAGGGCTGGATCAAGACCAATGCGCAGGAAGCCTCCAGCCCGCTGCTCTTTCTGCTGGACCGGCTCAATTCGGTGGGCAGCCTGCCTGGTCGGCCCGGCATGCCGCAAGCCCTTCAGGCTGCGCTCAACCAGGACACCCTGCGTGTCGACGACTTTGTGGACGTAGTCGCCCGCAATCCCACCTTGGGATGGGAGATGCTGCGCGCCGCCAATGCCGCCGGTTTCAGCAGCCGCTCGGCCGACGACGGGGTGACCACCTTGTCGCGGGCCATGGTGCTCATGGGGCAACAGGGCATGCGCCGCGTGGCGGGCACCGTGCGGGCCTGGCCCGGCGCGCTGCAGGCCCGGGTCACGGCCAATGCGGAGGCTGGGCAGCAGGCCGTGCTGGCCCTGGGCAAGGAGATGCGCCTGGCGTGCATCGCCGGCCACATCGCCCGCTTGCTGGTGCCCTTCAGCGTGAGCGACGAAGAGGGTCTGATGTCGGCCACCTCTCAGCGCCTGGGCTGGTTGCTCATCCTCTACCATTTTCCCGATGAGGCCGCGCAGATCAGCCGCCTCATGCTGCCTGGGCCGCCCACGGGCGACAGCAGCGCGCCCTCGCCAGGCATGAGCCAGGAGGCCGCTGCCAGCGCCGTGCTGGGTGTGAACCTCGACGACCTCACCGCCGCCGTGCTCAAGCACTGGGGCATGCAGGAGCGCCTGATCCAGGCCGCCAGGCCCTTCAACCGCACGGCGCCAGTCCGCAAACCCATCGGCCCGGAAGAGACCCTGCGCACCGTGGCCAGTCTGGCCAATGAATTGACCGACGCCCATGTCATGCCCGCGGCCAAGGTGCTGCACGCCACGCAACAGGCCGTGGCCCGTTATGCCAGGGCGCTGGATGTGGACATGAAGGAATGCCAGCAGGCGCTGGAAGTGGCCGTCCGCCTGGTGGACGGCCGCAAGGAAGAGCCCGTCAGCCCTTGAGTGCGCGGGCGCAGTCCTGCACCAGCTGCGGGCCTGCGTAGATCAGGCCGGTGTAGATCTGGACCAGGTCGGCCCCGGCATCGCGTTTCGCCTGGGCATCGGCCGCGCTCATCACCCCGCCCACGCCGATGATGGGGTAGCGCGGGCCCAGGGCCGCACGCAGCTGGCGGATGACCTGGTTGCTGGCTTCCAGCACCGGCGCGCCACTGAGGCCGCCCATCTCGTCCGCATGGGCCAGGCCTTGCACGGCCTCGCGCGAGATGGTGGTGTTGGTGGCGATCACGCCATCGATGCCGTTTTTCTGCAGCGTCGCAGCGATCACCCCCACCTGGGTTTCGTCCAGATCCGGCGCGATCTTCACGAACATGGGCACGCTGCGACCATGCTGCTTGATGAGCTGCTGGCGGCGTTCCTGCAGTTGACCCAACAGGGCGTCCAGCGCCTCGTCGCTTTGCAGGGCGCGCAGGTTCTTGGTGTTCGGGCTGGAGATGTTGACCGTGATGTAGTCGGCGTGGGGGAAGACACCCTCCAGGCCAATCAGGTAGTCATCGACCGCATTCTCGATGGGCGTCACGGCATTCTTGCCGATGTTCAGGCCCAGGATGCCACCCTGCTGGCGAAAGCGCGCGCGCTTCACATTGGCCAGGAAGCTGTCAAGCCCTTCGTTGTTGAAGCCCAGGCGGTTGATCAAGGCGTTGGCCTCGGGCAGGCGGAACATGCGCGGCTTGGGGTTGCCCGGCTGTGGCTTGGGCGTGACGGTGCCCACTTCCACAAAGCCAAAACCCATCGCCCCCAGGCCATCGATCACGCGGCCGTTCTTGTCCAGGCCCGCAGCCATGCCCACCCGGTTGGGGAAGGTGATGCCTGCCAGCTCCACCGGGTCCTGCACGCGCTGGGCGCTCCAGAGGCAGGCCAGCGGCGTGTTCTGAAAGCGGGCCAGGGCGGCGATGGTCAGGTCGTGCGCGGCCTCCGGGTCCAGCTTGAACAGGACGGACTTCGGCAGGAAATAAGAGATCAAGGCCATGGCAGGCGGTAACGGGCGCAGGGGCACCGGTGAGTCGGACGAAGGCTCTATTGTCGCCGATGCCGGGCCCACCGGTACCCATCCGGCACCACGGCCAGCGCCGGACCCTGTGGCAAACTGCGCCCCCTCGGTGCTCCGCCTGCCGGGAAACGGTTCCCCGCAAGCGGCCTCTATGAATGCTAGACAAGCAGGGCCATCCCTTGGACAAGATCCTGACGCAACTGGCGGCCGAACTGAAGGTTCGCCTCGCCCAAGTCAAATCCGCCGTTGAGCTGCTGGACGGGGGCGCCACCGTGCCCTTCATCGCACGCTACCGCAAGGAGGCCACCGATGGCCTCGACGACACTCAGCTGCGCGAGCTCGAAGCCCGGCTGGGCTACCTGCGCGAGCTGGAGGACCGGCGCGCCGCCGTCATCAAGAGCATCGACGAGCAGGGCAAGCTCACGCCCGAATTGCGCGCCGCCATCGAGGCTGCGCCCACCAAGCAGGAGCTGGAAGACCTCTACCTGCCCTACAAGCAAAAGCGCCGCACCAAGGGCATGATCGCCCGCGAAGCCGGCATCGAGCCCCTGGCCGACAAGCTCTTTGCCGACCCGACGCTCGACCCGCAGGCCGAGGCCGCCGCCTTCGTCAACGCCGAGGCCGGTTTCGCCGACCCGCTTGCCGTGCTCGACGGCGTGCGCGACATCCTCAGCGAACGTTGGGCCGAAGACGCCACCCTGATCGGCAAGCTGCGCGACTGGCTGTGGACCGAGGGCCTGTTCAAGTCCAAGCTGATGGACGGCAAGGACGAGAACCACCCCGACATCGCCAAGTTCCGCGACTACTTCGACTACGACGAGCCCATCCGCACCGTGCCCTCGCACCGCGCCCTGGCGGTCTTCCGTGGCCGCACGCAAGAGGTGCTGGACGCCAAGCTGGCGCTGGACGAAGAAGTCGTGCCCGGCAAGCCCACCATGGCCGAAGGCCGCATCGCCGTGCACCTGGGCTGGAGCCACGCCAAGCGCGCATCGGATGACCTGATCCGCAAAAGCATCGCCTGGACCTGGAAGGTCAAGCTGAGCCTGAGCCTGGAGCGCGACCTGTTCGGCCGCCTGCGCGAATCGGCCGAGGCCACCGCCATCAAGGTCTTTGCCGAGAACCTGCGAGACCTGCTTCTGGCCGCCCCCGCCGGCAAGCGCGTGGTCATGGGCCTGGACCCGGGCATCCGCACCGGCGTGAAGGTGGCCGTGGTGAGCGACACCGGCAAGGTGCTCGACACCAGCACCGTCTACCCGCACGAACCGCGCAAGGACTGGGAAGGCTCGATCCACACCCTGGCCAAGCTTTGCGCCACACACGGCGTGAACCTGATCGCCATCGGCAACGGCACCGCCAGCCGCGAGACCGACAAGCTGGCCGCCGACCTGATCAAGCGCCTGCAACAGCTGGCGCCCGGCGCCGTGATCGACAAAGTGGTGGTGAGCGAGGCGGGCGCTTCGGTCTACTCGGCCTCGGAATTCGCCAGCAAGGAACTGCCCGATCTGGACGTGAGCCTGCGTGGCGCCGTGTCGATTGCGCGCCGCCTGCAGGACCCGCTGGCCGAGCTGGTCAAGATCGACCCCAAGAGCATCGGCGTGGGCCAGTACCAGCACGACGTCAACCAGAGCGAGCTGGCCAAGACCCTGGACGCCGTGGTGGAAGACTGCGTCAACGGCGTGGGCGTGGACCTGAACACCGCCTCGGCCCCGCTGCTGTCACGCGTCTCGGGCCTGAGCTCGGCGGTGGCCAACAGCATCGTGCGCTGGCGCGATGCCAACGGGGCCTTCCGCAACCGCAAGCAGCTGATGGACGTGGCCGGCCTCGGCGCCAAGACCTTCGAGCTGGCCGCCGGCTTCCTGCGCATCCGTGGTGGCGACAACCCGCTGGACCTCTCGGGCGTGCACCCCGAAACCTATCCTGTGGTCGAGAAGATCAGCGCCAAGGTCGGCCGCCCGGTGCAGGAACTGATCGGCAATGCCGACGTGATCCGCACCCTGCGCCCCGAGGCCTTTGCCGATGAGAAGTTCGGTGCCATCACGGTGAAGGACATCCTCTCCGAGCTGGAAAAGCCTGGCCGCGATCCGCGCCCCGACTTCAAGGTCGCCCGCTTCAACGATGGCGTCGAAGACATCAAGGACCTGAAGGAAGGCATGACGCTGGAGGGGACCGTGAGCAACGTCGCCCAGTTCGGCGCCTTCGTTGACCTGGGGGTGCACCAGGACGGGCTGGTGCACGTGAGCCAGCTCTCCAACAAGTTCGTGACCGACGCCCGCGAGGTGGTCAAGACCGGCGACATCGTCAAGGTCAAGGTGCTGGAGGTCGACCTCTCTCGCAACCGCATCTCGCTGACGATGAAGCTCGACACCGCTACCGGCCCGAAGGGCGCGGGCGCGGCGCGCGACAACGGCTTCCGGCCTGCGGCCCGCAACGAACGGGCGCCCGGTGGGGCAGGGCGGGGCGCTGCAGTGCAACCCCAGGGCCAATCGGCCATGGCCGCCGCCTTCGCCAAGCTGCAGCCCAAGCGCTGAGCCGCTCGCGCCGCCGTCAGCCCACACCCGGCCAGGTGTGAGGCTTGGCGGCCTTCATGGCTGGGCTATGCTCCCGGCCATGAAGGCCTTGCACATCCACGCGGGCGAACGGGCTCGCCGCCACATCACCGCCCATGGCCTGCGCCCTGCCGATGTCCACCTGGTGCCCGGCGCCGCAGGCGGCCCCAAAGGGCTGATCCTCCACCACCTCGACCAGCACCTGTTTGCGCACTGGCTGCCCTTGGGTGGTCACACGGTGCACCTGGTGGGGGCGTCGATCGGGGCCTGGCGCATGGCCACCGCCGCCATGCCGGATCCGGGGCAGGCGCTCAGCCGCTTTGCCCACGCCTACATCCACCAGCAGTTCGGCACGGGCCCTGGGCTGAAGAAGCCCAGCCCGACCGAGGTCAGCGCCGCCTTTGCGCAAACCCTGCTGGATTTTTTCGGAGCCGATCTGGGCCACATCCTCCACCATCCGCGCTGGCGCCTGCACGTGCTCACCGCTGCGGGCCGGCAGGTGCTGCGTCGCGCCGGGCGCCGCCGCACCGCCCTGGGCTTCGGTGGCCTGGCGCTGGGCAATGTGCTCTCGCGCCGAGCTGTGGGCGCCTTCCTGGAACGCACCGTGCTCTCATCCCCCGGCGAGCCCTTGCCCTTGCGCTTCACCGATCTGCCCACCCGCCACACAACGCTGGACGAGGCCAACTTCATGCCCGCCATGCAGGCCTCCTGCAGCATCCCCTTTGTGCTTGACCCGGTGCGCGACATCCCCGGCACGCCGCGGGGCAACCACTGGGACGGTGGCCTGGTCGACTACCACCTTCACTGGCCCTATGCGTCGATGCCCGAGGGCCTGGTGCTCTACCCGCACTTTCAGCGCCAGGTGATCCCCGGCTGGCTGGACAAGACCCTGCGCTGGCGCCATGGCGCCACACCGGCTCTCGACAACATGGTGCTGCTGGCCCCCAACCCCGAGTGGGTCAGGACCCTGCCGGGCGGCAAGCTGCCCGATCGCCACGACTTCCTCAGCCTGGCCCACACCGAGCGCGTGGCCGCCTGGACCGAGGCCGTGGCCCGCAGCGCCCAGCTGGCCAATGAATGGCAGGACTGGCTGGCCCGTGGGTGCCCGGCAAGCGAATTGCAGGCGCTGTGACCTGTCACCCGGCAATCGCTACACTCACCGCATGGATTCCACTGCAGGCAGCCTGATGCTCATCGCGGCCCTGATCGCGGCCAGCGCCTTTTTCTCGATCTCCGAGCTGGCCGTGGCGGCCTCGCGCCGCATGCGCCTGCGCCAGATGGCCGACCAGGGCGACGTCCGCGCCGAGCGTGTGATGGCCGTGCAGGACGAGCCCGGCGACTACTTCACCGTCATCCAGATTGGCCAGAACTCGGTGGCCATTCTGGGCGGCATCGTGGGCGAGGGGGCTTTCTCGCCCGTGATCCGCTCGGTGCTGACCCAGCTGCCGTTCACCACCGAGCACGTCGAGACCTTCAGCGTCGCCGGCTCCTTCGTGCTGGTGACCAGCCTCTTCATCCTGCTGGCCGACCTCTTCCCCAAGCGCCTGGGCATGAACTCGCCCGAGCACGTGGCCGTGCGCGTGGTGGGCCCCATGCACGGTTTCCTGCTGCTGTTTCGGCCCATCGTCTGGTTCTTCAAGCGCCTGACCGACACGCTTTTCAAGGTGCTGGGCCTGCCTGACCAGCGCGACGACGCCATCACCCATCACGACATCCTGGCCATGGCCGAGGCGGGTGCCGAAGCCGGTGTGCTGGCAGGCGCCGAGCACCGCGTGATCGAGAACGTGATCGAACTCGACACGCGCCTCGTCACCAGCGCCATGACGGCCCGCGACAGCATCATCCACTTCCTGGTGGACGACAGCGAGGCCCTGATCCGTGCCCGCATCGAGCAGTACCCGCACTCCACCTACCTGGTCTGCGATGGCGACATCGACCACGTGCTGGGCTATGTGGATTCCAAATACCTGCTCAGCCGCGCGCTCAATGCCCAGCCCATCTCGCTGCGCGCCGAGGGCCTGATCAGCAAGGTGCTCAGCGTGCCCGACCGGCTCACCCTGTCGGAGGTGCTGTTGCAGTTCCGGCAGGCGCACGAAGACTTCGCCGTGATCGTCAATGAATACAGCCTGGTCGTGGGCATCATCACCATCAACGACGTGATGAGCACCGTCATGGGCAGCCTGGTCGCCCCACTTGACGAAGAACAGATCGTGCAGCGCGACGCCAATTCCTGGCTGATCGATGGCATCACCGCCATCCCCGACGTGCTGCGGGCCATCGACCTCGACAGCCTTCCACATCAAGGCGAGTACGAGACCCTGGCCGGCTTCCTCATGGTCATGCTGCGCCGCATTCCCAAGCGCACCGACACCGTGGTCTGGGGCGGCTTCCGCTTCGAGGTGATGGACGTCGACAGCTACAAGATCGACCAGGTGATGGTGACCCGCCTCAGCGAAGCCGAGGTTGAAGCCCTGGCGGCGGCAGCGCGCTCACATTGAGGCGTCGAGCAGGTCGAGGTAGTCCTGCGCGGAGGCCAGGCGCGGACCGGTCTTGTGGCAATGGTCCATCAGCGCGCCACTCACGATGCGATCGAACCAGTCGCGCTGCACACCCATCTCGGCCAGGCCCGAAGGCAGGCCCAGGCGCCGGTTCAGGGACTGGATCGCCCCCGGGATCTCTTCGGCCGTAGCCAGGCCCATGGCATGGGCCATGCGCTCCAGGCGGCGTTCTTTTTGAATGGACTCGGCTTCGGCGTTGAAGCGCACCACCGCGGGCAGGAACATCGCATTGAGCGTGCCATGGTGCAGGCGCGGGTTCACGCCGCCCAGGCTGTGGCTGAGGCTGTGCACCACGCCCAGGCCTTTCTGAAAGGCCATGGCCCCCTGCATCGAGGCGCTCATCATGTTGAGGCGGGCTTCCCGGTCGCTGCCATCCTGGGTGGCGCGTTCGATGTGGGCCCAGGCGCGCGCCAGGCCATCGAGCGCGATGCCATCGGCCGGTGGGTTGAAAGCCGGCGCCATGAAGGTTTCCATGCAATGCGCGATGGCGTCCATGCCCGTGGCGGCCGTGAGCGCCGCAGGCAGGCCCAGCGTCAACTCGGGATCGCAGATGGCGGCCTTGGGCATCAGGTGCCAGGAGTGGAAGCCCAGCTTGCGCCCATCGTCGACGATGACGATGGCCCCACGCGCCACCTCGCTGCCCGTGCCTGAGGTGGTCGGCACCGCGATCAGGGGCGCGACCGCTGCGGTGATCCTAGGTGATCCGCCCTCGATGGTGGCGTAGGTCGTCAGTGGCCCGGGGTGGGTGGCCATGATGGCCAGGCCCTTGGCCAGGTCGATGCTGGAGCCCCCGCCCACCGCGATGAGACCGTCGCATTCGCCGGCCTGCCAGATCGCATGGGCCGCACGCACCGAGGCCTCGGTCGGGTTGGGCGGCGTCTGGTCGAACACGGTCACGGGCCAGCCGGACAGGGCATCCAGGGCTTTCTGCAGCACGCCGGCCGCGCGCACGCCCGCATCGGTCACGATCAGCGGCCTGCGGATGCCGACCCGCTCGCACTCGGCCGCCAACCGGCCGATGGCCCCGAACGCAAACTGGATCTGGGTGAGATAGAGGATGGTGGACATGGCGACAGAGCGGCTTGAGCCGGAGGCAGGAGGGGACCTCAAAACTGTAGCCTGCAGGGCCGGAGGGCCACGTCAGGGACTCTCCTCGCTTCCCTGCCAGGGTGGCTCCTAGGGGGAAGCCCCAGGGCGAATGCACGTCAAAATGCACAACTGGCCCCCGGGTCACGGGGGAAACCCATTTTTTTGACGCGTGCGACGCGCTGCGCTGGTGGCGCCGTCGCATACCATTGCAACCGTTCATGAAACGGACGTTTGAAACGTCCGTAACGTGGGGAACACACACATGGCTGCACCAGCCCCTAACCGGCTTTCACCTGCTGACACCAAGACTCGCATCCTCGATGCGGCCGAGACGCTGTTCGTCTCCGGCGGCTTCGAATCGATGTCGATGCGACAGATCACCAGCGCAGCGGCCGTCAACCTCGCCGCGGTCAACTACCACTTCGGCAGCAAGGATGCGCTCATCCATGCCGTGCTCGCCCGCCAGCTCGACCCGCTGAACGAACAGCGACTGGCCATGCTGGACACCTTCGAAGCGGCCCTGGGCGACAAGCTCACCTGCGAACACGTGCTCGTGGCCCTGTTCCTGCCAGCGGTGCGCATCTTCCGCAGCGACGTGCCTTTCGCCGACCGCTACCTGCACTTCCTGGGCCGCTCCTACACCGACCCCTCCCCGGTGGTACGCGACTTCATCAACACGCACTACATCCAGATCCTCGGGCGTTTTTTCTCGGCCTTCCAGCGCACGCTGCCCGATCTGCACCGCCACGACCTGGGCTTCCGGCTGAACTTTGCCATGGGCGCGCTCTCCAGCATCCTGGCCGCGGGCAACACCCAGCGCGTGATCCGCGAGTTCACGCAGGACAGCGGCGACAACGAAGCCCTCATCCTGTCCCGCCTGGCCTCGTTGATGGTGGCCGCGCTCAAGGCGCCGCTTCCCGGTCCCGATCAGACCAACCTCTTCGATGCCATCGTCAACCTGCCGGGTGTGGCTGCGGTCGGGGCGACCTCGGCCGGCACGGCCAAGCTGGCGCTCAGCGAAGTCAGCAGCGCATGAGGGCCGGCATCGCCATCTCCTGACCCCCGGTGCCGCCTTCGGGCGACACCACCCCCAGCGGTGTGCCGGTTAGGCCCACCACGTCATCAACCGGCCTGAGGCGACTGTCCACGTCCCCTGGCCATCACACAGAGTGAGTCACATGTCCGACGGTTACCTTGATTTCGCCAACTCGCCCATGGGCGCCAAGCTCGTCAATGCACTGGGCCTGCCCAAGCCCATGCAGCTGGAGCGCTACAAGCCCGGTCAGCCTGTGATCAAGGGCTCTGTGCTCATCGGTGGAGGCGGTGAACCCCAGTTGTTGCCGGCCCTGGCCAGCGTGTTCAAGCGCATCGGCGCCCAGACCCTGGCCCACGACAAGCTGCCCCAGTGGGTGGCCGTGGCCAACAAGGAGGGCCTCACCACCGGCCGCTGGAACAACAACGGCCAGCCAGGGGAAAAGGTCAAGGCCCTGGTCTTCGACGCCACCGGTCTGGAGGACAGCACCCAGTCGGATGCGCTCTACTGGTTCTTCCACGATGCCGCCCGCTCGGTGCTGCCCTGCGGCCGCGTGGTCATCCTGGGTCGCCCGCCTGAGCAGTGCGCTTCACCCCGAAAGGCTGCCATCCAGCGCGCCCTGGAAGGCCTCAGCCGCTCGCTGGGCAAGGAACTCAAGAAGGGCATCAACGCCCAGCTGGTCTATGTGGAGGAGGGCGCCGAGGCCCACCTGGAATCCACGCTGCGTTTCCTGATCTCGCCGCGCTCGGCTTATGTTTCGGCCCAGGTGATCCGCGTGGGCAAGCTGGTGGGCGGCCTGCAGGAACCGGCCGACTGGGCCCAGTCCCTCGCGGGCAAGAAGGTACTGGTCACCGGGGCTTCGCGTGGCATTGGTGAGGCCATCGCCGAGGTCATGGCCCGTGAAGGTGCCCAGGTCATCTGCCTCGACGTGCCACAGGCCCAGGCCGGGCTGGATGCCGTCGCCAAGCGCCTGGGTGGCAGCGCCCTGGCCCTGGACATCGGTGCGCCAGACGCCCCTCAGAAGCTGGTTGACGCAGCCCGCGCCGACGGCGGTTGGGACGTGGTCGTGCACAACGCCGGCATCACCCGCGACAAGACCGTGGCCAACATGAAGGAGCACCTCTGGCAGCTCGTGGTCAACGTCAACCTGTCCACGCAGGAGCGCATCAACGAGGCCCTGGTGGCGTCCGGCGCGCTCAAGTCGGGCGGCCGCATCGTCTGCGTGTCGTCCATCTCGGGCGTGGCCGGCAACATGGGGCAGACCAACTACGCCGTTTCCAAGGCCGGTGTCATCGGCATGGTCCAGGCCAGCGCCCCGCTGTTCGCAGAAAAGGGCATCACCATCAACGCCGTGGCCCCGGGCTTCATTGAAACCGCCATGACGGCCGCCATCCCCTTTGCCATCCGCGAAGCAGGTCGCCGCATGAATTCCATGAGCCAGGGCGGCCAGCCGGTCGACGTGGCCGAGGCCATCGCCTGGTTTGCCAGCCCGGCGTCCAGTGGTGTCACGGGCAATGTGATCCGCGTGTGCGGGCAGAGCCTGATCGGCGCCTGAGCGCAGCCCTTGAACGAGATCGGTCCATGAAGATCATCGAAGTCAACAAGCTGCCCGGCGCCCTGGCGCTCAACCTGGGTGCGCTGCGCTCCAGCAGCAAGCGCCCGGGTGTGGTCGAGGCCTTGCCCGAGGTCACCTATGTCCGACCCAAGGTCCTCATCACCCAGAAAGACGTGGCGGCCTACGCCAAGGTCTGCGGCTTCTGCAAGGTGCACGGCGTGCCCATGCTGGTGCCGCACCTGTCGGCCTTCCCGCTGGCCATGATGCTGTTCGGGTCGCGTCGCTTCCCGTGGCCCGCCATGGGCCTGGTGCACCTGGCCAACAGCGCGACACTGCGCCAGCCCATCCAGGTGGGCGATGAGCTGCGCATCGAGATGCGCACCGGCGAGCTCTACGCCCACGAAAAGGGCCAGGCCTTCACTCTCCACGCTCGCGCACTGCGTGCCGGGGAGGTGGTCTGGGAAAGCACCTGGACCCTGCTGCGCCTGGGCGTGCGTCAGCCCAAGGGCGAGCCTTATGCCAGCGCCCTGGTCGACCCGACCCCGCTGTCGCACCAGGCCGATTTCTACGCCGGGGCCGGCATTGGCCGCAGCTACGGCCGCGTCTCGGGTGACATCAACCCCATCCACCTGTCGGCGCTCACGGCGCGCTTCCTGGGCTTCCGCAAGGCCATCGCCCATGGCATGTGGACCAAGGCCCGCGCGCTGGCCATGTTGCTGCCCCGCGAGGCCCTCAGCCAGGCCGAGGTGCTGGTCGAGTTCAAGACACCGCTCTACCTGCCGGCCCGCGCCTCGCTCTGGGCGGCCCGCAGCGAATCCGGTGCCCTGTTCGAGGTCCGCAACGCCAAGGGCGACAAGCCCCATCTGCGCGGCCGGGTGAGCTACTGAGCCACCCCGCAGCCCACGCCATCCCCGCACATTGAATCTGAAAGTCCCATCATGACCCACGTCCGTCGCGTCGCCATCCTGGGTGGCAACCGCATCCCCTTCGCCCGCTCCAACACCGCCTACAGCAACGTCTCCAACCAGGAGATGCTGACCGCCACCCTGCAGGGCCTGGCCGACCGCTTCAACCTGCATGGCGAACGCCTGGGCGACGTGGCCGCCGGCGCCGTGATGAAGCACAGCCGGGACTTCAACCTGGTGCGCGAATCCGTGCTGTCCACCACGCTCTCGCCCGAAACGCCGGCCTACGACCTGCAACAGGCTTGCGGCACCGGCCTGGAAGCCATCATGCTGGTGGGCAACAAGATCGCCCTGGGCCAGATCGAATCCGGCATCGGTGGCGGTGTGGACACCACTTCCGACGCCCCCATCGGCATCAACGAGAAGATGCGCAAGATCCTGATGGAAGCCAACCGCGCCAAGGGCACCATGGCCCAGCTCAAGGTGCTCAGCCAGATCCGCCCGAGCATGCTGGTCAAGCCGGCCATCCCCAAGAATGGCGAGCCGCGCACCGGCTTTTCCATGGGCGAGCACGCCGAGCTGATGGCGCGCGAGTGGGGCATCCCCCGCGAAGAGCAGGACCAGCTGGCCCTGGCCTCGCACACCAACCTGGCCCGTGCCTACAAGGAAGGCTTCCTGGCCGACCTCATCACCCCCTTCAAGGGCGTGAGCAAGGACAACAACCTGCGCGAAGGCATCACCATCGAGAAGCTGCGCTCGCTCAAGCCCTGCTTCGACAAGAAGGTCGCCCCCGGCCAGGGCACGCTCACACCGGCCAACTCCACCCCGCTGACCGATGGTGCCTCGGCCGTGCTGCTGGCCAGCGAAGAATGGGCGGCCGCACGCAAGCTGCCGGTGCAGGCCTACATCACGCACAGCGAAGTGGCCGCGGTCGACTTCTTCAACAAAAAGGAAGGCCTGCTGATGGCCCCGGCCTACGCCGTGCCGCGCATGCTGGCCCGTGCCGGCCTGACCCTGCAGGACTTCGATTTCTACGAGATCCACGAGGCCTTTGCCGCCCAGGTGCTGTGCACCCTCAAGGCCTGGGAAGACCCGGTCTACTGCAAGGAAAAACTGGGGCTCGACAAACCCCTGGGCGCCATCGACCGTCGCAAGCTCAACGTCAACGGCAGCTCGCTGGCCGCGGGCCACCCCTTTGCCGCCACCGGCGGGCGCATTGTGGCGTCGCTGGCCAAGATGCTGGCCCAGAAGGGCTCGGGTCGTGGCCTGATCTCGATCTGCGCAGCGGGGGGGCAGGGCGTGGTCGCCATCCTGGAACGCTGAGCCCCACCGTACCTCGCCCACAGCCTGCAGACTGCACCGACCTGCCGCCTCGCCTCGAGCCAGGCAGGCCTTGAAGGAGACACACATGAGCCACAACGCCGCAGCCGCCATCCCGTCCGGCCAGTCCATCGTCAACCCCGATGGCAGCACCCGCCGCATCTGGCTGTCGTCCTACGTGAAGGGCGTGCCGCACGACATCGACGTCCACAAGTACAGCTCGCTGAGCCAGTACTTTGACGAGTGCGTGAACAAGTTCCGCAACCGCCCTGGCTTCGTCAGCATCGGCACCGAGATGTCCTATGACCGCCTCGACCGCCTGGTGCGCACCTTCGCGGCCTGGCTGCAAACCCAGGGTGTGAAAAAGGGCGACCGCGTGGCCATCATGCTGCCCAACACCTTCCAGTACCCGGTGGTGTTGTTTGCGGTCCTGCGCATCGGTGCGGTGGTGGTCAACGTCAACCCGCTCTACACGGCGCGCGAGCTCAACCACCAGCTCAAAGACAGCGGCGCTGAAACCATCATCGTGATGGAAACCTTCGCCAAGACCCTGCAGGACGCCATGGCCGGTACCGCGGTCAAGCGCATCGTGCTGACCCAGATCGGCGACCTGCTGTCCGACGGCTGGCTCAACCTCAAGGGGCGGGCGCTCAACTTCGCGCTGCGCCATGTGCAGAAAATGGTGCCCGAGTACAAGCTGCCCGGCGCCATCTGGATCCGTGATGCGCTCCAGGCCGCCTCGCCGCAGCAGCTCAAACCCGTGGCCGTCACCGCAGACGACCTGGCCTTCCTGCAGTACACAGGGGGCACCACTGGCGTGGCCAAGGGTGCCATGCTCACGCACCGCAATGTGCTGTCCAACTGCCAGCAGGCCCTGGCCTTTGCCGAAGGCCAGCTCACGGGCGAAACCGAAACCGTGGTCACGCCGCTGCCGCTGTATCACATCTTCTCGCTGACCGTGAACTGCCTGATCTTCATGGCACTGGGCGGTCGCAACATCCTGATCGCCAACCCGCGCGACACCAAGCGCGTCATGATGATCCTGAAGAACGAGCATTTCAGCGGGATCACCTGCGTCAACACACTGTATTCGTCCTTCCTGGACGACCCCGAGTTCCGAAAGCGCGACTTCTCCAAGCTCAAGCTTTCGATCGCAGGCGGCATGGCCCTGCAGCGCTCGATCGCAGAGCGCTGGAAGGAGGTCACAGGCAACGCCATCGTGGAGGGCTATGGCCTGACCGAGTGCTCGCCCATCGTCACCCAGGCCCCGGTCGACATCTCCAAGCCGGGCCCCACCTTCACCGGGTCCATCGGGGTGCCCTTGCCCTCCACGGAGGTGCGTAACCGCCGTGACGACGGCTCCTGGGCCGACATCGGCGAGCCGGGTGAGCTTTGCGTGCGGGGCCCCCAGGTCATGAAGGGCTACTGGAACCGCCCTGAAGCCACCGCCGAGGTGATCGACCAGGACGGCTGGCTGGCCACTGGCGACATCGCCGTGATGGACGAGCTCGGTTTCCTGAAGATCGTCGATCGCAAGAAGGACATGATCCTGGTCTCGGGCTTCAACGTCTACCCCAACGAGATCGAAGACGTGATCGCCATGCACCCCGACGTCAAGGAAGTGGCCGCCGTGGGTGTGCCCGACGAGGTGGCCGGCGAGCGCGTGAAGGTCATCATCGTGCCGCGCGCGCCCACGCTGACCAAGGAAGCCGTGATCGAACACTGCCGCAAGAGCCTGACCGGCTACAAGATCCCGCGCATCGTGGAATTCCGCAACGAAGAGCTGCCCAAGACCCCCGTGGGCAAGATCCTGCGGCGCGAGTTGCGCTAACCTTGCCTGCATGAGCCGCCCCGACGAATTCAGCTTCATCCACCGTTTGCGTGTCCGCTGGGCCGAGGTCGACGCCCAGCAGGTGGTCTTCAACGCTCACTACCTGAGCTACCTCGACGCGGCCATGTCCGACTACTGGCGTGAAGTGGGCCTGCCCTACCCGGAAGGCCTGCTGCATGTGCAGGGCGACCTCTACATGCGCGCCAACAGCATGCAGTACCACGCGCCCGCCCGGCTCGATGACTGGCTGGAGGTGGGCGTGCGCTGCGAGCGCATCGGCAACTCTTCTCTCACCATGGCCTGGGCCGTGTGGGCACAGGGACGACTGATCGTCAGCGGCGAGGCCGTCTACGTGCTGACCAGCCTGGCGGACCGCCAACCCATGCGTGTGCCCGACAGCCTGCGCGCCCAGATCGAAGCCCATGCCAGCGAACGGCCCGTGCATTCCGTTCGGGCGGGCTCGTGGGACGAAGTCGGCGAGGCCGCCCGGGTCGTGCGCAAGGCCGTGTTCGTCGGCGAGCAGGGCATCCCCGAATCCGAAGAGTGGGACGAGGACGATGCCGAGGCGGTGCACGTCGTGGCCTGCAACCTCGCAGGATTGCCGCTGGCCACAGGACGCCTGATCCACGTTGGGCAGGCGAACGGCGCGGCCAAGGTGGGCCGCATGGCGGTGCTGCGCAGCAGCCGCGGTGTGGGACTGGGCCAGTTGATGCTGGAGACCCTGCTGGAACAGGCCCGTGCCCGGCAGATCCAGCAGATCGCCTTGCATGCGCAGGTCAGCGCCCAGGGGTTCTACACCCGCCTGGGCTTCCGGGCCGAAGGCCCCGTTTTCGACGAAGTCGGCATCCCGCACCAGCGCATGACGCTCACACTCTGATCCAGGCCTGCCCAAACGACGCAGCCTGGCGGAAGGCCGAGGTCAGATGGTGCCGAGGGGCTTGACCTTGTTCGGCTTGATGAGGCTGCGGGCTCGGGGCCGCGGCGTGGTGCCTGTGGCAGCCAGGGCGTGGTGGGCGTCTTCCGATACCTCGCTGCTCTCGAACGCATCTTCGTGGCGCAATGCGGCCGGCGGCAGGGTGGCACCGAGGCGGGCCACCTCGGTGGGGTCCATGGTGTGCCGAGGGGGCCAGTTCTTCAGCGTCACGCGCCGCAGGAGGGCCATGCCGGCCTTGCCCGTGAAGCTGCGCTCCATCACGTGCGTGACCAGGCGCTTGTTGACCCGCTCGGTGATGACCAGGGTCGAACAACGTGTACCGTAGCGCCCATCTTCCGAACGGATGAACGCCGACGAGAGCAGGCGCTCCCATTCCATGCTCACGCCGGTATGGGGCAGGAGTTTGTCCTCTGGCTGGCTGGGATCGGCCAAGGCTTCAAACAGGCTGTTGGCCAGCTCGTCGGCCGTGGCCGAACTGGGGATGGCAACCTTCATCCTGGCCTTGAGGGCCTGAACCTTGGGCCAAGGCGTGTTGAGCACGGCGTTGGACAGGCCAAAGATGCCCTTGTCGATGCGCTGTGGATAGAGGTTGCGGTTGTTGATCCAGAAGCACTCACCCTGAGCGAAGTCCAGCGCCAGCAGGTTGAAGCCGTTGTAGCCAGACATCGCCAGACGGGGCCACAGCATCTGCATCGGCACATCGCCTTTGAGCCACTGGGGCACCACCAGACCGCGCGAGGGGGCCTCGTCGTCCTGCTCCTTGGGGTTGCGCACATTGGTGACCAGACCCAGACGACCTTGCGCGGTCAGGCCCAGCCAGGTGCCGCCAGCCTGCAGATCGCGACCGCCCAGGATGGCCGGGCCACCGCCTTCGGGCTCCCACCATCCCAGCCGGGCGGAGGGGCGGTCCATGAACTCGTCACGGTTGGCGGCCAACACAAAGGGAAAACGGCTGCTTTGATCAAGCGCCAACGCGACCAGGCACATGGTACGACCTCAATCCATCCTGGCCACGGGCGTGGCCTCCATTGACACGAACACCTCGACGTGGCGATGCCCCATCCCCCATGCAGACAGGTCTGCCGCCGCATCGGCCAGCGCCTCTTCGCAGGCGGCGCTCACGCCCTGCGGGTGTGCGTAGACCTCCATCCAGGTGAGTTCGGCGGCATCCGCGGGGCCATCTGCCCGGCGCAGCAATTGGCTCTGCAGGCCAGGAAAGGCCTCGTTCAGGGTGGCCTGCATGGCCCGCACCCGAGCCTGCAAGGCAAGGGTCTGTCCCATGGGCACGCGGTAATAGACGTAAAGGGCTCGCCCGGGCCTCTGGGGCTCAGGCGAAACAGGGGAGGGGAGGGGCGCGGCCAACATCAGGGTGAAGCCTAACGCAAGGCCTGGTCAGCCTGCGTCGCGCGCCCCGTGTTCACGGGGCAAACGCGTCAGATGGCCGTTAAGGATTTCTCTCAGTCGGCCGATTCGGCACTGGGCAGGTCGTAGGGCAGGCTGCCCAGGGTGAGGGCCACCCCATCCGCAGAACCTGCAAACAAGGCCGAACCCACTGCAGCCAACTTGAGTTCGATCAGGGCGCTGCTGGGCCCGCCGTCCACCGGCAAACCGGCCGAGGGCGATGCCGTCGGCATGGGCGCGGTGTTGATCACCAGGCCGGCAGGCTGGGCCGGATCCGCGGCGCTGAACACTTCCTGTCCCGGTTGCAGCGCCTGCGCCGCGTGAACGACAAAAGCGCGGCGCTTGGTCGTGCCCCGATACTGGCTGCGCGCCACCACTTCCTGGCCCGGATAGCAGCCCTTCTTGAAGTTCACGCCACCGATCAGTTCGAAATTCACCATCTGCGGCACGAACTGATCGACCGTCGTGGCCTCGATGCGTGGCACGCCACTCATCACATCCAGCCAGCGCCAGGCGGCCTCGGGCAAGGCGGGCAGGGCGCCCGTCACCGTGGCGGCCTCCGACGCCGGCCCAACCCAGACCCAGCGGGCCACACCCTGTACATCCGGCAGGCGCAGCACCTGCCCACCTGCATGGGCACGGGCCTGCCAGGGCTCGCTGCCTGCCGCTTCACCCAGCCAGCCCTGGGCCACCTCGCCCACCAGCCCCACCACGTTCAGCGTGGCCGAGGCGTCGCTCAGGACAGCCTTGGCGCGCAACACAAACATCTGCAGGCGCTTGAGCAGGCCAGGCAGCACCTGGCGATCGGTCAGCAGCCAGAAGGTTTCAGGCTCAGGGCGCAAGGTGACCATGCTGGCGAGCATCCGCCCCTTGGCCGAACAGTAGGCGGCCAGGCGACCTTCGGTGGCGGCCTGCCCCTTGGTGTCCTGGCTCAACTGGCCATGGAGGAAGGTGGCGGCATCGGCACCTTGGGCCTGCAGCACACCCAGGTCGGACACAAGCAGGGCACCGCCCCACGACTTTGCTTCTGGAAGTTGGATCTGGCTCATGGAGGTCATTATCATCACGCCCGTCATGCATGAACCACATCACCGGGTGTATCCCACTTCCTTTGTGCGGCAAGCCGGTGGCGTGCTGCGTCCCTTGCTCGGTCTGCTGGCCATCGCCTTGCTGGGCGCGGCCGCCAGCGTTGCATGGTGGCTGCACCAGCCCTTGAGCCTGCGCACCCCGGTGGTCGACGTGTCCATCGAAACCGGCAGCACGCCGCGCGATGTGGCCCGAGAATGGGTCGATGCCGGGGTCGAGACCTCGCCCTGGTTGCTGTACCAGTGGTTCCGTGTCTCCGGACAATCGCGCCAGCTCAAGGCCGGCAGCTATGAACTGTCGGCCGGGGCCACCCCGCGCGACCTGCTGCGCATGATGGTGCGTGGCGATGCCAGCCTCGCGACCGTCCGGCTGATCGAGGGCTGGACCTTCAAGCGCTTCCGCGCCGAACTGGCCCAGGCCGAAGGCCTCAAGGCCGACACCGCAGGACTGAGCGACGCCGAGATCATGGCCCGGTTGGGCCTGCAGGGTGTGCCGGCCGAGGGCCACTTCTTTCCCGACACCTATTCCTACGCCAAAGGCAGCAGCGATCTGGCGGTGATGAAGCGCGCCATGCAGGCCATGGTCAAACAGCTGGATGCGGCCTGGGCACAGCGCCAGAGCAACCTGCCCCTGTCTACGCCACAAGACGCCCTGGTGCTCGCCTCCATCGTCGAAAAGGAAACAGGCCAGGAAAGCGACCGCCCGCTGATCGCGGCCGTGTTCACCAACCGCCTGCGCATCGGCATGCCGCTGCAGACCGATCCCACCGTGATTTACGGCGTGGGCGATGCCTTCGATGGCAACCTGCGCAAGAGCCATCTGCAGACGGACACGCCCTGGAACACGTACACCCGCCGAGGCCTGCCCCCCACGCCGATCGCCATGCCGGGCAAGGCCGCCTTGCTGGCCGCGGTCAACCCTGCGCCCAGCAAGGCCCTGTATTTCGTCGCGCGCGGCGATGGCAGCAGTGCCTTCAGCACCACATTGGCTGAGCATAATCGGGCCGTGAACCTGTACCAACGCGGCGTCAGCAACGCCAGAAAGAGCCCATGAGCCCCACCGGCCGCTTCATTACCTTCGAAGGCATCGACGGCGCGGGCAAGACCACCCACCTGGATGCGCTCGAGCAGGCCTGGCGGCAGGCCGGCCACGAAGTGGTGCGCACCCGCGAGCCCGGAGGCACGCCGCTGGCCGAGAAGCTCCGCGGGCTCTTTCTGCACGACGCCATGGACCCGCTCACCGAGGCCCTGCTGGTCTTCGCCGGCCGACGCGACCACCTTCAGCAGGTGATCGAACCGGCCCTGGCCCGTGGTGCCTGGGTGCTGTGCGACCGCTTCACCGATGCAACCTTCGCCTACCAGGGGGGAGGCCGGGGCTTTGACCTCAACGTGCTGGGCACGCTCGAACACTGGGTGCAGGCCGGTCGCCAGCCCGACCTGACGCTGCTGTTTGACCTGCCACCCGCCGTCGCCGCGGCCCGCCTGAGTGCCGCACGCCAGCCGGATCGATTCGAAGCCCAGGACCAGGCCTTCTTCGAACGCGTGCGCGCCACCTACCTGGCGCGCCGCGCCGCCCAGCCCGAGCGTTTCGTGCTGATCGACGCCGCCCGCTCCCCCGCAGACGTGGCCGAGCAGATCCGCCTGGCCATGGTCGAGCGAGGCCTGGCATGAGCGCCCGCGACGAACAGGGCCCCCGCGCGCCGCTGTGGCCCTGGCTGCAACCGGCCTTGCAAGGCGCCCTTGACCAGCTCAACAGCCACGCGGTGCTGCTGCATGGTGCCCCGGGCATCGGCCAGTTCGAATTCGGGCTGGCGCTGGCACGTGCCTGGTTGTGCGAAGCGCAGCCTGCTGGATCGGCCTTCCGCCCCGCATGCGGGCTCTGTGCCAGTTGCCACCTGATCGACGCCGGTTCTCACCCTGACCTGAAGGTCGTGCTGCCCGAGGCCCTTCAGGCCTCCCTGGGATGGCAGGCGGGCGGGAGCGAAGAAGGCGAGGGGGGCGACAAGGCCGAGAAATCTTCGGGCAAGGGCAAGAAGCTCAGCCAGGAGATCAAGGTCGAGGCCATCCGCGCCGTGGTCCAGTTTTCGCAGAACACCGCTTCACGCGGCCGGGCCAAGGTGGTGTTGCTGCACCCGGCCGAGCGCATGAACCTCGTGGCCGCCAACACCCTGCTCAAGACCCTGGAAGAGCCGCCGGGCCAGGTTCGTTTCGTGCTGAGCGGGTCGGCACTGGACGAACTCCTGCCCACCGTGCGCAGCCGGTGCCAGGCCTGGCGCCTGCCCTGGCCGGAAGAGGCCGCTGCGGCGAGCTGGCTGGCCGATGCGGTCGAGGGCCTGTCGCAAACCGATGCCCAGGTGCTGCTGTCGGCCGCGGGTGGCCAGCCGCTCACGGCCAGAGAGCGCCATGAACTGGGCCTGGACGCCCGCTACTGGCCCATGATCCCCAAGGACCTGGTGCAAGGCAATGCCACCGCCCTGACCAGCTGGCCCTTGCCCTTGGTCGTCGAGACCCTGCAGAAGCTCTGCCACGACCTGGCCTGCACGGCCGTGGGCGCGGCGCCGCGCTACTTTCCGGCCAGCAGCCTGCCCAAACCGCCTCACCTCGATCGGCTGACGCTCTGGTCGCAAGAGCTGCGCAAGCTGAGCCGGCACGCCGAGCACCCCTGGAACGCCGGACTCAAGGTCGAGACCCTGCTGCTGCAGGCCCGCGCCGTGATGGCGCCCAAGGTGAGCCGACCGCGCTGAGCCTGGGCGATCGATCGCACATGTGGGCGAGTGGCCCCTCCGAATCGGGGGTGTGACAGTGCGTAAAGACCCGTTGGAGTGAGCGCTATTTCACGCCGTGGGGCCCAATGCAGGCCTTACACTTTCCCCACGATGAGTGATTTTCAGACGACGGCATTGCCCTCTGCCTTTGCGCCCTCGGGCCCGGGGCGGCTGAGCCCCGGCCTCGGGGCCTTGGGAGCCGGTGTGCCGGGATCGCCAGCACGCCCCAGCGTTATCCAGCTCGTCTTCCGCGAAAAGGGCGCGCTGTACGCTGCCTACATCCCAGCCTTCACCGATGGGGGTCTGTTTGTGCCCACAACGCGCGAATACACCCTGGGCGACGACATCTACCTGCTGCTCTCTTTGCCAGAAGACCCGCAGCGTTACCCTGTGGCGGGCAAGATCGCCTGGATCACCCCGGCCAATGCGTCGGGGGGCCGCACACAAGGCGTGGGGGTTCGTTTCCCCGCAGACGACAAGACCCGACTGCTGCGCGTGAAGATCGAGCAGATCCTGGGCACCAACATCTCGTCGAGCAAGCCCACACAGACACTTTGAGGCAAGATCATGGGTTGGCTGCGCCCTGCAGCCCCTTGCGCCCAGGTCACGTCCCCATGTTTGTCGATTCCCACTGCCACCTCAATTTCCCTCAGTACGCCGAGCAACTCGACCAGATCCGCGCCGAGATGCACGAAGCCGGTGTCGACCGGGCACTGTGCATCAGCACCACGCTGGAAGAGTTCCCGGAAGTCCACGCCCTGGCCACCCGCTACGACAACTTCTGGGCCACGGTGGGCGTGCACCCCGACAACGAAGGCATCCAGGAACCCACGGTGGCCGATCTGGTGGAAAGGGCCGCTTTGCCACGCGTGGTGGGCATCGGCGAGACCGGCCTGGATTACTACCGCTTGGGCGACCGCACCGTGGCCGACATGGCCTGGCAGCGTGAGCGCTTTCGTGTGCACATCGAGGCCGCCCGACAAACCGCGCTGCCGCTGGTGATCCATACCCGCCAGGCCAGCGACGACACCCTGGCCATCCTGCGTGAAAGCGGGCAAGGGCAGGTGGGCGGCGTCTTCCACTGCTTCACCGAAACCGAAGCCGTGGCCCGTGCAGCCCTCGACCTGGGCTTCTACATTTCGTTCTCGGGCATCCTCACCTTCAAGAACGCTGCCGACCTGCGCGACGTCGCCCGCTTCGTGCCGCTCGATCGCTGTCTGATCGAAACCGACAGCCCCTACCTGGCGCCAGCGCCGCACCGGGGCAAAACGAACTCACCGGCCTATGTGGCCCTGGTGGCGCAACTGATGGCCGAACTCAAAGGCGTCGACCTGGCCGAGCTGGGCCGCATCACGTCGGCCAACTTCGAGGATTTGTTCTCGGGTGTGCGGGCCGCCTGAGGGTTTGAACGCACCATTGCGCCAACCCTTGTCAGACAATTTCTGACAGGCGGTCTGGCGCTTTGGCGACTACCGCCTTCGGCCCGTGAAGCCTACGATGACTTCCATCGACATTCACTTTTCACACCGGAGGCAGCATGCAGAAGCAAGGTCTTTACGCCAATCCTTTTGCCTTGATGATGGACCCGCAAGCGGTTCTCAAGGCCATGGAAGGCTCCGAGCGCCTGAACCGACTGCACAGCCGCGTGTGCCGCCCGCTGGACAAACCGCTGATCCCCATGGTCAACGGTGAAGAAGACGGCGAAGGCGAGTCGATGCCCCCGCGGGACCGCGCTCAATCCTGAACACACTGGCTTGCGGCTCAGTGCGATGTGACCCGCCCGATGGCGGGTCTTTTTTTGGGGACGGCTCAGCGCACCGCCTGCTGCCAACCCGCCTCGATGCGACGCCCCAGACGGGCGAGGCCCAGGCACATGAGGGCGTAAATGGCCGCGATGAAGAGGTAGCCTTCGAAATAGAAGGGACGCCAGTCGGCATCGCCCCCCAAGGCCAGGCCGAGTGAGCCCGTGAGTTCGTGCAGGCTGACCACCATGACCAGCGAGGTGTCTTTCAACAGCCCGATCGTGTGGCTGACGAGGGCCGGCAGCACCGCCCGCAAGGCTTGTGGCAAGACCACCTTCAGCTGGATGCGCCAGCCCGTGAGGCCCAGCACTTGGGCAGCCTCGACCTGTTCGGCAGGCACCGTCTGCAAACCGGCACGCACCAGTTCAGCCAGGTAGGCCGCAGAAAACAGGCTGAGCGTGGCCAGCACACGCCCAAACAGGCTGGGCTGGGCATCGGCCGGGAAGAGGGCGGGCAGCATGAAGGCCGCCATGAAGAGCAAGGTGACCAGAGGCACCCCGCGCACCGTCTCGATGAACACCGTGCAGGGCAGACTCAAGCCAGCGTGTGGCGAGCGCCGGCCCAAGGCCAGCAAGATGCCCAGCGGGAGCGACAACACCAGACTGGCCACGGCCAGCACCAGGGTCAGGGGCAAGCCGCCCCATTGCGACACGGGCACGCTTTCCAGCCCCGCAAAGCCGCCTCGCATCAGCCCCAGGCTGCCCAGCAGCCAGCAGAGCCCGAGGAACCAGGCCGCGCGCGATGACAGGCGCCAGCCTCGAGGGGCCCAAACCGAGCCAAACGCCACACAGGCGAAGGCGCCCGTGAGTGCCAAGGCGGTCAAAGGCCGCCACTGCGCTTCATGGGGGTAGGCGCCCAGCACCATGGGTCGAAATTTCTCGGCAACCACACCCCAGCAGGCCCCAGCGTGGTCGAGTGACTGGCACGCGAGCAGATCGGGCTGAAACACGGCCTTCAGCACGGCCCAGTTGAACACCTGCCAGCCCAACCATGCGAGCAGCACGCCAGCCAGCACCGTGACGGCCCACTTCACTGCTGCCAAGCCAGCCCCTTTCATGCCACGCCTTTCAGGGCCTGCCGGCGGTTGAACCAGTTCATGAAGGCCGAAGTCAGCAGCGACAGGCTGAGGTAGACCGACATCATCACCAGCACGCAGGCCACGGCCTGACCCGTCTGGTTCAATGCCGTGTTGCCAACCGAGACCAGATCGGGGTAGCCCACGGCCACCGCCAACGACGAGTTCTTGATGAGGTTGAGGTACTGGTTGGTAGCGGCCGGCACGATGGCGCGCAGCGCCTGGGGCAGCACGATCCGGCACAAGGCCTGCCAGCGGGTCGCCCCCAGCGTTTCAGCGGCCTCCAGCAGGGAGGGGGGCACGGCCTCCAGCCCACCACGGATCACCTCGGCCAGGAAGGCCGCGGTGTACAGCGTGAGCGACAGGCAGACCGCCAGGTACTCGGGCGTGAGGGCGGCGCCGCCATCGATGTTGAAGCCGCCTTGAACCGGCCAGTTCCAGAATCCCTGGCCAGAAGGTTGGCTCAGCCAGGCATCGGGCCATGGAAAGGCCAGGCCACCTTTGCTCAGCCACACGCCGGGCAGCAAGGGCAGCGCCTGGCTGGAATCCGGCAGCCACTCGATCAGCAGGAAATAGACCACCAGCAACTGCACCAGCAAAGGCACGTTGCGCAGGGTGTCGACGAAAGCGCCCCCCGCCCAGCGCAACGGCGCACTGCGGGCGCGGCGCGCCAGGGCCACGGCCGTGGCCAGCAACGTGGCCAGGAGCAAGGCAGGCAAGGCCACCCTCAGGGTGTTGCCCAGGCCGACCAGCATGGCGCGCCACAGGGGCTGGGTCGCGTCAAAGGCCAGCAGGCCGGTCTCGCCGATGTCAAAGCCGGCGGGCTGCTGCAGGAACTCGAACATCGTGGGCGCGGGGCCTCGGGGTCAGCGCACGGGTGGCGCGTAGATCAGACCACCCTGATTCCAGAGCCTGTTCGCGCCACGGGGCAACTTCAGCGGTGATTGCGCACCCACATTGCGCTCGAACACCTCGCCATAGTTGCCCACGGCCTGGATGGCCTTGAGCGCCCAGGTCTTCTCCAGCCCCAGCAGCTTGCCCATGTCTTCACCCGAGCCCAGCAGACGCTGGATCGCCGGGTCTTCACTGACTTTGAGCTTGTCGGCATTGGCCTGGGTGATGCCGAGTTCTTCGGCGTTCTGCAGGGCAAAGACCGTCCACTTGACGATGGCGAACCAGTCGTCGTCACCGCGTTTGACCACCGGGCCCAGGGGCTCTTTGGAGATGATGTCCGGAAGGATCACGTAGTCGTCGGGCTTGCTGGCTTCCTTGTTGCGGATGGTGGACAAGGCCGATGCGTCGGTGCTGAAGGCCTGGCAACGGCCAGCGAAAAACGCCTTGAAAGCCGCTTCAAAGCCGTCGAACACCACGGGCTTGATGTTGAGCTTCGCCGTGCGGGAGAAATCGGAGAGGTTCTTTTCGTTGATGGTGCCGGCCTGGGTGCAGACCTGTGCGCCCTTGAGTTGCCTTGCGCTGGTGACCTTGAGCTTTTTGGGCACCAGGAAGCCCTGGCCATCGAAATAGGTGATGGCGGTGAAGTTCAGGCCCAAGGAGGCATCGCGGGTCAGCGTCCAGGAGCTGTTGCGTGAGAGCACGTCGATCTGGCCGGACTGCAGGGCCGTGAAGCGCTGCTGGGCGTTGAGCGAGACGAAGCTGACCTTGTTGGGATCGCCCAGCACGGCCGCTGCGATGGCACGGCAGACGTCAACGTCCAGCCCTTGCCAGCGCCCCTGGGCATCGGGCGCCGAGAAGCCGGCCACGCCATTGGTCACACCGCACTGGACCTGCCCACGCTGGCGCACGGCGTCGAGCGTTTTGCCGGCCTGGGCCTGCATGGCGGCCAGACCGAGGACGACAGACAACAATGGGCGGATCAAGGTGCGCATGGTGCGAGGCGGGTGTGACGTGACGCGAAGGGTCAAGCATACGTGAGGACGCACACCCGGCGCCGAGCGAGGGGCTTGCTTTCTTCGCGCAGCAATCCGCATTAATAACTTGCTACGATGTATAAAACGCATCGGTACCCTGTGCGGCGGGCGAATCGCTCGAAACCCCAATAGACAGTGAAGAAGCGGGCGCCGGGATGGCGTCCAACGTGCGCGGCGTTTTGTCCGATCGGTCGCCATCATCGGGGCCATCGGGAGGGATGCCGAGGGCATCGCCCAGGATCGCGGCAGAGGCCAGAAGCACGGCGCGGGATGCGTCATCTTTGGCCCGTTCGGCGGCAAGGCAAACAAGCACATACCGGGCATCAAGACCGGCAAGCGCGGCGATTTTTAGGGCGCGTTCGTCGTCCGGCGTGCGGCCGTGTCTGTAGTTCCAAAGGGCGCTATCTGTGACACCCAGCACGCGGGCAAGACGGTATTCCGACGTGATGCCCTGGGCGCGTTTCGCGGCGTCGAGCAGCTTTGCAGTAGTAAGCATGAGATCCCCCGATCTGTGATACCAAAACGATACGTGTAAACACCATGAAGCGATACCCCTAACAGGGTGTGAAGCACAAAAACGCACGAATTGCAACCCCATGTGTCAGCGCCGACACATTGCACAACGGCCCGTGAAATAGCACCACGACCCGTTTATGCTTCGCCCCTGTGCCGGGCAGCCCTGGACGATCCCCCCCAAACAGCAGGGGCCCGGCACACCTACCAAGGGCACCGGGGGGAAGGGATCAAGCATGAAGCACACCACAAAGATCGAAGCGGGCTCCGTCGTGAGCGAAAACCTGGGCGCCTATGTGGTGCTCCAACTGGTGAGCCCCTGCGGCAAGGGTCTGGAAGTGCGACTTGACCCCGAGCAGGCCGACGTGATCGGCTTCGCCCTGGTGCATCAAGCGGCCCACGCTGACGAATTCCGGGACCGTGCCGGTCTGCAAGGCAAGGCCCAGGCGGGCGCTGTCGTCACGTTCTGACCCAGGCGGCACGCCATGCGGCCCACCACGGACCAAGAGCGGCACGCCATCGGCGGCGCCGATCTGCGCGCCCAGGCTGACGCCCAGGGGGTGAGCATCGCCCAGCTTTTGCGGAGCCGAAACCCGGCTTTGTTGTCCAAGTGGGAAAAGACGTGGCAGGGGCTTGACGAGCGGGTGAAACTCGCGCTTGTCTCGCTGGCCGTGCCCGAGGTCGAAGCCGTGCCCCTGCGGTTTGAGGCGTTCACCTGGGAACAAAAGTGCCGAGTGGGCGCCATGTTCGTCCTGTTCGGCCGTGAGTGTGCCGGATGGGATGCGGGGATGTTGCCATGAGCAGGCGCCGCAACCTGTCGCCCCTTCAGCGTGAGCGGGCGCGGGCGAACTGGCTGGACACTGGCCCGGATCGCCTCAAGATCAACCGTTTCAACCATGCGGCCACCCTGGGCACCCGTGCCACGGTGGCCGAGGTCGCCCAGGCCGTCGCGCAAATCGCGGCCACCCAGGCGGCCAACCGTGCGCGGCCTGTCGAGCCATCCATGCGCGGGCGCGAATTGCGCGAACTGGCACGCCAGCGGGCCGACATGATGCCCCAGGCCGTCGAGCGGATCACCACCCAGGCGGCGGCCGAGGTCGCGGGCCTGGAAGACCCCGAGCGCACCATTTACCACCGTGAGCGGTTTTTCGCGCTGCTGGCCGATGTGCTGGCGCCCCTGGATGCGCGGCCCTTTGTCGACACCCTGCAAGACCTGGGCGGCATCATCGCCCGCGTGTCCTGCGCCTACTGGTGGCGGCGCCAACTGACGCGGGCGGCCATCGCAAAGCGTGAGGCGGCAGGCCGTGAGGCGTCCGAGGTCTGCGCAAAGCGGCGGCAACCCTACGTCACTCACGACACCGTGCACCGGATGTTGGAGCAAGACGAGCGCAACCGGGCCACCCTGGAAGGGACCGAGCTCGAAAACGCGGACGGCCAAGTGTTCAACCTGGGCGAACTGGCGGCCAAGAGCACCGCCAACCCGGCTATCCGTCGCGGCGAACTGATGACCCGCATCAAGGGATGCGAAGCATGGGCCGATGAAGCGGGCTGGCTGGGCATTTTCACCACGCACACCACCCCGAGCCGGTACCACGCCACCAAGCACAACGGGCGCCCCAATCCCAATTGGGAGGCGGCCGGCCGTCCGACGATCAAGGACGGGCAGCAATGGCTGTGCAAGACCTGGGCGCGGGCGCGTTCGGCTTTGCAGCGGCGCGGCCTGGGCGTGTTCGGCTTTCGGGTGGCCGAGCCGCACCAAGACGGCACCCCCCATTGGCACGCAATGCTATGGGTCGAGCCCAGCGCGGCCGAGCGTGAGGGCATCGCGGGTTCGATGCCTGGGAATGCCTGCAAGGCGGCGGCCCTGCTGCGGGCTTACTGGCTGGCCGACTCGGGCGACGAGAGCGGCGCAGCGGAGCACCGTTTCAAGGCCGTGGCGTTGAACCCAGGCGGCGCGGCGGGCTACTGCGCAAAGTACATCAGCAAGGGCATCGACGGGCACGGCGCCACCCTGGACGAAGGCCACCACGACGAGGAAGACGGGGCCAAGATCGTGATGGAGCAGGGGCAGCTTTACGAGGGCGCCACCCGCGTGCGTTTCTGGGCGCGTGCCCACCACATCCGGCAGTTTCAGGCCATCGGGCAACCCCCGGTCACGGCATGGCGCGAACTGCGCCGGGTCGAAGCGGCGGCGCTGCAATTCGCCCCCGAGGGTCTGCGGCTGGCCTGGGATGCCACCAACAAGACGGCCGAGGGCGGCGCGGATTGGGGCCTGTACCTGACAGCCCAAGGCGGCGCGGCATCGGGGCGCGGCTACGCCTACGCGGTCGCCACCGAGAAGCGCGAAGTGGTCGGCCGGTACGAAACCGCCACCCAGGCGAAGCACGTGGGCGTGCTGGACAAGGCGGCGGGCTTTGTGGCGCGTAGCAGCCGCAAGGAATGGAAGGCACGCGGCACATGGAGCCCCGAGCAACGAGAGCAGGCCCGAGCGCGGGCATTTGAGTGGAGCGCCTGCGGCGCTTCACTCCCTCGGACCCGTGTCAATAACTGTACGCAAGACAAGGGGCCGACGAGGCCCCAAGCCCCCCGAGCCGTCCACTGTGACGGCCTGCGGGGGGTTGATCGGTTCGCCCCGTGGCTGCGAGAGGCCACGGGGGAGCACCAAACACCACCACCACACCACCACCATGAGCCAATCTAAGGAAGTGCTGGGGCACATCGACTGCCCCACTTGCGGAGCCGTGCGCGGCCTGCGCGGGCCAGGGCCGCATCAAGCGCAACAAGACGCTGGAAGTGAAGATCCCGGTCGGCATCGACAACGGCATGCGCATCCGCTCGTCCGGCAACGGCGAACCGGG
>NZ_JAIZVX010000120.1 GCF_021768455.1 Aquabacterium sp. | reverse complement strand
ACCACGGCAAAGCCGCGGCCCTGTTCACCGGCACGGGCGGCTTCCACCGCGGCGTTCAGCGCCAGGATGTTGGTCTGGAAGGCGATGCCGTCGATCACGCCGATGATGTCGGCGATCTTGCGCGAGGAGGCGGCGATGTCCTGCATGGTCGTCACGACCGAGCCCACGGCCTCGCCCCCCTTGATGGCGGCGGCCGAGGCGGCAGCGGCCTGCTGGTTGGCGTGGTGGGCGGTGTCGGCGTTGGTGCGCACGGTGCCGGCCAGCTGCTCCATGGAGGCGGCGGTCTGCTGCAGGTTGCTGGCCTGTTCTTCGGTGCGCTGGCTCAGGTCGGCATTGCCGGTGGCGATTTCGGATGAACCGGTGGCGATGCTGTCGCTGCTCTGGCGCACCTGGCCCACGATGCGCGAGAGGTTGTCGTTCATGCGGGCCAGGGCCTGCAGCAGCAAGGCAGGTTCGTCGCTGCCCTGGGTGTGCAAGCGGGCGGTCAGGTCGCCATCGGCCACCTTGGAGGCCACGTCCACGGCTTCCTGAATGGGTTGCACGATCGAGCGGGTGATCAGCACCGCCGCGGCAATGCCCAGGCCGAGGGCCACAACCACCATGGCGGCCAGCGCCACCTTGGCCTGGTCGTAGGTGGCCACGGCGGTGGCTTCCTGGTCTTTGGCGAGCTTCACGTTGTAAGCCCACCAGGTGGCCACGGCAGCGTGCGCGGCCTCGTAGGCCTTGGCCGAGTCACCGGTGATGAGGCGGTTGGCTTCGGCGGTCTGGCTGGGGTCGCTCACGGTCTGGCGCGACACCGGGCGAACCTTGTCCCACTGGGCATAGTAGGCCGCCACGGCGGCACGGGCGTCGTCCAGGGCGCGGCGATCCTGGTCGTCGGAGACCAGGTCCTTGGCGTACTTGTCGAGGCTCTCGTCCACGCGCTTGCGGGCCGCGGCGATGTGCTCCTCCAGCTTGTCCATCTCCGCGTCGGTGTTCGCCAGCACGTGGCTGAACTCGAAACGGCGCATCTCCCCCAGGGACAGAGACAACTCGTGCTCCGTCTCGTAAGAGGGCACCAGGTTGACCGCGTAGTACGAAGCCGTGTCGGCCAGGCGATTCATCTGCCAGGCCGAAGCGCCGGCCATGGCGCACAGGATGGCCAGCAGGAGGCCAAAAGCCAGCGTGAGGCGTGTGCCGATCTTGAGGTGTCTGAACATGGTGGTGTACTGCAGAAGGGGTGGATCGGGAGTTTCATTTGTTCCACTTTCCTTTTCGACCCGGCAAATCGGACATTGAGCCCGCCAGCCCCTGTCAGCGTGCGAAGTGCACGCAAACAGGCCCCCTTGCAGCGACTCAGGCGCCGCTCTCCTCTCTACAGGGACCGCCTGACCTTGAAGAACGGTTTGGCGCTCACCCCTCCCAACGAGACGACGGGCATTGCTCTCGGCTGCGCCGACGCCTCAGCAGCACAAACGCGCCACCCACCATCGCCAAGACAAGCGCCTCAGGCTCAGGCACCACGCCGATGTAACCGGACATCCGCACGCCCAAAGACCTGCTGCGGCCATCGAGAAAGGCATCCGCCGCATCCCAGGCGGGGAGGACAACCGAGCCATCTCCGTCGATCAGGACATACCAACCCGTCTCAACGGCACGCCGCCAGTCGAAATCCAATTGGAGAAGTCCGTTGCCGAGGCTGGTCGCCGTCGCGTCTGCAAGCCTCAAGCGGCCATTCAGGTATGCAGGTTCGTGCCACCAATTGGGCCATGTCGACGCCGGGCCGCCTGAACTGAAGGCCAACGTCGCTTGCTGCCACCCCTCTGCCTCCAAAATGATCAGGCTGAAGCGTGTCATCACGAAGCTTTGCGGAACAACCCATTGGGTCTCCAGCAGCTGACCACCGCACCCGACGCAGTAGAGCGCGTCATATGGCTCCCCCTGTTGTGCAGCGGTGAAGCCGGGCGAGACATAGCCATCGATCACCTCGGCCGCAGACGCGGTGCTCCAGAACATCAGGCACGCAGCCATCGCGAAGCACTTTTTCAACAGGTTCATGGGTCCTCCCAGACATGTATGGATGAGCCCTCCTTATTGCACAGGTGCGCAGTCGGCGCACCCCTCGGTCTGGTGGCACCACATTCGGATCATCCGATCCATCAACCGGGGGGCGGGTACTTGGCCGCGTTCTTCGCCAGCTTGTCCTGCACCGCGGCGTTCAGGTCGATGCCGGTGCGCATCGCCATCTGGACCAGGTAGAGCAGCACATCGGCCATCTCTTCGCCGATGTGCTCGCGGGTGGCCGGGTCGCTGCTGGCCGCATCCGATTGCTCGGGCGTCATCCACTGGAAGATCTCGGCCAGCTCGGCGGCCTCCACCATCAGCGCGGTCGACAGGTTCTTGGGCGTGTGAAAGGCGTGCCAGTCGCGCTCGTCGGCGAACTGGCGCAGCTGGGCTTGCAGGGCAGACAGGTCCATGCTTCAGGCCGCCTTCGCGATCTTCACCACCACCCGGCCGCGCACCTGCCCGTCGAGCAGCTGGCGCGCCATGGGGATGACCTCGTCCAGGCCAATGGTGCGGGTCATGAGGCCGAGCTTGACCGGGTCCAGGTCGCGGGCCAGGCGTTCCCAGGCCTGCAGGCGCAGGGTCCGGGGCGCCATCACGCTGTCGACCCCGGCGAGCGTGACCCCGCGCAGGATGAAGGGCATCACGGTGGCCGGCAGGTCGAAGCCCCCGGCCAGGCCACAGGCCGTGACCACGCCCCCGTAGCGGGTGCTGGCGCACACATTGGCCAGGGTGTGGCTGCCCACGGTGTCGACGGCGCCCGCCCAGCGCTCCTTGGCAAGGGGCTTGCCCGGGACGTTGAAGGCGCTGCGGTCCAGCACCTCGCTGGCGCCCAGTTCCTTCAGGTAGGGCGCCTCGCTGGCCCGGCCCGTCACGGCCACCACGGTGTAGCCCAGCCTGGCCAGCAGGGCCACGGCCACGCTGCCCACACCACCGGCGGCCCCCGTCACCACGATCTCGCCCTTGTCGGGCGTGACGCCATGGCGCTCCAGGGCCAGCACGCAGAGCATGGCGGTGTAGCCCGCCGTGCCGATGGCCATGGCCTGCTCGGGCGTGAAGGCGGCCGGCAGCGGCACCAGCCAGTCGCCTTTCAGGCGGGCGCGCTCGGCCAGGCCGCCGCTGTGGGTTTCGCCCACACCCCAGCCGTTCAGGATGACCTGGTCGCCGGGCTGCCAGGCCGGGTGCGTGCTCGATTCGACCGTGCCGGCCAGGTCGATGCCCGGCACCAGGGGGAAGATCCGCACCACGGGCGACTGGCCGGTGATGGCCAGGCCATCCTTGTAGTTCAGGGTGGAGGCGGCCACGCGCACGGTCACGTCGCCGGCGGGCAGCAGGCTGTCGTCGATGGCCTGTTGCGTGGCGCGGTAACCCTGCTCGTCTTTCTCGATGAGGATGGCTTGGAACACGTTGCGTCTCCGTTGTGGGGGTCGGACCCGCAGCATACCCAGGGCCAGACCGCTTGCGTTCCCCCAAGGCTCAAGTCGCGGGGGCCTCGTCCGATATCCCAAGACACCCCTCGCCACCGACCAGCCCGCCGTGGCGCCCCTCATGCACGCCCCTTCTCACGCATTCGCCCGACCCGCCAGCGGCTTCACCCTCGTGGAGCTGCTCACCGCCGTCGCGCTGGTGGGTGTGCTGGCAGCGATCGCCCTGCCGGCCTACAACGGCTACCGCGAGCGCGTGCGGACGCGCCAGTGCGCCGAAGACGTCGCCACCATGGCCGCAGCCATCCAGCGCTACGCCGACGAGCACCGCGACTACCCCGACAGCCTGAGCGACGTCCAGTTCCAGGCCCGCACCGACCCCTGGGGGCAGCCCTATCGCTACTACAACATCGCGGCCAATGGCAAAGGTGGCGCCCGCAAGGACAAGGCCCTGAACCCGCTCAACACCGACTTCGACCTCTACAGCGTGGGCCCCGACGGCCAGACAAAAAGCCAAATCAGCAACAAAGACAGCCTCGACGACGTGATCCGGGCCAGCAACGGCGCCTTCATCGGCACCGCGGCCGATTTCTGAGCGCCCGCCGCCACGCCATGCCCGTGCGCCCCCGCCACCAGCTCGCCACCCGCCTCTTTCTGCTCTTCCTCCTGGCGGCGGCCCTGCCGCTGGCGCTGTCGGCCTGGGTGTCGAGCGGCGCCATCACCGAGGTCGCCGAACGGCTGAGCGACAACAACCGCCGCGCCACCACCCGGCAAACCAGCCGCCAGGTTTTCGACCGCCTGCTGGCGGGCAAGACCCTGCTGATGCACGCGCCCCTGCTGGAGCGCGACACCACCGCCCAGACCGGCGGCCTGATCCTGCCCGGGCAAGGCACCGTCTTCCTCAAGGCCACGGCCCTGTCGCCCGAGGGGGACACCGTCTGGGAAAGCGCCTCCTCGCTGGGCCTGTTCGCCGCCTGGACCACCGCCAGCCAGGCCGCCTCAGAGGCCACCCGCCGCCAGGTGCCGCTGGCGCAGCTCAGCTCGCTGATGTCGGAAGACGCCGTGGCGGCCGGCCCGCGCGCCTTCCTGACGGTCCAGATGCGCGTGGTCCACCAGCCCGGCCAGACGGCCCGCGTGCTGCTGGGCGGCTCGCAGGACGGCCGCCTGCGCTGGCTGGCCGAACTCAACCCCCACTACCTCTGGGGCCCGCTGGACGACGCCAGCGAAGACAGCGACTGGACCATCACCGACGTGCACGGCAACGTGCTGGCCCACCACCAGGGTGCCAACGCCCCCGCCCCCCAGGCGCCCGGCTTGCAGACGCACCGGACGGGCCTCTTCCTGGGGGCCGAGTTCGGCGCCGAAGACTGGACCTTCACCCAGCTCGCCCCGCCGCCCGACATCCTCTGGCAAGGCCACCGGCTGCACACCTGGCTGGCCCTGCTGGGCCTGGGCACCCTGCTGGGCGTGACCCTGCTGAGCCGCTGGCAGATCCGCCGCACCCTTGTCCCCCTGGCCCTGCTGACCGACAGCGCCGGACGGCTGGCCGAAGGCGGCCGCCCCCAGCCCGTGACCGTGCAGCGACAAGACGAGATCGGCACCCTGGCGAAGGCCTTCAACCACATGGCCGGGCGCATCGCCCGCCGCGAAAAGGAGCTCACCCACCGCGCCGTGCACGACAGCCTCACCGGCCTGCCCAACCGGGACGGCCTGCACCAGCAGCTCGACGCCCTGCTCCACGCGCCCGGTGCCCCGGCCCCGCTGGCCCTGCTCTTCATCGACCTCGACCACTTCAAGGACGTCAACGACAGCCGCGGCCACGAAGCCGGCGACGAGCTGCTGCGCCTCACCGCCGGCCGCCTGCGCGAGGCCGCGCCCGACACCGCCCTGGTCAGCCGCCTGGGGGGCGACGAGTTCGTGCTCCTGCTGCCCGAGGCCGACGAAGCCCGGGCCACGGCCCTGGCGCAGGACGTCGTCGCCCGCCTGGCGCGCCCCTTCCCCCTGCGCGAAGGCGAGCACCTGCTGGGTGCCAGCGTGGGCATCGCGCTCAGCCCGGCCCACGGCCGCAGCCGCGAAGAGCTGCTGCGCTGCGCCGACATCGCCCTCTACGCCGCCAAGGCCGAGGGCCGCGGCCGCCACGCCGTCTTCGCCCCCGACATGGACGCCGCCGCCCGCGACCGCGTCCTGCTGCAGGCCGAGCTGCGCCGCGCCCTGGCGCAAGGCGAGTTCGTCGTGCACTACCAGCCCCGCGTCGCCTGCGCCAGCGGCCGCATCACCTCGGCCGAAGCCCTGGTCCGCTGGCAACACCCCACACGCGGTCTGCTCTACCCGGGCAGCTTCATCGAGGTCGCCGAAGGCTGCGGCCTGATCGAAGGCATCGGCCAGTGGGTGCTCGACGCCACCTGCGCCCAGATCGCCGCCTGGCGCGCCCAGGGCCTGGTGCTCGAGCGCGTGTCCGTCAACGTCTCGCCACGCCAGCTGGCCACCGGCGAGCTGCTGGGCCAGGTGCGCGCCGCGCTCGACACCCACGGCATCCCGGCCAGCCTGCTGGAGCTGGAAGTCACCGAAAGCCTGCTGGTCGGCGACGCCAGCCAGGCCCGCGAACAGCTGGCCGAACTGCGCCGCTGGGGCGTCTCCATCGCCCTCGACGACTTCGGCACCGGCTACTCGTCCATGGCCACCCTGCGCCAGCTGCCCATCGACGTGATGAAGGTCGACCGCTCCTTCGTGGTCGACCTCGGCGCGGACGACGGCGCCATGGCCGTGACCTGCGCCATCATCGCCATGGCCCGCTCCCTGCACCTGCACCTCGTGGCCGAAGGCATCGAAACCGAATGCCAGGCCAATGTGCTGCGCAGCATGGGCGTCGACGAACTGCAGGGCTACCTCTACAGCAAGCCCGTGCCACCGGCCGTGATGGCCGCCTTGCCGGGCCTGCAGCGCGCAGCCTGAACGCCCTCAGCGCCAGGCCTGGGCCACGCGCGCATGCGTCGGGTGGCGCGACAGCCAGGTCACCAGCAGCACGCAGCCCCCGGCCGACAGAACCGTGCCCAGGCCAAAGGCCCAGGCATAGCCCAGCAGGTCGCCCACCGCGCCGCCCAGCAGGCTGCCCGCCCCCGACACGGCCACCGTCACGCTCGCCAGCAGGGTGTAGTCGGTGCCGGCATGGGCGGGATCCGCCGCGTCCATCATCAGGGCGAACAGGGCCACCGTGGCCATGGTGCCCAGCAGGCCTTCCATCACCGTGGCCGCCCACAGCGCGGGCAGGCCGCCCCAGCCCAGCGCCACCGCCGCATACAGCGCAAAGGCCGCGCACTGCGCCAGCCCGCTCCACAACAAGGCCTGGCCCCGGCCCACGCGCCACAGCAGCCAGGCGCCCAGGGCCGCCCCCAGCAGGCTGGTGCCCGAGCCCACGGCGCCTTTCATCAGCGCCAGCGTCTCCTTGCCTGCGCCCTGGTCCAGGATGAAAGGCGTGATCAGGGAACTGGCCATCTGGTCTCCCAGGCGAAACGCCACGATCAGGCCGATCAGCGTGCGCATGCCCGGCGACATCGCCCGGTGCCACCAGCCCAGGGCCAGGGCACGCCACCCGGGCCTGGCCACGGCGGCCACCCCGGTCGCCCCCTGCGCCTGCGGGCTCACCGGCTCCGGAAAGCGCCACACCGGCACGCTCAGCAAGGCCAGCAGCGCCGCCATGCAGGTGAACATCAGCGCCGCATTGCTGCGCGCAAACACCCACAGCAACAGCCCGCCCCCGAGGATGGTGCCCAGGCGGTAGGCCCCCACCTGGATGCCATTGGCCACGCCCCGATCGCGGGCATCAAGCAGGCGCACGGCCAGGCCATCGGTCACCACGTCCTGCGTGGCCGCCACCAGGTTGAAGAGGAACACCGCCACGAACAGCCACAGGCTGTGCACCCCCAGGTCCAGCCAGGCGCACCACAGCGCCAGGGCCACGGCCGCGCCCTGCAGCCCCCACAGCCAGTGGCGACGTGCCCCGTGGTGGTCCACCACCGGCGCCCACAGGAACTTCAGCGCCCAGGGCAGGGCCAGGAACTGCAGCATCCCGATGGCCGTGAGCGACCAACCCACCTCGCGCAGCAAGGCCGGCAGCGCCAGCGAGAAAAACCCATAAGGCAGGCCCTGGGCTGCGTACAGGCCAGTTAGCAGGCTCAGGGTGTGGGCGCGGCGGGGCGGCCAAGGCAGGGCGGGCGCGGTCATGGGCCGATGATGCCGCAGCGCACTGCGCCGCAGGGGGAGTCGGGCACCCGCATCCGGGGCATGCTGCGTCAAAGACAGCGCCATCCCCAGGCGCTACATTGCCCCGTTGACCCCATGCACAGGAGACCCGCCATGCAACGCCGCACCTTCCTCGCCCAGTCCAGCCTCGCCCTGCTGGTGCTCGCCGCCAACCGCCAGGCCCAGGCCCTGTCCATCGCCGATCTCAGCAACAAGGACGCCACCGCCGGCATCAAGGCCGCACTCGAACAGGGCGCCACCGCCGCCGTCAGCCTGCTGGGCAAGACCGATGGCTTCCTGGGCAACCCCGCCGTCAAGATCCCCCTGCCCGGCTACCTCGACAAAGCCGCCGACCTGCTGCGCATGACCGGCCAGGGCAAGAAGGTCGACGAACTCGTCACCACCATGAACCGCGCCGCCGAAACCGCCGTGCCCATGGGCAAGGATCTGCTGGTGGGCGCCGTCAAGTCCATGAGCGTGGACGACGCCAAGAAGATCCTCGGCGGGGGCGACAACGCCGTCACCCAGTTCTTTGCCGACAAGACCCGCACCCCGCTGGGCGAGAAGTTCCTGCCCGTGGTCACCCAGGCCACCCAGAAGGTCAACCTGGCCAAGTCCTACAACCGCGTGGCCGGCAAGCTCGCCACCACCGGCCTGGTGCAGGGCGACGACACCAGCATCGAAAAATACGTCACCGGCAAAACGCTCGACGGCCTCTACACCCTGATCGGCGAAGAGGAAAAGAAGATCCGCCAGGACCCGGTGGGCACGGGCAGCGCCATCCTGAAGAAGGTGTTTGGCGCCGGGGCGTGAAGACGCCGCCACAGCCGGCAGGCGCCCTCCCCCGCGCTCAAGGGGGACGCAGCCGCTGACCCGCCCTGCACGGCTTGAAACCGGCGCGGACATGTGTGGAAATGTGACACATGCCCAGTCCCTCCAGCGTCCTGCGCCTCTGTGCGCACCTGATCCTGTCGGCCCCGCTGTGGGCCATCGCCCCCTCGATCGCCCAGCCCGTGAACTGGACGTGGGGCACCTTCGAGCGGCCCTACGCGGCCACCTCGCCATGGAACAGCCGGCCCATCGACCCGGTGCTGGGCACGGCGGTGATCCCCACGCGCTGGTACTTCCCCACCGTCACCGCCGGGGCCTATTCCACCCAGGCCTTCCGCGCCCAGACCTCCGATGGGAGCATGGAGGTACATGCCTACCCAGGCAGCGCCGGCATCTCCATCCCCGACACCTATGGCTACGTCCCGACAGTGACGATCCCCCGGTGGCCGGCCAACACCCAGCCTGCAACCGGCACCGATGGCCACGCGGAAATCATCGATGAACAAACCGGGAAGATCCACTCCTTCTTCGGCCTGAAACAGGTCGAGGGCCTCTGGCAGGCCAAGCTCTACGCCTGGAGCCCACTGCAGGGCCGCGGCTGGGCGGATCCCGCCTACTTCCACCAGGGGGCCCGTTCGTCAGGGGTCTCCACGATCGCGGGCCTGATCCGTGCCCACGAGGTCAACGATGGCGACACGATGTACCGCCATGCCCTGGCCATGTCGATGGACTACACCGGGCTGTCACGCAAACCGACCTACGTCTTCCCCGCCACCACGGCCGACTACCAGGCCGAGTACACCAACAGCGGACCGTTCCCCCTGGGCACGCTGATGATGCTGCCACCGAGCTTCAACGAGCAGGCCATCCCGAACCCGGATCTCCGCAAGGTCGCCCTGACGCTCAAAACCTATGGCGCCTACGCCGTCGAGCGCAATTTCGGCACGCCCTACGTGATCTTTGCCGAAATCGGCAGCCCGAAGATCGTGCACAAAACCGGCTGGACCAACCGCGATGCCGACGACCTCCAGCGCATCCGGGCGGCCCTGCGTGCCGTGGTCTCCACCAGCGGCTGGCTCGACGGCAACGGCCTGCCCTACCAGCGCAGCACCGAGGGCCTGAACATCCTCTCGATCGGCCGCAACTGGGTGCGAACGAGAGGCCCGGACAACGCCAGCTTCGACATCATGAGCCGCCAGCTCGTCTTCAAGGCAGACCCGGTTCCCACCACCATGGTGATGTCGGGCACCAGCATGCTCAGCAAGGTGACATGGGCCCAGCCCGCGGCGGGTCAGACCTTCCTCTTCTCGGCCAACACCACCGGTGGCGCCACCATCCGCATCAGCCTGATCGCCTGCACGGGTTACCGCAATGCCGATTCGGGCACGCTCTCCGGCACTCAGGTGGCCACCCTGGTCTGGCCAGAGAAGCTCTGCAGCGTGCGGCTCATGGCCACCGGCGCCACGAACCGGGAGTCCAGCGTGGCCCCGACACTGACGGCCTACGGCCCGCCCTGATTCATCAGGATTTATCGACAGGACTTTGCCAAAAGTTCTGATTGTCCCGACATGACGGGCGCGCCACCATAGAGGCTCTTTCGCACACCACCGGAGCCTCTCATGCGCACCTACCTTCGCAACAGTCCTGAAGCCGCCGCCCGCGTCGTCGCCCTCGCCCTGCTGGCCGACAACCACGTCAGCCGCGACGAGATGAACGCCGTGCGCCGCTTCGACATCCCCGGTCGCCTCGACCTCAGCCACCAGGCGTTCATGGGCGTGGTCCAGACCCTGTGCGACGAGTTGCTCAGCGAATCGGGCCACATCTGGCAAGGCGTTCAGCACCTGCCCCAGGGCACGCTGCACCAGGTGCTCGACGAGGTCGACGACATCGGCCTGCGCCTGATCGTGCTGCAACTGTGCGCCGCCGTGGCCGAGTCCGACCGCCACCTCGCCGAGGGCGAATCCCGCATGCTGCACACCGTGGCCGACCACTGGGACCTGCCCCGCCCGGCCTTCGCGCCCATCGTGGCGGGCGCCCCGCGCCGCGTCATGGCCCGGGTGGCCTGAGCATCGCGATCGCGTCGAAAGGGCACACCACCCAGCACTTCGCGCAACCCGTGCAGCCGGGCGCGTCGTGCAGCACCGCGTGCTTGGGGCCCCAGCCACGCGGGTCGGGCGCCTCTAGCCACAGCACGTGCGGCGGGCAGGCGCCCACACAGCGGCCACAGCCCGTGCAGCGCTCGGGGTCGATCGCCGGGAGGGCCTTGGCCGGGCCTGCCATCTTGGGGAATCTCAGGCCTTCTTCACGAACTCGGTCTTGAGCTGCATGGGCCCGAAACCTTCGATCTTGCAGTCGATGTCGTGGTCGCCGTCGATCAGGCGGATGTTCTTCACCTTGGTGCCCACCTTCACCACCGAAGAAGAGCCCTTGATCTTCAGGTCCTTCACCAGGGTGACGGTGTCGCCGTCCTGCAGCACATTGCCGTGGGCGTCCTTCCAGACGCGTTCGGCGGGTGCCGCTTCGGCCGCGGCACCGGCCTGCCATTCGTGGCCGCACTCGGGGCAGACCAGCTGGGCGCCGTCTTCATAGGTGTAGGCCGAGGCGCATTGGGGGCAGGGCGGCAGGGTGCTCATCGCAGGGTTCTTTCTTTGCAAAAACCCACAATGGTAGTCGGGGCATGACGACGCGCCGGCCAGATGCCGACATCACACCGTGCGGATCACCGCCCAAGCAGCTCTTCAGAATAGCCGCAACCCGGCCCCATTGGCGAGAAATTCTGGCGATTCCCCGGCCTCTGATTCGGTGATGCAAATTTGCCGCAGCGCCCACCATCAAGTGCCTGCATGATGGGGGCGGGTCTCCTGAGCAAGACCTCAGGCGCCCCAGTCCCTCGGTCGGTTTCACCAGAAGGAAGGCACCATGTACGGGTTCAGCAATGTGTCGACAGACAGTGATCAGGTCATCGCCCCCGCTCAGCTTTACCAGGGGCACTGGCGCCACCAGTTTCACGCCCACGGCGAGGTGGAACTCTGCCGCGTCGTCATGGACGTGGCCGAACCCCGTGTCGTCGCCGCGCAGGTGATCGAACACGGCCTCGCCCGCGACCTCGGCCAATCCGCCCTCGAAGACCTCAACGCCGTGATGCTGGCCAGCGAGGTGCACCGCCAGCCCGCCGCCTGGGGCCTGAGCCCCTGCAGCACCATCCCCGCCTGGGCCACGCCCACCTTCAGCGACACCCAGATCGACGAACTCCAGCGCCTGGAGGGCTACCTCGACGACGCCACCGAAGACGACTTCGACGCCGTGCTGCAACTGCGCGACGACTTCCTGCTCGCCATCGGCATGACCCCGCTGGACGCCTGCCGCGCCCTGCGCGAGGCCAAACAGAGCCAGGGGCCGCGCAAGACGGGGCGCTACCTGATGAACTGAAGCGCCGAGCGCCCCAGGCGCCCCCGAAGGCCGTGGTGTCGCACGACAGGGTTAGAGTGACACCCTGACAGCACCGCCACGGCCATGAAGATCTCCCAACGCGCCCAGTCCATCGCCCCTTTCCTCGCCATGGAGTTCGGCAAGCGCGCCGCCGCGCTCGAAGCCGAAGGCCACCGCGTCATCCGCCTCAACCTGGGCGAACCCGATTTCGGCGCGCCGCCTGCCGTGCGCGAGGCCCTGCAGCGCATCGCCTCCCACACCCCCGCCACGCCCCTGCCCTACACGGGCGCCCTCGGCCTGCCCGCCCTGCGCGAGGCCATCGCCCGTTTCTACCAACAGGCTCACGGCGTGAGCGTCAGCCCCGAGCGCATCGTGGTCACGGCGGGTGCCTCGGCCGCGCTGCTGCTGCTCACCGCCGCCCTGGTCGACCCGGGGGACGAGGTCCTGGTGGGCGACCCGTCCTACCCCTGCAACCGCCAGTTCCTCAGCGGCTTTGGCGCCGAAGTGCGCCTGGTGCCCACCGATGCCGCCTCGCGCTTCCAGCTCGACCTGGGCGCCGTGCAGCGCCACTGGTCGGCGCGCACCCAGGGCCTGATGATCGCCACGCCCTCCAACCCCACCGGCACCTCGGTGCCCCCGGCCGAGCTGGCGGCCATCTGCGCCTGGGCCCAACGCCATGGCGCCTGGCGCATCGTCGACGAGATCTACCTCAATCTGAGCGACGCCCAGGCCGATGGCTCACCCGCCCCCACCGTGCTCGCGGCCGACCCGGATGCCTGCGTCATCAACAGCTTCTCGAAGTACTTCGGCATGACGGGCTGGCGCCTGGGCTGGGCCGTGGTGCCCGAAGCCCTGGTGCCCGCCATGGAGCGCCTGGCGCAGAACTACTACATCTGCGCCTCCACCCCGGCCCAGCTGGCGGCCCTGGCCTGCTTCACGCCCGAATCCATCGCCGTGTGCGAAGGGCGCAAGGCCGAATTCGCCGTGCGCCGCGCCCTGGTGCTGCAAGGCCTGGCCGACATCGGCCTGAACGTGCCCGTGCCCCCCGATGGCGCCTTCTACGTCTACATCGACGTGGGCCCCACGGGCCTCAACGCCATGCAGTTCTGCGAACGCGCCCTGCAGGAAGCCCATGTGGCGCTCACGCCGGGACACGACTTCGGGCACTGCAGCGCCAGCACGCACGTGCGGCTGTCGTACGCCGCCTCGCGCGACGACCTGCAGGAAGGGCTGGACCGCCTCAGGCGCTTCGTGAATGCGCTGCGGCAAAACGCTGCGCCGCACGCAGGTTGAGCCAGCGCCCCACCACCAGGTGCAGCGGGAACACCGCCACCGTTCCCAGGCCGATCCACCAGTGGCCCGACACCACCGTGTCGCGCCAGGCCTCGTCGCCGTAATACAGCAGCAGGCCGGTGGCCATCATCGCGGCCATCACCGCCAGCATCAGCCCGCCAGTGAAGCGGTTGCGCCGTGCGTGCCAGCCGCCGCGCACATGGGCCGGCAGCACCGAACCCAGCACCAGCAGCGCCAGGGCGGCGCTCACGCCGTGCCACACCAGCCAGGTGTGGGCCGGCACCTCGGCCATCGACCAGCCCAGCTCGCGCTTGGCGTAGAAGCCCAGGCCCGAGGCCGCACAGGTGATCAGGATCAGGTGGCTGGGCAGGCGTTGCCAGCGGGGCAGGATGCCGATGCGGCTGCGGATGCTC
>NZ_JAIZVX010000119.1 GCF_021768455.1 Aquabacterium sp. | reverse complement strand
AAATACGGCATCAGCCGCGACATGCAGGACGCCCTGGCCCTGGCCTGCTTCGAGCGCCAGCTCTGCGTCTCCATCGCCTCCGTCAAGCGCGCCGAAACCGGCAAGAGCCTCCTCCTGCGCACCGCCCGCCACCTCGCGGCCTTCTACGAGCTGGACGTGAGCGCGCTGATCCACGGTCAGCCCGAGCCGGCCGAGGACGAGGCCCTGGCTCCGCCCGATCTGCCCGCGCCCCGCCCCCTGTCTACGCTCCAGCCCGGTGAGGCCGGGGCCACCCCCTGGCCCGCTGGCAGCCCGGCCGCCCATGAAACCCGCCTGGTCCTGGTGCTGGCCTTGTGGCCCGTGGCCCCAGGGCGCCGCGCGCAGGTGGAGGCCATGCTCCGTGCCGAAGGCGGCCAGCCCTGGTCCGATCCCGGCTTGCCCGGCCTGGCCCTGATGGGCCTGTTTGGCGCACCCCGCGCTCAGCGCAGCGACCTCAGCCGCTGCCTGGCCGCTGCCGAGCGCCTGCAGGCCTGGTCGCAGGCCGAGCGCGAGCCCCTGCACCTGGCCCTGAGCGCCGGGCTCATGGCCGGCCAGGAGCTCGACTGGCCCGAGGCCCTGCTCGGAGACCCGGCGCAGGCCCAGGCCTGGGCCCCGGGCCTGCACGCCCACCGCTCGCTCTTGGGTCCGCTGCGGGCCCACCGCGAGCTCCTGCCCACGGCCCTGCCCGACATCGCCCGCCTGGGCGAGCCCGTGCCCCAGTCCCGCCGATCCTTCCGCCTCGCCGGACGCCAGCAGGAGCTGCGCCAGTTCCAGTCCCTGCTCGACACCGTGCTGGTCGACCAGCAGGCCCAGGTGCTGCTGGTGCGCGGCATGGCCGGCATGGGCAAGAGCCGGCTGCTGGCCGAGTGCCTGGACACGGCCCAGCAGCACTTCTTCCACACCGTCACCGTTGAATTGCAGGACTTCGGCGGCGACCGCCACCGCGAGGTCTTCACCTGCCTGCTCAAGGCCTTGCTCGACCTCGGTGAGCGCGGCAGCTTCTGGGAAGAGCTGGTCAACCAGCGCCTGCGCCCCTTTGCCCTGGGCCCCGACAGCCAGCTGCTCGCCCGTGACCTGCTCGGCGTGGCCCATCGCCCCGAAGAGCGCGCCCTGCTGCAGGCCATGGGCCATGCCCAGCGCGCCCAGTGGCTGGTGGCCCTGTTCGCCAGCCTGCTCACGCGCTCGGCCCTGCGCCGCCCGCTGTTGCTGGTCATCGAAGACCTGCACTGGGCGTCGGCCGCCACCATCGAGACCCTGGCTCAGGTCATGAGCGCCTGCCAGGAGGCCCAGATCCTGTGGCTGCTCAGCTCACGGGTCGAAGAGCCCCTGCGCCTCAACGAACTGCAGCGCGACATCCCCGAGGTGGCCGTCACCACCCTGACCCTGGCCCCCTTGCGCCAGACCGAAGGCCAGGACCTGGCCCGCCAGTTCGGCCACGTCGACGAAGCCTGGCGCGCCCAGTGCATCGAGCGCGCCCAGGGGCACCCGCTCTTCCTGACCCAGCTGCTCATGGCCGATCGCCACGAGGCGCTGCCTGACACCTTCCAGCACCTGCTGCAGGTTCGCCTCGACGACGTCTCCCCTCAAGACCGCCATGCCCTGCGCCTGGCCGCCGTGCTGGGCCAGCCCTTCCTGGCCAGCCAGCTCGACGGCCTCATGCCCAGCCCCGGCTACGACCCCAGCCCGCTGGTGCAGCACTGTTTCCTGCGCCACCTCGAGGGCGGCCGCCACGACTTCCTGCACGCCCTCATCCGCCAGGGCATCTACGAGGCCCTGCCGCTGCGCCAGCGCGAGGCCATGCACCTGCAGGTCGCCCGCCAGTTCCAGGGGCAGGACGCCGGCCTGCACGCCCGCCACCTGCACCTGGCCCGCCAGCCCGAGGCCCCGGCGCGGCTGCTGGCCGCCGCCCGCCAGGCCCACGATGCCTTCGACCACGAGGCCGCGCTCTCGCTGCTGCAGGCCTATGCCGACGTCGACTACGCCCCGCGTGACGTGCACGCCCACGCCATGGCACTGGGCGAGGTGCACAGCAAGATGGGCCGCACGCCCCTGGCCCGCGAAGCCTTCGAGCGTGCCCTGGCCCATGCGCCCGATCTGGCCGGCCGCCTCACCGCCACCGTGGCCCTGGCCGGTGCGCTCAACGTGCTCGATGAACTCCAGGCCGAAGAGGCCCTGATCGACGCGGCCCTGCCCGAAGCCGACCAGCCCGACACCCTGGCCCAGCTGGCCGGACTGCACTACCTCAAGGGCAACCTCTACTTCCCCCGCGGTGACGTGGCCCGCAGCCGCCACCACCACAGCCTGGCCATGGAGGTCGCCAGCCGCGCCGGCGAGGCCCGCCTGCAGGCCCGCGCCCTCAGCGGCCTGGGCGACGCCGATTACGGCGAAGGCCGCATGCCCACGGCCCACGGTCACTTCCAGCGCTGCCTGGCCCTGTGCGAGGCCCACGGCCTGCGCGACATCGAGGCCTCCAACCGCTTCATGCTGGCCACCACGCAGATCTACCTCTGCCAGACCGACGACGCCCTGCAGCAGGCCCTGGCCTCCGCCGAAACCGGCCACCGCGTGGGCAACCGCCGTGCCGAGATCGTCTCGCGCCTGACCGCCAGCTGGATCGAGCTCAGCCGTGGCGACGCCCACGCCGGCCTGATGCAGGCCGAAGAGGCGCTGCTGATCGCGCGCGCCATCGGGGCCCAGCGCTTCGAGCCCTTCCTGCAGGAAAGCCAGGCCCGCGCCCTTTACACCCTGGGTGACGCCGATGCGGCCCGCCGCACCATCGAAGCGGCCTGGGAGGGCGTCGAGCAGCTCGGCCTGCACGCCTTCATCGGCCCCTGGGTGCTGGGCACCCTGGCCCTGCTTTCGGCCGACGAGGGCCGTGCGCAGGAGGCCCTGTCCCGTGGGCAGGCCCTGATGGACAAGGGCTGCGTGGCCCACAACGTCTACCGCTTCCACGCCAGCGCCATGGAATGCCACGTGCTGGCCGGGCGCCACGCCCAGGCGCTGGCGGTGGGCGAGCAGTGGCGTCGGCGCACCGGCCTGGAGCCCACGCCCTGGGTGGCCGGCCTGGCCGACTTCATGGCCGCCTGCGCCACCAGCCCGGCCGAGCCGCCCGGGCCCGGTCACCCCTTGTGGCAGGCCCTGCGTGCGCAGCAGACCCTGCACGTGATGCTGAGGTTGCCCCGCGCCCTTCTTCCCTGAGGCTCTCAGTGCCGGTCCAGGTAGGCCATGGCCCATCCCGCCATCAGCTCGGACTGGGCCATGCACTGCTCGTGCAGCCCGGCGCCGTTCGTCCAGCCGCCGCCAAAGAACAGCGGCATCTGAGGCTGCTGCGCATTGCCCAGGTTCAGGGCCAGCGTGCGTTCCTGGGCCTCGATGCAGGCCAGGTCCAGCACATTGTGTTTGAACAGCGCCCAGGCTTTGCCACGGTGCGTGGGCGACACCGCCTCCAGCTCATGGGAATAGCCGGTTGGCGGGTGGTCTGACCCCGCGTGTGCCTGGGCCAGGTGGGGCAGGGCATCGAGCAGGGCCGGGGGCAGGGTCGCACCGGTGGTCCGATCCAGCACGGCAGCCGGGTTCACCAGGTGCAGATCGGGCAGCAGCGAGGTGAAGTACATCGGCATGTTGATGCGGTCCAGCGCCGGGTTGGCCGCGTCGTTCTGGTGGAAGTTCTCCACATAGCTCATGCGGTAGGGCTGGGCCTGCTGGTCGCGCGGGTGCACCAGCACGTTGTAGGTCCGCCAGGCGGCCCGGCTGCGCGGCAGCAGGGCATCGTCGGTGTGGCACACCCCATAGCTGCGCGTGTAGCGCACCCGGCTCAGCGTGCGGCGCAGGCCTTCTTCCTGGTAGGCGGGCAGGCCGCTCAGGTCGAGGGCGCGCAGGGTGTCGTCGGCGTGCAGGGCGGTCAGCACGAGGTCGACGTGCACGGGCTCGCCCTCACGGGGCGTCACCACCGCACCGGCCGGGCTCACGCGCACGCGCACGTCCTGCCCCCGCAGGCAGCGCACCCCGACGTGATCGGTGCTGCGCGCCTCCAGGGTGGCGGCCAGGGTGTCCAGCCAGTGCTGGGCCCCATAGGCAAAGTAGCAGCGCTTCGGGGGCACGGCCTGGTCCGAGCCCTCCTGCACCTGGTAGTACTGGAAGGGCGATTGCAGCGGCATGCCGCCGGGGCCCGTGCGGTCGTCGGTGAAGTACATGGCCGAGATCCGCGGGTAGTACACCTCGTCGCGGATGCGGCGCAGGCGCTCGCCGAGTGCGGGCTCCGTCCAGTCGATGGCGATGCCCAGGTCGCGGGCCGTGGCCCACAACTGACCTTCGGGATCGGCGATGCAGTCCTCGAAGTAGCGTGCCACGGTGTAGCGGGCGTCCACCTTGGGGGGCTGCGACCCGGTGTCGCGGACCAGGTCGAGGGCGTGCTGGTGCACCACCTTGATCAGGCGGGCCAGTTCGCCGCCTTCGGCCTGGGCCAGGTTGAAGCGCGGGTCGCTCACGCCTTCGAAGAGGCTGGCGTCGTCCGTCAGCACATGGCGGCCGTCGGCGGTGAAGTAGCTTTCGGTGTCCTGCAGCGGCTTCATGTGCCGCAGGTAGCCCAGGTCGGCCATGCAGGCGCCGAGCCGGTGGTAGGTGCTCAGGTTCACGTCATTGACGCCCAGATCCGCCCAGCGCACGAAGTCGCCCCGCGGCTGGCCCTGCGCGTCCTGCCACTGGCCCAGCGTCACGGCCACCGTGTCGGCGTTGCCGCCAAAGGCCGGCTTGCGCTCGAACACCGTGATTTGCAGGCGGCGGTGCCCGTGGGCCGCCAGCTGCTGCAGGTAGTAGGCGGCAGACAGGCCCGAAATGCCCCCGCCGATGATCGCGATGTGAAAGCCCATGGCTCCGCCGTCCTTCCTGCTGTCTGGTCTGGCTGGAGTCTAGGTGCCGTCGGTGACAGGGCCTGGTATCAGTTTGGTATCTCTTGGACCCAACGGTGTCAGCTGTGTGGTGAACACCCCTCGACTCCGCCGATCGGCCCCGCCCGGCCTGCGGCCCAATCGCCGGTGGAGGATCCCCATGCCCGACGCCACCCAGGCCCCGCTGACCGCAGACGAAGCCCGGCTCACCCTGGCCTACCTGTTGCGCCGCATGCGCCTGAAAAGCGATTTTCCGGCGCTGGCGGCGTCGGTCACGCGCATCCAGGCGATGTCCGACTCCGAGCACGAAAACATGCAGACCCTCTGCGAGGGCATCCTGCAGGACGTGGCGCTCACCCAGAAGCTGCTGCGCCTGGTCAACACCGCGCACTTTCGCCGCGGCGGCGAACCCATCAGCTCGGTGGCCCGCGCCGTGGCCCTGATCGGCATGGGCGGCGTGCGCAACCTGGCGCTCTCGCTGATGCTGCTGGAGCACATGGAGGACAAGGCCCATGCCCACCAGCTCCAGGGCGAGTTCCTGCGCGCCGTCATGGCCGGCACCCTGGCGGCCGAACTGTCCCGCAGTGGCCCCGAGGGCGAGCTGGCCTACATGGGCGCCCTGTTTCGCAACCTGGGGCGCCTGCTGGCCTTCTACTACCTGCCCGACGACGCCGAGCAGATCATGGCCCTGAGCGAGAAGGCCGCACCGGGCACCCCTGCCTTGAGCCTGGAAGCCGCGGCCCGGCAGGTGCTGGGCATGGGCCTGGACCAGCTGGGCGTCAGTGTGGGGCGCATGTGGGGCCTGCCGGAAGACCTGGTCAGCACCATGCTGGACCCGGGCGAGGTGGTGCCGGCGCGCTCCCTGGCGGCGCGGCCCGAGCGCAGCGTGTGGCTGGCCAGCCTGGCCAACCAGGCGGCCGATGCCATGCTGCACACCGAGCCCATCGAGCTGGGTCTGGCCCTGGACGCGCTCTCGGCGGTCTACGCCGATGCCCTCGACCTGCCCCCCGACGCCCTGGCCGATGCCGCAGGCCGCGCCCGCCAGCGCCTGAGCGCCCTCACCAGCGCCCTGAGCCTGCACGTGGCCCCCGAGGACCCGGGCGCCCGCTTGCTCGACACCTGGTACACCGACAGCCCCCAGCACGAGGCCGACATCGACCCCACTGGCCTGGTGGCGGGCCCGGACAGCGCCCTCCTGGCCCCTGGGACGCCGCCTGCGGCCTGGGGCATGGCGGGCAGTTCGGCACGTGCCCAGCCCGTGCGCGACCCGGATCCGCCTCCCCTGCCCATGCTGCCTGCCGACCTCGACCCCCAGGCCCTGCTGACCGCCCGCATCCTGGCCCTGGCCGAGGTTCTGGCCGGCCCCTACCAGCTCACCGACGTGCTGCAGGCCGTCATCGAGACCCTGCGCCAGGCGCTGGACTGCCGCCGGGTGGTCTTCTGCCTGCGAGACCCGCTCTCGGCCAGCCTCCAGGGGCGCCTGGGCGTGGGCGAGGGCAGCGATGCCCTGAAGGCCCTGTTCCGCGTGCCCCTGCCGGCCAACGCCTCGGCCCAGGCCGACCTTTTCGGCGCCGTCTGCCTCAAGAACGTCGACACCCTCATCGCCGACGCCAGTGCTCCGGCCATCGTGCAGCGCCTGCCGACCTGGTTCCGCGACCACGTCCAGGCGCCCACCTTCCTGCTCATGCCCCTGGTGCTGCAGCGGCCGCCCCAGCCCGACCTGGTGCTGGGCCTGCTGTATGCCGACCGTGGCCTGCCAGGCAGCCTGCAGATCGACGCCCCGACCCTCTCCCTGCTGCGCACCCTGCGCAACCAGGCGATCGTGGCCTTCCGTCAGCAGCGACGGGGCCCATAATCGCGCCCCATGTTCCGCATCGTCCTGGTTGAACCCGAGATCCCGCCCAACACCGGCAACGTCATCCGGCTGGCGGCCAACACCGGCTGCGAGCTCCACCTGATCGAGCCCCTGGGCTTTTCCATGGACGACAAGCTGCTGCGCCGCGCCGGCCTCGATTACCACGAGTACGCGCCGGTGCGCCGCCACGCCAGCTGGCAGGCCTTTCTGGACGCCATGCAGCCCGATGCCACGCGCATGTTTGCCTTCACCACCCGGGGCAGCCAGCCCTTCAACCTGACCGCCTGGCAGCCGGGCGACTGGCTCGTGTTCGGTTGCGAAACCCGTGGACTCGACCCGGCCTTGCGCGAGACCTTCCCGACGACCCAGCGCGTGCGCCTGCCCATGCGCGAAGGGCAGCGCAGCCTGAACCTCAGCAATGCGGTGGCGGTGGCGGTGTTCGAAGGCTGGCGCCAGAACGGTTACGCCGAGGGCGTCTGAGCCCGGCCTGGCTGTTGTCAGCCTTCAGCCCGGGCCTCGCGGCGCATCAGCGCGCCCACGGCCTCGCGCGGCGAGAGCCGCCCGTCGAGCACGGCCACCACGGTTTCCGTGATGGGCATGGGCACGCCCAGCCCCTGCGCGCGCTGCCACACCGTGGCCGCGCTGTAGACGCCTTCGGCCACATGGCCCAGTTCGGCCACGATCTGCGCCAGCGGCTTGCCCGTGGCCAGCTGCAGGCCCACCGTGCGGTTGCGCGAGAGGCTGCCGGTGGCGGTCAGCACCAGATCCCCCAGGCCCGACAGGCCCATGAAGGTGTCGGTGCGCGCGCCCAGGGCCACGCCCAGGCGGGTCATCTCGGCCAGGCCACGCGTGATCAGCGCGGCGCGGGCATTGAGGCCCAGGTCCATGCCATCGGCGATGCCGGTGGCGATGGCCAGCACGTTCTTCACCGCGCCACCCACCTCGACGCCCACCGGGTCGGTCGAGGTGTAGACGCGCAGGCTGTCGGAATGGAAGGCCGCCACGGCCTGCTCGGCCAGGGCCGCGTCGGTGCTGGCCGCCACCAGGGCCGTGGGCATGCCCAGGGCCACCTCGTGCGCGAAGCTGGGGCCCGAGAGCACGCCATGGCGCGCACCGGGCCGCAGGGCCTGGGCCACCTCATGGCCGAGCCGGCCCGTGCCCTTTTCGAAGCCCTTGCACAGCCACAGCGTCGCCACATCGGCGGGCAGGCGCTGCAGCGTGCTGCCCAGCGCCGCCATCGGCGTGCCCACGATCACCAGTCCGCCTTGCGCACGCGCATGGGCCACGGCCTCGTCGAGGTCATGGCGCAGCAGCAGGGCGTCAGGGAAGGGGGCGTCGGGCAGGTAGCGCGCGTTACAGCGTGCGGCGGCCATGTCGGCGACCTGGCCTGCGTCGCGCGCCCACAGCATCACCCTCGGGTTGTGCCGGGCCGCGCTGATCGCCAGCGCCGTGCCCCAGGCTCCCGCGCCCAGCACCGTGATCGGTGGCGGGCTGGTGGGCGAAGGGGCGGTGCCTGAATCGGGTGCCTGAACCAATGGGTTCATGCGCACGCGTTCAGTTGGGGGCTTGTTCGCCGGTCAGGGCGGCAGCCTGGGCCTGGGCCAGCTGGGCCTCGTACATGGCCTGGAAGTTCACTTCGGTCAGGTGCACGGGCGGGAAGCCGGTGCGGTTCAGCACGTCGGCCACGGTGGCGCGCAGGTAGGGGTAGACGATCTGCGGGCAGGCGATGGCGATGATCGGCTGCATCTGCTCTTGCGGCACGTTGCGGATCTCGAACAGGCCGGCCTGCTTGGCTTCGACCAGGAACAGGGTCTTGTCGTTGACCTTGGCGGTCACGGTGGCGGTCACGGCCACTTCGTACAGGCCTTCCTGCACCGGGTCGGCGTGCAGGTTCAGCTGCACGTCCACTTGCGGCTGGCCGGGTTCCAGCAGGATCTGGGGGGCGTTCGGCAGTTCGAGGGACAGGTCCTTCAGGTAGATGCGCTGGATGCTGAAGGACGGTTGTGCGGCTTGGTCGCTCATGGGGATTCCTGAATGGGTAGAGAAAAAGGCCGGGGCGCCACGGATGGCGCAAAGGGTCCAAGCCAGTGATGCAGTGTCCTGCAAACGGGCTGGATTATGGCCCAGCGCCATGGCGCGGCCATGACGCATCGCATAAGGGTATGCGGGGAGAACCCCCTGTTCGCAGGCCCCCTGGGCGGGACCTCAGGCGCCGTTGAGCAGGGGCAGCAGGCCGCCGCGCTTGTCCAGGTCCATCAGGTCGTCGCAGCCGCCCACGTGGGTCTCGCCAATGAAGATCTGCGGCACCGTGCGCCGGCCCGTGATGGCCATCATGTGGTCGCGCTGGGCCGGGTCCATGTCGATGCGGACCTCTTCGATGGCCTCGACCCCGCGCTGCTTCAGCAGCATCTTGGCCCGCTGGCAGTAGGGGCAGACCTGGGTGGTGTACATCTTGACGGCTTGCATGGTGGGCGGCGTCCGTGGGCTGGGCTCCTGCGTGGAGCGGGTGGCAAAAGAGGGGCTTTCGGGCATTGTCCCGCCAAGGACATGCCCGCCTGCACTGTGGGGAGACTCGCGGGCCCTTTCCCGTATGGTTTGGCGCAAGCTCCCCGTGCAGCCTCAGGCCTTCTCGATCGGCAGGTTGGCTTCGCGCCAGGCCTTCAGGCCGCCACCCAGGGGCTGCACGTTCTCGTGGCCCAGCTTCTTGAGTTCGGCCACGGCCTTGCCCGAGCGTGCGCCCGTGGCACACACCACCACCAGCGGGATCTTCTTGTTGCTGGGCAGGCCCTTGCCCGAAGCGATCTCGCTCAGGGGCAGGTTCTTGGCGCCGACCACGTGGGCCGCCGCGTACTCGGCCGCTTCGCTCACGTCGATGACCTGGCCTTTTTCACGGTTGATGACCTGCACGGCCTGCGCGGGCGACAGGCCGGCACTGACCGCTGCCCCCTGGATCTGCTGCCACAACAGCAGGCCGCCGGAGGCCGCAGCCGCCACCATCCAGTACCAGTTTTGGGCGATGTAGCTCGTCGAATTCATGCAAAGGCTTTCAGTAAGAGGGGGCGGGCAGCCGGGGATTATAAAATCCGCGGCTGGCTGGTGGACGCACCGCTTTCTTCACCACGTGACCCCACGTGATTTCTCTCGATAGGGACAGACCGTCATGTACAAGCTCGTGCTGATTCGCCACGGCGAATCGACCTGGAACCTGGAAAACCGCTTCACCGGCTGGACCGATGTGGAACTGACCGAGACCGGTGTGGAACAGGCCAAACAGGCCGGCCGTCTGCTCAAGGCCGAAGGCTACGAGTTCGACGTGGCCTACACCTCGGTGCTCAAGCGTGCCATCCACACCCTGAACTACGCCCTCGACGAGATGGAGCGCAGCTGGCTGCCGGTGGTCAAGAGCTGGCGCCTCAACGAGCGCCACTATGGTGGCCTGCAGGGCCTGAACAAGGCCGAGACCGCCAAGCAGTACGGTGACGAGCAGGTGCTGATCTGGCGCCGCAGCTACGACACCCCGCCGCTGCCGCTGGACGCCAACGACCCGCGCGGCCAGCGCCAGGACCTGCGCTACGCCAAGCTGGACCCGGCACAGATCCCCCTGACCGAATGCCTGAAGGACACCGTCGAGCGCGTACTGCCCTTCTGGAACGAGTCGATGGCGCCCGCCATCAAGGCCGGCAAGCGCATCGTCGTGGCCGCCCACGGCAACTCCATCCGCGCCCTGGTCAAGTACCTGGACAACATCAGCGATGACGACATCGTGGGCCTGAACATCCCCAACGGCATCCCCCTGGTGTACGAGCTCGACGAGAACCTCAAGCCCATCCGCCACTACTACCTGGGCGATGCCGAAGCCGCCGCCAAGGCCGCAGCGGCCGTGGCCACGCAAGGCAAGGCCTGATCAGGGCTGCAGAGACCAGACCAGCGGGCAGTGGTCCGACAGCTGTCGGCCGCGGTCCGCGGGGTCGTAAGGCAGGCGCGCAAAGCGCCTGTTTTTTTGTCGGTCGGCCAGGCGCTGGTCGATGAAGATGTCGTCGATGTACTGCCGGTGCGTGTCGTCGGCATCGCAGGGCACCACGGGCGCGCCTTCGGTGGCACGCCACAGCACCGCACCGGGCGGGTTGTGGTCGCTCCAGGCCTGCACGACGTTCAGGGGCGCGTCCTCATCGGGGCCGGCGGGGTAGCGGGCGTCCTTGTCGAGGTGGCGGTTGAAGTCGCCCAGCACGGCAAAGGCCACGCCATCGCGCACGCGCTGGTCGATCCACTGTTCCACGATGGGCACCTGCTGCTGCAGGCGGCCGCACGGGCCGAAGCTGCGGTCCAGCTTGCCGGTGAAGCAGCCGCTTTTCAGGTGCACGGACAGCACGCGCACCTCGCGCGGTGTGCCGGGCCACAGGCTGATGTCGGCGCCTGCGCGGCTGCTGCCGTCGACGTCGAGTGCGCGCAGGTCGCCGTTGCAGCGGTAGGGCAGGCCTTCGCGGATCGCAAAGCCCACCTTCTGAGGGTGGGCGCGTTGCACGAAGCAGTCCAGTTTCCACCCCTGCCTGAAGACCAGTCTGGCGGCCTCGGGGCCATCCACCTCCTGCAGCCCCACCAGATCGGCCTGGTGCATGCCGCGCAGCTGCGCCGCGGTGCGGGCCAGGGCGTCGAAGTCGGCGGTGCTGCGGCTGGGTGGGGGCGTGCGGCCCGGGGTGCAGGGCAGGGCGCGCTCGTTCGAGCCGGGCTGCTGGCGCATGCAGCGCGTGGCCAGGTCGTCGTGGGCGGCTGGTGTCATCAGCCATTCCATGTTCCAGGTGGCCAGGGTGAGGCCGGCGTGCGCCGGGCCGCTGAGCAGGGTCAGGCCCATCACCCAGCCGAGCACGGCCAGCCTGGCCGGGGCGAGCATGCGGGTGCGCGGCATCACAGGCCGAGGGCGGCGCGGTCCAGCGTGTAGTTCTGCGGGCCGGCGGCGGCGATCTTGATGGCGCCGATCTGGTTGGCCAGGGCCACGGCCTTGACCAGGTCCCAGCCTTGCGACAGGCCGTAGAGCAGGCCGCCACGGAAGGCGTCGCCACAGCCGGTGGGGTCGACCACGGCCGCGGCCTTCACGCCCGGCACATGGGTCTTCACGCCCTGGATGTAGACATTGCAGCCATCGGCACCCAGGGTCTCGATCAGGCCCTTGAGGTGCGAGGTGGACAGCGCTTCCAGGCTGCTGCCGGTGCGGTCGGCCAGGAGCTTGGCTTCGTAGTCGTTCACGGCCACCCAGGTGGCTTGCGAGACGAAGCGCTTGAGCTCTTCGCCATCGAACATCGGCAGGCCCTGGCCCGGGTCGAAGATGAAGGGGATCTGGGCGTCGTGCAGCTGCTGGGCGTGCTGGACCATGGCGTCGCGGCCGTCCGGAGCCACGATGGCGAGCTGGATGCGCGGGTCTGCTTCGATCTTCAGGCGGTGGGCCTGGCCCATGGCGCCGGGGTGGAAAGCCGTGATCTGGTTGTTGTCCTGGTCGGTGATGATGATGGCCTGGGCGGTGTAGTCGTCTTCGACCGTCAGCAGGTGCTGCTGGCTGATGCCGAGCTGCTCGAGGCGGTTGCGGTAGAGGTCGCCGTCCTTGCCCAGCGCGGCCATGACCAGGGGCTCGCCGCCCAGCTGCTTGAGGCTGTAGGCGATGTTGCCGGCACAGCCGCCGAATTCCTTGCGCAGCGTGGGCACCAGGAAGGACACGTTCAGGATGTGCACCTGCTCGGGCAGGATCTGCTGCGCGAACCGGCCGGGGAAGGTGGTGATGGTGTCGAAGGCCAGGGAGCCACAGATCAGCACGGACATGGTGGGTTCTTTCAGGGTCAGGGGTAGAACAGCTCGGCCGTGTAGCCGGCTGGCTGCAGCGAAGGGGCGCGCAGCTGCCACAGGAGCGTGGTGCTGCGGACCGAGGGCACGGCCACCGGGATGCTGGCGGCGCCACTGGGGCGCTGGGGGGCATCGGCCTTGACATCGGCGCTGTCCAGCCATTCGGCGTCGGACGGCGAAAACGCACGGCGGGCGATCACGGCGCCATTGGCGTCGGTCAGGGTCAGGTCGACATGGGGCCAGGCCAGCTCGATCGGGGCCTTGTTGTGCACCACCACCGCCAGGCGATAGCGGTCGGGGCCGTCGGAGGTGGCGCGCACCAGGGTCGCGCTTTCGACCTGCAGGGCCTCCAGGCGCAGCGGTGCTTGGAGGGTGCAGCCCACCGTCTGGCACCACTGCGCCAGATAAGGCCGCAGCGGCGGGTGGTAGGCGGCCAGCAGGTCACGGAACTGGTGGGCCATCTGCAGGCTGAGGGTGAGCACCAGGCTCAAGGCCACCAGCGAGAGCACGGCGCGCACGGCCGGGTGGCGCCAGAAGGCCTGGCGCTGGGCGCGCTTCATGAACTCGGGCGTGGGCTGGGCGGCGCGGGTGCCGGGCTTGCCCTTGCGCTGGCTGGGCGGCTCGACCGCGGTTTCCGGGACGAAGTCTTCACCGAAGCGCGAGGGCTGCGTGGTGGGGATGCCCTCGTCAAGCCCCGAGGGTGTGGCCTCCGGGCGAGGGGCATCGGCCTGCAGCGAGGCCGCGGGCGCCTTGGCCGCCGCGATCGGGGGCATGGGCGTGTGCGCGAGTGTGGGCGAGGGCGTGGGCTCCTCCCAGGGGTCCTCGTCGAGCAGGGCGTCGCTGGGGAACTGGGCGTCAGCGAATTCGGGGCCCTTCTTGCGCAGGTAAGCCGGCTTGCGTTCGCGGGGCGAGGGCAGCAGGTAGCGCGAGTCGAGGGCGTCGGCTTCGTCGGTTTCGGGCAGGTTGGCGCTGTCGGGGGCCTCTGGCGGCTCGGGCTGCCAGCGCTGGGGCTGCACGGCCAGGGTGAGGTTCAGGCGGTCTTCGTCGGCCGGCGGCGCGGGTTCGAGCGGCGCGGCCTCGGCAGGCAGGGGCTCGGTGGGCAGGGCCTCTGTGCTGAGGGGCGGGCCATCGATGGCGGTGTCCAGCTCGAACTCGGTCGTGGCCTCGATGGGCGCGGTGCTGGGCGGCG
>NZ_JAIZVX010000316.1 GCF_021768455.1 Aquabacterium sp. | reverse complement strand
CAGGCCCAGCCCGAGCAGATCGGCTCCTGGCTGACCCTGGCCGCCGTGCGCCTGCAGCTCAATCAGCCCGACAAGGCCGAGGCCGCCCTCAAGGTCCCCCTGAGCCTGAGCGAGCACCCCGAACTCGCCAGCAAACCTGGCGACCCTTCCCGTGTGCGCGCCGACAACACCGACAGCGACCTCCAGCAGGCCCAACTGCTCATGGCCCAGATCGCCGAAGTGCGGCAGCAGCTGCCCGCGGCCCTCAACTGGCTGGACAAAGCCGACCCCCAAGGGAGCAAACTCGCCATCCAGACCCAGAAGGCCCGCCTGCTGACCCGCCAAGGCAAGCTGAACGAGGCCCGCGCCGTGATCCGCAAGCTGCCGGAATCCGAGCCCCGCGACGGCGCCATCAAGGTCCAGACCGAAGCCCAGCTGCTGCGTGACGCCCGCGCCTACAAAGAGGCCTACAAGCTCCTGGCCGAAGGCGTCGCACGCTACCCCGAAGACAGCGAACTGCTCTACGACCAGGCCATGATGGCCGACAAGCTGCAGCAGCACACCGAGATGGAGCGCCTCCTGCGCCAGGCCATTGCGCTCAGCCCGGACAACGCCAACGCCTACAACGCCCTGGGCTACAGCCTGGCCGACCGCGGCCTGCGCCTCGACGAAGCCCGCCAGCTCATCACCAAGGCCCTGGAGATCCGCCCTGGCGACCCCTTCATCACCGACAGCCTGGGCTGGCTGGCCTTCCGCGCCGGACAGACGGCAGAGGCCGCGCGCGTGCTGAAGCAGGCCTACGACAGCCGCCCGGACCCGGAAATTGCCGCCCACCTGGGCGAGGTGCTCTGGACCCTCGGCCAGCAGGACGAAGCCCGCCGCTACCTGCGCGAAGCCCTCAAGGCCGAACCCGACAACGACACCCTGCTCGACACCCTCAAGCGCCTGAAGATCAAGCCGTGACGCAAACGCTTGCCTTCCCCGCCTCGCGCCCCCTGCTCGCCCTAGCCTGCGCGCTCGGCCTGAACGCC
>NZ_JAIZVX010000118.1 GCF_021768455.1 Aquabacterium sp. | reverse complement strand
CGGCGCCGGCGCCAGCAGCGGCGGCTGGTAGCTGGCCGGCAGCACCAGGGTGAAGGTGCTGCCTTCGCCCAAGGTGCTGTCGAACTGGATGTCGCCCCCCATCAGCCGCGCCAGGCGCTGGCTGATGGCCAGGCCCAGGCCGGTGCCACCGTCGTCGCGGTTCTGGTCTCGGTGCGCCTGCTCGAAGGGGCGGAAGAGGCGGGCTGCGGCTTCTGGCGGGATGCCGACGCCGGTGTCGCGCACGGTGAAGCGAAGCTGTGTGTCGGGGGCGTCGCCACAGAGGTCGATGTCGAGTTGCACCATGCCCTGATCGGTGAACTTGATGGCGTTGCCCAGCAGGTTCAACAGGATCTGGGCGCAGCGGGTGGCATCGCCGGTGAACTGGCGCGGCAGTTGGGGGCTTTCGCTCAGGCGAAGCATCAGGCCCTTGGCCTCGGCTCGGCCGGCACTCATCGTGACGACGTGTTCGATGAGTTGGCCCAGGTCGACGTCGCCTTGCTGGATGGGCATCTTGCCGGCTTCGATCCGCGAGAAGTCCAGCACGTCGTTGATGAGGGTCATCAGGTGCTGGCCAGACTGCAGGATCTGCTGGAAGGTGCGTGCGGCGGGAGAGCCCTCGTGGGCGTGCATGCCGAGCTGGGCCATGCCGAACATGGCATTGAGCGGTGTGCGCAGTTCGTGGCTGATGTTGGCGAGGAACTCGCTCTTGGCCTGGTTGGCGGCCTCTGCGGCCTGCTCGGCGCGCTTGACCTGGCTGATGTCGAAGACCATGACAAGGAAGCCGCGGACCTCGCCATCAATGACATCGGGCAGGTAATGGGCTTCGGTGGTGCGCGTTTCGCCCGCGACATTGGTGAGATCCCGCTCGAAGCACTGCGCTTCGCCACGCAGGGTGGCTTCGATGTAGCCCCGGTTGCGCTCGTAGAGGCTGGGGCCGAGGAGTTCCCGCAAATGGCGCCCCTTGATGGCTTCGGGCGGCTGCCCGAACCATTCGCCGTAGGCGCGGTTGGCAAAGCGGTTGCGCTGGTTCTGGTCCCAGTAGCCGACCAGGCCAGGGATGCCATCCAGGATGTGTTGCAGCATGTGGGTGCTGTCTTCCAGGGCCTGGGTGCGCTCGGCGATGCGCTCCTCCAGCGTCTGGTTGTGCTCGCAGATGGCCTGTTCGGTCTGTTTGCGCTCGGTGATGTCGAGCACGATGCCGATGTAATGCAGGCCGTCTGGGCGGTGGTCGGGTTGGCCGCGGGCCATGATCCACGCGGTCTGGTCGCCGTGGCGGCGCCATTCCACCTCGAAGGGTTGCGCCAGCGACACGGCCTCGGCGACCTTGCGCTGGGCCGCTTCGCGGTCGTCCGGGTGGATGCTGTCGGCCCAGCTCTGGTAGCAGGGTGTGTGTTGACCTGGTGTCAGGCCGTAGAGCTTCCAGACTGCCGGAGACCACAGCGTTCGGTTGGTCTGGATGTCCCATTCCCAGATGCCTGCGCCCGTGCTTTCCATGGCGCGCACGAGGGCGGGCATGTGGAATGTGGGGATGGCATCCGGGTCTGCGGGCTGCGGCGGCGGCCCATACGGCGATGGTGCCGTGCCGAGTCTGGACCCGAAGCGCAACAAAGGGTTGAACAGTTTGCCCATGCACCCGCCCGCTGTGTCGGTGCGCCGCAGACGTGGCGGCGTGTCACCTGATGGGGGCTTCGGTAAGGGCGTTGGCCGAGAAGCCCGATTCGGCCCGTGTTCAAACACGTTCTGTGAATGTGGGCCTTTGCGTCGGGGCTGGCAATGAGTAAACCCACCTGACCGGTGGGTTTTTTTTCTGGGCGAGACCGATCTCAGGCGAGTTCGCTCATCGGCACGCAGGAGCAGAAGAGGTTGCGGTCGCCATAGACGTTGTCGACACGGCCCACGGGCACCCAGTATTTCTGCTTGCGCAGGCTGGCAAGGGGGTAGGCGGCCACGTCGCGGCTGTAGGCGTGCGTCCACTCCCCGCTGATGAGGCTGGCAGCCGTGTGAGGCGCGTTCTTCAACGGGTTGTCCTCACGCGGCAGGGCACCGGCCTCAACCTGGCGAATCTCTTCCCGGATGGCGATCATGGCGTCGCAGAAGCGGTCGAGTTCGGCCTGTGATTCGCTCTCGGTGGGCTCGACCATCAGGGTGCCAGCCACGGGGAAGCTGAGCGTGGGGGCATGGAAACCGTAGTCGATGAGGCGCTTGGCAACGTCTTCGGCGCCGATGCCGCTGCTGTCCTTCAGGGGGCGCAGGTCGAGGATGCACTCGTGGGCCACGCCGCCGCCCTTGATCTGGGTGCTGCCGCTGCTGAAGTGGATGTCGTAGTGATCGGCCAGGCGGGCGGCTACGTAGTTGGCGTTGAGGATGGCCACTTCGGTGGCGGCCTTCAGGCCGTCGGCGCCCATCATGCGGATGTACATCCAGCTGATGGGCAGCACGGCAGCGTTGCCCAGGGGGGCGGCGCTCACGGCGCCCACCTGCACTTCGGTGCCCAGGCCGGCAGAACGGTGGGCGGGCAGGAAGGGCACCAGGTCGTCGACCACGCAAACGGGGCCGACGCCCGGGCCGCCACCACCGTGGGGGATGCAGAAGGTCTTGTGCAGGTTGAGGTGGCTCACATCCCCACCGAACTCCCCAGGGCCGGCCAGGCCGACCAGGGCGTTCATGTTGGCGCCGTCGACGTAGACGCGGCCACCGTGTTCGTGCACCAGCTTGCAGAGTTCGGTCACGCGGGTCTCGAAGACGCCGTAGGTGGAGGGATAGGTGATCATCACGGCGGCCAGGTTGGCGCTGTGCTGTTCGCATTTGGCCTTCAGGTCGTCGAGGTTGACGTTGCCGTCGGCATCGCACTTCACGACCACCACCTTGAGGCCCACCATCTGGGCGCTGGCGGGGTTGGTGCCGTGGGCGCTTTCGGGGATCAGGCAAATGTCGCGCTGCCCCTGGCCGCGGGCGTCCTGCCAGGCCTTGATGACCAGCAGGCCGGCGTATTCACCCTGGGAGCCGGCATTGGGCTGCAGGCTGATGCCGGCGTAACCGGTGGCCTGGCAGAGCCAGGCGGTGAGCTGGGCGTTGAGCAGGTCGTAGCCCTTGAGTTGGTGGCGTGGGGCGAAAGGGTGGATGTGCGCGAACTCGGGCCAGGTGATGGGGATCATCTCGCTGGTCGCGTTGAGCTTCATGGTGCACGAGCCCAGGGGGATCATGGTGCGGTCCAGGGCCAGGTCCTTGTCGGCCAGGGCGCGCAGGTAGCGCAGCATCTCCGTTTCGGAGTGGTGGGTGTTGAAAACCGGGTGGGCCAGGAAGGGGCTGCTGCGGCGCAGGGCGGCGGGCAGACGCAGGCTCAGGTGGGGCTCCAGGCTGTCGATGGTCGGGACGGACTGCCCCTGGGCGAACAGGGCCAGGATGTCGAGGACGTCCTGGCGGGTGGTGGTTTCGTCCAGGCTGATGCCGATGGTGTCGGCGCTGGCTGCGCGCAGGTTGATGCCCTGGGCTTCGGCGGCGGCGAGGATGGCGTCGCGGTCGGCGGCCAGCACCTGGGTGGTGTCAAAGCCGGTGTCGTGGATCAGCTTGCGGCCCAACTGTTCCAGGCCCTTGGCCAGGATGGCGGTGAGGCTGGCCACGCGCAGGGCGATCCGCTTCAGGCCTTCAGGACCATGGTAGACCGCATACATGCTGGCGATGACGGCTGGCAGGACCTGCGCCGTGCAGATGTTGGAGGTGGCCTTTTCGCGGCGGATGTGCTGTTCGCGGGTCTGCAGGGCGAGGCGGTAGGCCGGATTGCCATGGCTGTCGACGCTCACGCCCACGAGTCGGCCGGGCATGGAACGCTTGAATTCGTCCTTGGTGGCCAGGTAGGCGGCGTGGGGGCCACCGTTGCCCATGGGCATGCCAAAGCGCTGGGTGTTGCCCAGGGCGATGTCGGCGCCGAGTTCGCCCGGCGGCGTCAGCAGGGTCAGGGCCAGCAGGTCGGCAGCGACGATGGCCAGGGCGCCCTTGGCGTGCAGGGCATCGATCAGGGGGCGCAGGTCGCGGACCTGGCCGTTGACGCCGGGGTACTGCATCAGGGCTGCAAAGCAGTCCTGGGTTTGCAGGTGCTCGGCCAGTTGCGCGGCGTGCACCAGGTCGACGGTGATGCCCAGCGGCTTGGCGCGGGTCTGGATCACTTCGAGGGTCTGGGGCAGCACGTCGTGGCAGACCACGAACCGGGTGCTCTTGCTCTTGCCGCCGCGGGCGGCCAGCGTCATGGCTTCGGCGGCGGCGGTCGCCTCGTCGAGCATGGAGGCATTGGCCATGGCCAGACCGGTGAGGTCGGTCACCATGGTCTGGAAGTTGATCAGGGCTTCCATGCGGCCCTGCGAGATTTCGGCCTGGTAGGGTGTGTAGGCCGTGTACCAGGCAGGGTTCTCGAGGATGTTGCGCAGGATGACGCCCGGGGTGTGGGTGCCGTGGTAGCCCTGGCCAATGAAGTTGCGCATCAGCCTGTTTTGCTGCGCGATGGCCTTGAGTTCGGCCAGAGCCTGGGCCTCGCCCACGGGCGCGGGCAGGTCCATGGGCTGGCTGCGCTTGATCGTGGCGGGCACGATGGCGTCGATCAGGGCCTGGCGCGAGGCCACGCCGACCACGCTCAGCATGTGGGCTTGTTCAGCCTCCCAGGGGCCCAGGTGGCGAGCCTGGAATTCGGAGGCGTTTTCGAGCTCGGCGAGCGAGGGCAGGGTGGTGTTCGGCATGGCGGGCGTTCGGCAGGACCCGCGGCGCGGCAAGGCGGCGCAGCGGGCATCGGTCAATCAGGCAGAGGAAGCGAAAGTCAGGGCAGACGCAGGCAGGTCAGGCGTTCTTGACGAGTTCGTCGTAAGCCGTCTCGCTCATCAGTTCGTCGGCGTCGGCCGGGTTGGTCAGCTTGACCTTGAAGAACCAGCCGGCGCCCAGCGGGTCGGTGTTGGCCAGGGCGGGGTCGTCGCGCAGGGCTTCGTTGACCTCGAGGATGTCGCCGCTCAGGGGCATGTAGACGTCGGCAGCGGCCTTGACGGACTCGACCACGCCAGCCACATCTTTGGCGGCGAAGGTGGTGCCCACGGCAGGCAGGTCGACGAAGACCACGTCACCCAGGGCGTCCTGCGCGTGGTGGGTGATGCCGACCACGGCGGTGCCGTCCGCGTCGATCTTCAGCCATTCGTGGTCGGGGGTGTACTTGAGGGTCATGGTGCAGTCCTTGGGTGCAGAATTTCAGTGAATCGGGTGCCGAACGGGCGTGAGTATCTCAGCCCGGCCGCCGTGGGTGCTCAACCGCGGTGGTATCGGTTGGGCACGAAGGGCAGGGTGGTGACGGTCATGGGCACGCGCTTGTCGCGCACCAGGGCGAACACCACCGTGCCCACGGCAGCGTGTGTGCTGCGCAGGTAGGCCAGGGCCACGGGCTGGTTGAGACTCGGCCCCAGGGAGCCGCTGGTCACCACACCGAGCTCTTCACCCGCTTCGGTCACGACCTTGGCGCCTTCACGCACGGGCATGCGTTCGGTGCTGACCAGGCCCACGCGCTTGCGGCTGGCACCTTCGGCGAACTGGGCGTCGATCACGCTGGCTCCGGGGTAGCCGCCCGCGCGCTCGCCACCGGCGCGGCGCACCTTCTGGATGGCCCACGTGAGGGCACCTTCCACGGGGGTGGTGCTGGTGTCGATGTCGTGGCCGTACAGGCACAGGCCGGCTTCGAGGCGCAGGGTGTCCCGCGCACCCAGGCCGATGGGCTTGACTTCGGGTTGGGCCAACAGGGCGCGGGCCAGTTGCTCGGCTTGGGCCGCCGGCACAGAGATCTCGAAGCCGTCTTCACCGGTGTAGCCGGAGCGGGTCAGGAAGCAGTCGATGCCATCGAGCGTGAAATGCCCGCCGGTCATGAAGGTGAGTTGCTGCACGCCTGGGTTCAATCGGGCCAGGGCGGTCACGGCCTGGGGGCCTTGCAGTGCCAGCAGGGCCTGATCGGGCAGCGGTTGCACGGTGCAAAGGTGTCCGATCCTGCTTTGCAGGTGGGCGATGTCTTGCGCCTTGCAGGCGGCATTGACCACCACGAAGAGGTCGTCGGCACGGCGGGTGACCATCAGGTCATCGAGGATGCCACCTTCGTTGTTGGTGAAGAGCGCGTAGCGCTGCTTGAAGGCCGGCAGGCCGATGATGTCGACCGGCACCAGGGTTTCCAGCGCGGCATCGGCGCCTGCGCCCTTGAGGAGCACCTGGCCCATGTGGGAGACGTCGAACAGCCCGGCTGCGGCGCGGGTGTGCCTGTGTTCGGCGAGGATGCCGGTGGCGTACTGCACGGGCATGTCGTAGCCACCGAATGGCACCATCTTGGCGCCAAGTTCGATGTGCAGGGCGTGGAGGGGCGTGGTGAGCAGCGGGGCAGAGTTGTCAGCGGACATGGCAATGGCCGGCGGCAAGGCCGGAGGTGAGGGCAAGCACAAATCATTCGCGCCACACCGGCCCAGGCTGCGCCCGAACCGTGGTGACACGGTGTTGCCCTCGCTGTCCGCTTTACCTGAGAGATTGACCCCTCGCTGCGACCTGGCCGCGGCGTCGTGGGCTTGCCCCTTCGGTGGTCTGGTTCGCTTTGACCCCATTGCGTGCGCGCAGGGAAGCCGCCAGGCTCTCTCCAGTGAGGAACATGACGGTGCTTTGAGGCCACTGCCATGTGTGCCAGTCCTTTTGCCTGAGCGTTCGGGCCGCCCGCCAACACGGGTGACGGCCCTGCGCCTTCGGCGACCAACGCGAGGTCGGTTCTCTCCTAGCAGTTTGAATTGTAAGTCAGGCCCTGTGAGCTCAGGCAAAAAAAAGCCCCCTGCGAGAGGGGGCTGTGAATGGCCTTGCGGCCCAGGGAGGTCTGCTTAAAAGTGTAATGCACACATTTATTGCGTGGCGGCAGGGATAACCTGGGCTTGTAAGCAGGCGCAACAGCCGGGGCGTGCGCCTGAGAAGGCTCACCTCACTTCATCAGCAGATGCGGCAACCACAGCGAGAGCGGGGGCCAGTAGGTCACCAGCACCAGGAAGCCCAGCATGGTCAGCAGCCAGGGCCAGACGGCCACGGTCAGTTCGGTGATGCCCATCTTGGTGATGCCCGAGGCCACATAGAGGTTCAGGCCCACCGGGGGGTGGCACATGCCCACTTCCATGTTCACCACGATCAGGATGCCGAAGTGCACAGGGTCGATGCCCAGCTTGATGGCCACCGGGAACAGGATGGGGGCCATGATCAGCACGATGGAGGAGGGCTCCATGAAGTTGCCAGCCACCAGCAGCAGGATGTTGCACACCAGAAGGAAGGCGATGGGGCCCAGGCCCATGCCCACCAGCCAGTCGGCCAGTTGCTGCGGGATGTTCTCATTGGCGAGCACGAAGCTGAACAGCACCGCGTTGGTGATGATGTAGAGCAGCATCGCGCTCATGTTGGCCGAGTTCAGCAGCACGCGCGGCACGTCCTTCAGGCCCATGTCCTTGTAGACGAACACGGCGATCACGAAGGCATAGACGGCGGCCATGGCGGCGGCTTCGGTCGGTGTGAAGATGCCGGTGTAGATGCCACCCATCACCACCACGATCAGCAGCAGGCCCCAGAAGGACTCGCGCAGGGCCTTGACGCGTTGAGCGAAGGTGGCCTTGGGCTGACGGGGGTAGCCAAACTTGCGGGCACGCCACCAGGTGGTCAGGCCCAGGAGGAAGGCCAGCATGAGGCCAGGCACGACGCCTGCGAGGAACAGGGCGCCCACCGAGGTGTTGGTCGACACCGAGTACATCACCATCACGATGGACGGCGGGATCAGGATGCCCAGTGCACCCGAGGTGGTGATGACGCCCGCGCCAAAGCTCTTGGGGAAGCCTGCCTTGGTCATCGCCGGCAGCAGGATGGAGCCGATGGCCACCACCGTGGCGGGCGAGGAGCCCGACACCGCCGCGAACAGCGCACAAGCCAGCACGCCAGCCAGCGCCAGGCCGCCATGCCAGTGACCCACCATGCTGGTTGCAAAGTTGATCATGCGTTTGGCGACCCCACCGTGGGTGAGGAAGTTGCCGGCGAGGATGAAGAAGGGGATCGCCATGATCTCGAACTTCTCGATGCCGGTGAAGAGCTTCAGTGCCACCGATTCCAGAGGGACCTGGGTGAAGCCGAAGATGAAGGTCAGAACCGTGAGGCCCAGCGAGATGGACACGGGCATGCCCGTGAGCATCAGCGTGAGCAGCACGCCGAAAATGATGATGCCGTTCATGGGGGCGCTCCTCAGGCCTTGTTGGTTTCTTCTTCCAGGCCGTCGACGTGGCCGTGGTCGTGGTGGGGCAGTTCACCCGTGTGGATGAAGTTCCAGGCCACCTGGATGAAGCGGAAGCACATCAGCGAGGAGCCAAGGGGAATTGCCATGTAGATGATCCAGGTCGGCCACTCGAGGTCGGGCGTGGTCGGGCCTTCAATCAGGTCGGTCATGTCCAGGTCGAAGGCGTGGTGGAAGGCCCAGTTGGCACCGTTGTGCCAAACGAAGTTGGCGCCCATGGTGGCAATGATCCCGGTGAACACGGCGCCGGCCAGCAGGCCGAACAGCACAAAGGCCTTGCGCCTGGGTTCGGACAACTGGTTGATCAGCACGTCCACCCCGACGTGGATGCCGGTGCGCACGCCATAGGCGGCGCCAAACTTGGCCATCCACACGAAGAGGTAGATGGTGGCTTCCTGGGCCCAGGACGTGTCGATGGTCAGCAGCCAGTCCTGAAGGGGGGTGTGCACGCCCACCAGGTAGCGGTGCAGCACGGCGAAAAAGATGATGAGCGTTGCCGCGCCCATGAAGAAGGTGATGAGCCATTCTTCGAGATGATCAAGCCACTTCATGTGGTCTCTCCTCGTTGTGTGGGGCCCCATGTCTCCCGACAGAGGCCAAAAAAAGCCCACGCCGTGGCGTGGGCTGGTGCAGGTCAACCCACGTGGGAATCAGAGCTTCGACGGGTCGAAGTTGGTTTCCTTGTAAATCTGCTGGATGGTTTCGTCGCCGATGCGCGAGGCCATTTGCTTGTGCACCGGGATCATGGCCTTCTTCAGCAGGAAGCGTTCGGCCAGGCCGGGAGCGTAGATGGTGGTCTTGCCCGACGTCTTGACCTTGGCCAGGGCATCCTGGTTGTCCTGGAAGGCGGTGTCGTTGGCGACCTTGGTGGATTCGGCCATGGCCTTGGTCAGGGCCGTGCGGATGTCGGCAGGCAGGCCGTCCCAGAACTTCTTGTTCACGACGACGGCGTAACCGAGGTAGCCGTGGTTGGTGATGCTCAGGTGCTTCTGCACCTCGTGCATCTTCTGGGTGTAGAGGTTGGAGGGCGGGTTCTCGGTGCCATCGACCACGCCGGTCTGCAGGGCCTGGTAGGTCTCAGAGAAGGCCAGCACCTGGGGCAGGGCGCCGATGGCGCGCATCTGGGCGTCCAGCACCTTGGAGGACTGGATGCGCATCTTCAGGCCCTTGTAGTCTTCGACCGACTTCAGGGGCTTGTTGGCCGACATGACCTTGAAGCCGTTGTCCCAGTAGGCCAGGCCGGTGATGCCGCGCGATTCCAGCTTCTTCAGCAGGTTGGCGCCCACGGGGCCTTGCGTGATCTTGTGCAGGTCGTTGTAGTCATCGAAGATGAAGGGCAGGTCGAAAACCTCGAATTCCTTCACGCCCAGGGGCGCAAACTTCGACAGGGACGGGGCCAGCATCTGGACGGAGCCCAGTTGCAGGGCTTCCATTTCTTCCTTGTCCTTGTAGAGCTGGCTGTTGGGGTAGACCTCGACCTTGACCTTGCCCTTGGTCAGCTCCATCGCGCGCTTGGCGAAGAACTCGGCGGCCTTGCCCTTGGGGGTGTCGGTCGCGACCACATGGCTGAACTTGATGACGATGGGCGACTGGGCAAACGCGGCAGGCAGCATGGCGGCGGTGGCGGCCAGGGTCAGCAGGCTGCGGCGCAGCAGACGGGCGGTAGCAAGGCGGGTCATGGGGGCTCCGGTGTTGTCGGTCTTGGTGTCCGGATTGTTCCCGTTTGCTTTCAGGGCGAGCCATTGTGGAGTTCCACATTTGGGACCCATTTCGGCCTGTTTCAAGGGTAAACCAGTAGGGCTCGCGCCTAGACTCTGGCGATGCTTGCGCCCCATGAGGATCCTGTCTTGAGCCCGCCTGTCCAGGTGCCGCCGCGCCCGGCACTGGCCTTGCCCCCCAAACCCCGTCTTCGCCTGCTGGGGATGCCGATCGGCCCCATGCCGGGCCTGTGGGCCTGGCCGCTGATGCTGACGGTGATGTTCGTGCTGGGTGTGATGGGCTGGTTGCGCAAGCAGGAGGTGGTCGACCTGGAGGCCCAACGTGCGGCGATGATTTCGGATGCGCTCTCGCTGGAGTCGCAGATCAACATCCGGCTGGATGCCGAACTGGCTCGCTTGCGCTTGCTTGCCGAGGCCCTGGAGCGCCACCCAGAGATGGACCGCGAGGCCTTTGCGCGCCAGCCCCTTGTGCTGGAGGGGCTTCGCCGCTTCTGGGTGAGTGTGACCTGGCTGGACGAGGCCGGTCGGATCCTGGCGCACGTGCCCGAGGGGGCGAGTCCGCCCGACCGCGATGCCCGCCTGCCCAGCGACGATCCAGGCCTGGCCGGCCACCTGTCCGTGAGCTGGCGCCGAGGCAACCCACAGCATCTGGGTGGGGTGCTGGTGGCCCGGTATTCCGCGGCCGCGTTGTTGCGCCAGAAGATGCCCTGGTGGCTGGTCAGCAAGTACGACATCCGCCTGGTGGACGAATCCGATGAAGTGATCGCCTCGACGGTGGAGGGCCCGCGCCTGCCGCAGCAGGCTTGGTACCGTGTGCCTCTGGGGCCTTCGATGCCGCAAGCCTGGCTCGAGCTCTCGGCGCGGGACCGCATCACGCCCTGGTGGCGCTCGCTGCCCATGGTGCTGATGGGCGGTTTTGTGGTGCTGGTGCTGCTGACCAGCCACATGCTGCGACGCCAGATGCGGGGCGTGTCGCGGGCCGAAGAGGCCTGGCGCACCGAGGCGGCCTGGCGCACCGCGATGGAGGATTCACTGGCCGTCGGCATCCGTGCGCGCGACCTCGATGGCCGTCTCATCTACGTCAACAAGACCATGGCGGACATGGTGGGCTGGCAGCCCGAGGAACTGGTGGGCCTCCTGCCGCCCATGCCTTATTGGGTGCCGGACGATGACCAGAGCATGACCCGCCACCTGCGCAACATGGCCGGCAAGGCACCGCGCAACGGCTACGAGTCCCGTTGGCAGCACCGTGATGGCCGCACGGTCGACGTGATGGTGTTCGAGGCGCCCCTGGTCGACGCCAAGGGGCGCCAGATCGGCTGGATGGCCTCCATCGTCAACATCACCGAGCGCAAGCAGCTGGAAGAGCGCGAGCGCAAGCAGATGGAGGCCATGGCCCACCATGCGCGCCTGACCATGCTCGGGGAGGTGGCTTCCACGCTCGCCCATGAACTCAACCAGCCGCTCACGGTGATCGCCAGCTACAACGCCGGTGTGCTCAATGCCCTGAATGCGCGAGCCGACACCGACCCGCAGCTGATCAAGGCGATGCAGCGCATGGGCGAACAGGCAGGCCATGCGGGCCGCATCGTCAAGCGCATCCGCGAGTTCCTGACCCGTCGCGAGCCCCAGCTGGAGCCTTGCGACCTGCCGGCGCTGATCCATTCGGCGGTGGCACTGCTCAAGCGCGACATCGCTCGACAGGAGGTGCACCTGCACATCGACATCCCGCCACGCCTGCCGCCGCTGGTGGCCGACGCCGTGCTGTTGGAACAGGTGGTGATCAACCTGGTGCGCAACGCCTGCGATGCGCTGGCACAAAGCCCTGGTGAGCGGCACGTGAGGGTCCGCGTGGACACCCTGCTGGACGACGAGGGCAGCGAGCACGAGGTGCGGGTGACGGTGAGCGACAACGGGCCGGGCCTGGACGGCCGCAGCATCGAGGCGATGTGCGCGCCGTTTTACTCGACCAAGCCCGAAGGCATGGGCATGGGGTTGGCCATCTGCCGCTCCATCATCGAACTGCACTACGGGGTGCTGGGCGCCGAACCCAGCGAATCGGGCGGCGCCAGCCTCTACTTTAGCCTGCCGGTGGGTACGGCTGCGGAAGAAGGCCAGGATGCAACAGACAAGGAATCACAGGCATGAACGGGACAGGGACGGTGGGCAGTGGTGTGGTCTACCTGGTGGACGACGAAGCGGTGGTGCGCGACGCACTGGTGTTTTTGCTGGGCTCGCGCGGCTTGCTGGTGCACGCCTTTGACGGTGGCCCTGCGCTGCTGACGCACCTCGCTGCGGTGCCGGCGCCGGTGCGTGGTGTGTTCCTGCTGGATGTGCGCATGGAGCCCATGTCGGGCCTGCGCCTGCACGAGGCCCTGGTGGCACAGGGCATCCGCAATCCCTTGCTGTTCCTGAGTGGCCATGGCGACATTCCCATGGTGGTCGAGGCGCTGAAGAAGGGCGCGTTCGATTTCCTGGAGAAGCCCTACAGCGACAACACCCTGGTCGACCGCATCGAACAGGCGCTGGCCGTGGAGGCGGCTTCTTACGCACAGGACGCCCGAAGCGTGGAACGCGAGGCCCGCCTGGCCAGCCTCAGCGAGCGCGAACGCGAGGTCATGACCCGCGTGGCAGCAGGCAAGCTCAACAAGGTGATCGCCGACGATCTGCACATCGCCGTGCGAACGGTGGAGGTGCACCGCGCCCGGGTGTTTTCCAAGCTGGGCGTGCGATCGGCCGCCGAACTGGCAGGTTGGCTCGCCGCAGGTTGACGGGGCGAACAGAGGGCGACAGATCTCAGCCCGTGCGCCTTGCCGGGCCGCGCGCCTGCAGCCAGCGACCCAGGCGGCGTGGCCAGCCGAGCCAGCCATGGCGATCACGCCAGACCAGGGCCGAGACGGCCAGCACGGACACGAGGGTGGCCAGGGGGCGAGCCGCCTCCATGAGTTGGATGGTGTCGAGCAGCAGGGGGGCGATGTTCACCTCGCCCAAGTAGCAGGGTGTTTGGACCTGGGCGTCCAGCGTGCACCAGAGAAAGTGGGCCGTCTGCCGCGCCAAGGCGGGCAGGGCGGTGGTCACGGCCGCTGGGGCCAGTGCCTGGAGGTGGTTCATGGGACTTCCCTGCGTCGTTTTGCTTGTTGGCCGCGATTGTGGGAAGCGCGTCATGCACTCACAACCCCGAGCTCACGGGGTTTGAACGTTCCGGATCCCCGTGTCCTGCTGCCCGAAAGTCCATTGCACTTGGCGCAAAACCTGGCGCTTCAGGCCAGCTTCATCTTGTCGAGCCAGACGCTCAACTCGTCGCCGCTGTTGATGTCGGCGGCCAGGAGCCCATCGACCATGAAGCTGGGGCTGCCGTGAATGCCGTTTTGGCGGGCGTACCGTGCATGCCACTTCAGGTCGACGTCAAGGCTGGGTTCCTGGAAGGCCTCGACCACGGGCACGCCACTGAGCTTTTCGATCAACCTCAGCACGTCGCGTGGCGATTGGTCGAGATTGGGCCCGGTGGCGTGTTTTTCCAGCACAAAGGCTTCGCGGTGGGCAAACACAGCCTGAAGAACCTTCCAGGGTGCGTTCAGTCTCGTCTGTTCATTGAGCCCGTCATGGCGTGCTGCGGCCAGCACAGCTCGGCACACCACCGATGAAAATGTGTGCCAGGGTTGAGATTGAAGTCGGATTTTCAAGGTCATTTTTTCTGGACCGACTGCCGAAAACAGGGCTTCCAACTTGCTGAACGCCTTGGCCGAGAACGGGCACGTTGGTTCCAGGAAGACCTCGATGA
>NZ_JAIZVX010000117.1 GCF_021768455.1 Aquabacterium sp. | reverse complement strand
CAGCTGTCGGCCAAGTTCGCCGTACAACTGGACGGCGCCGAAGGGTTGACCATGGTCGAGCATCACCACGATCTGTGGCTGTCGGCCATGGGCAGTGCCATCGCCCTGGGCTTCGCGCCAGCGCAAAGCGCCCTGGCCCAAGCCGCAACGGCCGCCAAGGCCCAGGTCGTGATCCTGGCCACCGGCGGCACGATCGCCGGCGCTGGCGCCTCGGCCGCCAACAGCGCCACCTACCAGGCCGCCAAGGTGCCGGTCGACAAGCTGCTGGCTTCGGTGCCCGAACTGGGCAACCTGGCCAATGTGCGCGGCGAGCAGGTCTTCCAGATCGCCTCTGAAAGCTTCACCAACGAGTACCTGGTCAAGCTGGCCAAGCGCGTTTCGGCCCTGGCCAAGCAATCCGATGTCGACGGCATCGTGGTCACCCACGGCACCGACACCCTGGAAGAAACCGCCTACTTCCTGAACCTGACCGTTCACACCAACAAGCCCATCGTGGTCGTGGGTTCGATGCGCCCGGGTACCGCCCTGTCGGCCGACGGCGCCCTGAACCTGTACAACGCCGTGGCCACCGCCGCCTCGCCTTCGAGCGCCGGCAAAGGCTCACTGGTCGTGATGAACGACGAGATCAACTCGGGTCGCGACGTGGCCAAGTCGGTCAACATCCGCACCGAAGCGTTCAAGAGCCCCTGGGGTGACCTGGGGATGGTCGTGGAAGGCAAGACCTACTGGTTCCGTGCCCCGGTCAAGCGCCACACCACGAACTCGGAGTTCGACATCGACAAGATCGATGCCCTGCCGCAGGTCGACATCGCCTACGGTTATGGCAACGCCAACGACATCGCCTACAAGGCCTTTGCGGCCAACGGCGCCAAGGCCCTGATCCATGCCGGTACCGGCAATGGCTCGGTGGCCAACCAGGTGGTCCCTGCCCTGCGCGAACTGCGCGCCAAGGGCATTCAGATCATCCGCTCGGCCCGCGTGGTCGGCGGTGGTTTCGTGCTGCGCAATGCCGAGCAGCCCGATGACCAGTACGACTGGGTGGTCGCCCACGACCTGAACCCCCAGAAAGCCCGCATCCTCGCTGCCCTGGCGCTGACCCGCACCAACGACAGCAAGGACATCCAACGCATCTTCATGGAGTATTGAAATGCAAGCCCGTTCCATCTCTCTGCGTGCAGTCAGCATCGCTGCCCTGCTGGCCTCTTCGGCATTCGCCGCTTCGGCCCAATCGACCGTGACCGTCTATGGCGTGGTCGACATGTACCTGCAATACGGTAAGGGTACCTCCACCCAGACCCAGATCCAATCCGGTGGCCTCAACGGCTCCCGCGTTGGCTTCAAAGGTGCTGAAGACCTGGGTGACGGCCTGAAGTCCATCTTCCAACTGGAAATGGGCATCAACGCCGACACCGGTTCATCCGGCCAGGGCGGTCTGGCCTTTGGTCGCCAGGCCTACGTCGGCCTGCAATCGTCCAGCCTGGGTCAGCTGACCCTGGGTCGCCAGTACACCCCTCAGTTCTCGAACATCGACGGCTTTGACGCTTTCGGCACGGGTCTGGGTTCTGGCGTCGAAAGTGGCATCCTGTCGACCACCGTGCGCGCCAACAACTCGGTGGCCTACAAGAGCCCCGTGGCTGGCGGCTTCAGCGCACAAGCGCTGGTCTCGCTGGGCGAGAGCGCCACGGCCGGCCAAAAGGCTTACGGCAACATCTACTCTGGTGCCGTCAACTACGCCGCAGGCCCTTACAGCGCAGCCTTGACGCTGACCCAGCAAAAGCGCACGGCTACCACTGGCAAGGACACCAATTCCGTGCTGGCGACCGCTGCCTACGACTTCGGCGCCTTCAAGGTGCTGGGTGGCGTACAGTGGGTCAAGGACCTGGACCTGGCCAAGCTGGTTGACAGCACCGCCGCATCGGCTTACGGCAAGCGCGTGGAAGGCTACTTGGGTGTGAACGTCCCTGTGAACGCCATGGACACCGTCACCGCAGCAGTGGCCGGCAGCCGCTCGAAGGACATCGACGGCTTTGGTTCCAGCGAACTCAGCCTGGGCTACACCCATGGCCTGAGCAAGCGCACGACCGTTTACGCTGTGGGTTCGCTGATCAACAACGGCTCGGCTACCAACTGGACGGCCACCGGCGCCACCGGCTCGGGCCCCGCCACGGCACCCGGCAAAGACGTCAAGGCCCTGCAACTGGGCATCCGCCACGCGTTCTGATGAGCGCGTGACCCTCTGACGCATTGAACCCATCAAGGAGTACGCATGGCCTACCAATGGAACTGGGCAGTTTTTTCTCAAGTCACGGCTGTCGGCGACGGCAGCACCTACCTCGGCTGGATGTGGTCCGGCTTGAAGGTGACCGTGGCCTTGTCATTGAGTGCCTGGATCCTGGCCCTGCTGATCGGCTCCCTGATGGGCGTCATGAGGACGGCGCCAGTGAAGTGGATGTCGGGCATCGCCACGGCTTATGTCGAGGTGCTGCGCAACATCCCTTTGCTGGTGCAGTTGTTCATCTGGTATTTCATCGTGCCCGAACTCCTGCCCACGGCATGGGGTGACGCCATCAAGCAGCTGCCCCCGGTGGTGCAGCAATTTGGTGCCGCGGTGATCTGTCTGGGGCTGTTCACCAGCGCCCGCGTGTGCGAGCAACTGCGTGCCGGCATCCAGAGCCTGCCCATCGGCCAGACCCGTGCCGCCCTGGCACTCGGCCTGACCCTGCCGCAAACCTACCGCCTGGTGCTGTTGCCCATGGCCTTCCGCCTGGTGGTGCCGCCGCTCACCTCGGAATTCCTCAACATTTTCAAGAACTCGGCCGTCTGCTCGACCATCGGCCTGCTGGAGCTGGCCGCCCAAGGTCGCCAGCTGGTGGACTACACCGCCCAGCCCTATGAGTCCTTCATCGCCGTGACGCTGATGTACCTGGCGATCAACGTGATCGTGATGTTCCTGATGGGCCGTCTGGAGCGCAAGCTGCGCGTCCCCGGCTACATGGGCTCTTGAGGCAAGGAGACGAACATGGCTTACGAATTCGACTGGTCTTCCATCCCCAACGCCCTGCCCTTCCTGGGCGAAGGCCTGCTGGTGTCCCTGGAAATCACCCTGACCGCCCTGGTGGTCGGCATGGTGTGGGGCACGCTGCTGGCCATGATGCGGCTATCGTCCAGCGCGCCGCTGCGCTGGTTTGCCACCGGCTACGTCAACCTCTTCCGCGCTGTGCCGCTGGTGATGGTGCTGCTGTGGTTCTTCCTGGTGATCCCGCAGCTGCTCAGCAGCCTGTTCAGCCTGCAGCCCGGCACCGACGTGCGCATGGTCTCCGCCCTGGTGGGCTTTGCGCTGTTCGAGTCGGCCTATTACGCCGAAATCATCCGCGCCGGCATCCAGAGCGTGCCCAAAGGCCAGATGGCCGCCGCCTCCGCCCTGGGCCTGACCTACGGCCAGACCATGCGCCTGGTGATCCTGCCCCAGGCCCTGCGCAACATGGTGCCGCTGCTGCTGACCCAGGCCATCGTGCTGTTCCAGGACACCTCGCTGGTCTATGTCTCGGCACTGGCCGACTTCTTTGGCGCCGCCTACAAGGTGGGCGACCGCGACGGCCGCCTGGTCGAGCTGCTGCTCTTTGCCGGCGCCGTGTACTTCGTGCTGTGCTTCAGCCTTTCGCGTCTGGTTCAGCGCCTGCAGCGCAAGCCGGCGCGCGCCTGAACGGGCCTGAAAGCGCCCCAACGGCCCTCCGCGCCCCATTTGATCCTCGCCTGAAACCACCCTTCACCGAGCACCCAACATGATCCAGATCGAGAACGTCTCCAAGCACTACGGCGCCTTCCAGGTGCTCACCGACTGCAGCACCACCGTCCAGAAGGGCGAAGTGGTCGTGGTCTGCGGCCCGTCGGGCTCCGGCAAGTCCACCCTGATCAAGACCGTCAACGGCCTGGAGCCCTTCCAGTCCGGCCGCATCCTGGTCGATGGCACCTCGGTGGGCGACCCGAAGACCAACCTGTCCAAGCTGCGCAGCCGCGTCGGCATGGTGTTCCAGCACTTCGAACTCTTCCCCCACCTCAGCATCATCGACAACCTGGTCCTGGCCCAACAGCATGTGCTGGGCCGCGGCAAGGAAGAGTCGGTCGCCAAGGGCATGGCCCTGCTGGACCGCGTGGGCCTGAAGATCCAGGCGCCCAAGATGCCCGGCCAGCTCTCTGGCGGCCAGCAGCAGCGTGTGGCGATTGCCCGTGCCCTGTGCATGGACCCGATCGTCATGCTGTTCGACGAACCCACTTCCGCCCTCGACCCCGAAATGGTCGGCGAGGTGCTGGACGTGATGGTGGAGCTGGCCCAGGAAGGCATGACCATGATGTGCGTGACGCACGAAATGGGATTTGCCCGCAAGGTCGCCAGCCGCGTGATCTTCATGGATGCTGGCAAGATCGTGGAAGACCGCCCCAAGAACGACTTCTTCGACCACCCCGAATCGCCCCGCGCGCAGCAGTTCCTGGCCCGCATCCTCAACCACTGAGGTGATGCCACCGGCTCGGGGCTGCCGGCACGCCCCGCAGCGCCCCTGGCTTTGAAAGCACCGGCATGTCAGAACCCGCCTCGCCCACGCCCGAGTCAGACACCTCCTGGCTCCACATGAAGGAGCCGCTCTCGATGCCGGACATCCTCGGGCGCACACGCACCCTGCTGGTCGGAGGCGTGGCCCTGGCCCTGATGCTGGTCGCGGGCCTCGTGGGCTACGAGCTCAGCCTGCGCCAGGGCATGACCTCGGTGCGCACCGATGCTGGGCACCGGCTGGAGCTCTTCGCCGCCGCCGCCGAAAGCATGCTGAACCGGCTGGAGCATGTGCCGGCCACCATCCAGCTCAACCCCGAGGTCGTGGGGCTGATGGGCGACCAGGCCGATGCGGCCCGCCGCAACGCCGTCAACCGCTACCTCAAGCAGCTCAACGGCCACCTGGGCAGCACCGCGGCCTACGTCCTCAACGAGCGCGGCATCGTGCTGGCCTCCAGCAACAGCGGCGAGCCCGGCAGCTTCGTGGGCGAAGACCTGTCGTTTCGGCCCTATTTCATCGAGGCGCTCTCCGGGCGCACCGGTCACCACTTCGCCATCGGCAACACCAGCGGCGTGCCCGGCTACTACCTCTCCAGCCCGGTGCGCGACGGCAACCGTGTGGTGGGCGTGGCCGTGATCAAGATCCCGCTGACCCCGATCGAGCAGGCCTGGTCGCTGCTGGGCGTGCCCGCCCTGATTGCCGACGAGAACCAGGTGGTGATCCTGTCGTCCCTGCCGGACTGGCAGTACAACACCCTGATCGACCAGCCCCTGGACAAGCGCGTCGAGCTGCAGATCAACCAGCTCTACAACCTCAAGAGCCTGCCGCGCTTTGCCCTGAGTGCCCGCCTGGCCGGGCAGGATCAGGAGGCACTGAACAAAGGCCTGGTGGTCAACGGCAGCGGCATGCCCACCCATGTAGGCAACGATCTGCTGGTGCAAGGCCTGCACATCCAGAAGATGAACTGGCAGCTGCTGGTGTTTTCCAACCTGGCCACGGTGCGCAAGCAGGCCATGTTGGTGAGCCTGCTGAGCAGCGCCACCGCCGCCTTCGTGTCGTTGCTGTGGCTGGTGGTCAACCAGCGCCGGCGCATCATCACCCAGAAGCTGGCCGCCAAACGCATGCTGGAACGCGCCAACGCCCAGCTCGAACAGAAGGTGGCGCGCCGCACCCAGGCCCTGAGCAACACCAACGACCTGTTGCGCCAGGAGGTGAAAGAGCGCATCCAGGCCGAACAGACCCTGCGCGCCGCCCAGGACGAGCTGGTACAGGCCGCCAAGCTGGCCGTGCTGGGGCAGCTCTCCACCGGGATCACGCACGAGCTGGCCCAGCCGCTGGGCGCCATCCGCACACTCTCAGGCAACACCAGCGAGTTCCTCAAGCGTGGCGACCTCGACACCGTGGGCAGCAACCTGGCCCTGATCAACCGTCTGGCAGACCAGATGGGTGGCATCCTGCAGCCGCTCAAGGGCTTTGCGCGCAAGTCCCCCTCCATCCCCGCCAGCACCGACATCGCCCAGGCCGCCCACAATGCCCTGCTGCTGTTCGCCTCACGCCTGCGCAGCGAGGGCATCACCCTGGTCAACCACTGCCAGGAAGGGCACACCCTCGCCTGGTGCGACCCCAACCGCCTGGAACAGGTCATCATCAACCTGGTGGGCAACGCCCTCGACGCCATGCGCGACGCCCCCGAAAAGGTGCTGACCCTGGCCGCCCAGGGCACCGATGACGGCCACGTGCGCCTCACCGTGACCGACACCGGCAGCGGTGTGCCGCCCGACATGCTCGACCGCCTCTTCGAGCCCTTCTTCACGACCAAGCCCGTGGGCATCGGTCTGGGGCTGGGCTTGTCCATTTCTCGCGATATCGTTCGGGACTTCCACGGCGAACTCAGCGCGCACAACCTGCCCGAAGGCGGCGCCTGCTTCACCGTGACCCTGCCCGAAAAACGGCTGGACGGCCTGCCCATCGGGCCCATGCCACTGGGCCACACCAGCAGCCTGCCGCACAGCCCCACCTTGCCGACCCCATGAGCCTCGCCCTCACCATCCTCATCGTTGAAGACGACCCCCACGTGCGCCTGGGCTGCGTCCAGGCCATGCAGCTGGCCGGCCTGGCGGTGGACGGCGTGGCCTCGGCCGAAGAAGCCCTGCCCCGCATCACCAGCGGCACCGTGGGCGTGGTCGTGACCGACATGCGCCTGCCCAAGGCCGACGGCCTCTCGCTGGTGCGCCTGTGTCAGCAGCACGACGCCAACCTGCCCGTCATCATGATCACCGGCCATGGTGACGTGAGCCTGGCCGTCGACGCCATGCGCAGCGGCGCCTATGACTTCATCACCAAGCCCTTTGCCTCGGAACTGCTGGTCGAGGTCGTGCGCCGTGCGCTGGAAAAGCGCCAGCTCAGCCAGGAAGTGGCCACCCTGCGCCAGCAACTGGCCCACCGCAGCGGCATCGAGGGCAAGCTCATCGGCCAGTCACCCGCCATGCAGGCCGTGCGCAAGCTGGTGCTGGACGTGGCCGAGTCGCCCGTCGACATCCTCATCCGCGGTGAAACCGGTTGCGGCAAGGAGCTGGTGGCCCAGGCCCTGCACGACTTCTCGCACCGCCGCGAATCGCCCTTTGTAGCCCTGAACTGCGGCGGCATGCCCGACAACCTGCTCGACAGCGAACTCTTTGGACACGAGGCCGGCGCGTTCACCGGGGCGCAGAAAAAACGCATCGGCAAGATCGAGTACGCCCAGGGCGGCACGCTCTTCCTGGACGAGGTCGAGAGCATGCCCATGGGGATGCAGATCAAGCTGCTGCGCGTCCTGCAGGAACGCAAGCTCGAGCGACTGGGCTCCAACCAGGCCATCGAGGTGGACTGCCGCGTGGTGGCGGCCAGCAAGGACGACCTGCTGCTGCGCGCCCAGGACAACTCCTTCCGCGCAGACCTCTACTACCGCCTCAACGTCGTCACCATCGAACTGCCCCCGCTGCGCGAACGCCGCGAGGACATCCCCATGCTGATGGCGCACTTCACCCTGCTGGCCGCCCAGCGTTTCAACCGGCCACAGCCCGAACTGAGCGCGGCCCAGCTGGGCAAGCTCATGGCCCACACCTGGCCCGGCAACGTGCGCGAGCTGCGCAATGTGGCCGACTGCCTGGTGCTGGGCGTGCGCAACGCCGTGCTCGACGAAGCCGGCCCGGTCGGCGCGGTGGCATCGACCGACCTGTCGCTGTCGGAATCGGTGGACCGCTTCGAACGCGGCCTGATCGCCGCCGAACTGGCCCGCCAGGGCGGCAACGTCGCGCGCTGCGCCGAGGCGCTCAAGATCGCCAAGACCACCCTGCACGACAAGATCAAGCGACACGGGCTCTGAGCGGAGCGCCCTGGCCCGGCACGGGCGTGCTCACACCGGCACTGTGGCGGCCCCGCCACCACCGCGGGTTGGCGCACATCGCCAAACGCCACGCCCCCTGCCATCATGCGCCGAGCACGGTCTCGCGGGAGCGCCCATGAAGGTTCACCATCTCAATTGCGGCTCGATGTGTCCGCTGGGTCAGCGCCTGCTCAGTGGCGAAGGCGGTTGGTTCGCCAGCGCCCACCTGTGCTGTCATTGCCTGCTGATCGAAGGCCGCGATGGCCTCATCCTGGTCGACACCGGCCTGGGCACCGGCGACGTCACCCAGCCACGCCGCCTGGGCGCCGCCTTCAACGCCATCACGCGGCCGCGCCTGCTGATGGAGGAAACCGCCCTGCTGCAGGTGCGCGAGCTCGGCTTCGACCCGCGCGACGTGCGCCACATCGTGCCCACCCACCTCGACCTCGATCACGCCGGCGGCCTGGGCGATTTCCCGCAGGCGCAGGTGCACGTCTTCGAGCCCGAATACCAGGCCGCCATGCAGCGCCCCAGCCTGGCCGAAAAGGGCCGCTACATCCCGGCCCAATGGGCACACGGCCCGCAATGGGTGCGCCACCAGCAGGAGGGCGAGCACTGGAAAGGCCTGGGTGCCATCCATGCCTTGCCGGGCACCGATGACGAGGTGCTGCTCGTGCCCCTGGCCGGGCACACTCGGGGGCACTGCGGCGTGGCGGTACGGGCCGACGGCGGCTGGCTGCTGCACGCTGGCGACGCCTACTTCTTCCACGGCGAGATGGCCGCCGAACCGCACTGCCCCATCGGGCTGACGGTGTTCCAGCGTCTGGTTCAGGTGGACGGGGCGCAGCGCGTGGCCAACCAGCGGCGCCTGCGCGAACTCAAGGCCGCTCACCCGGACGACCTCACCATCTTCTGCGCCCACGACCCGCACGAATGGGCCTCATGGGGCCCGGCGATCCCTCAATAACGCCTCGTCAGCGTCAGCGTGTCGTTCTCACGCTTCATCTGGAAGCGCGTGAGGAAAGAGTTGCCCAGCAAGATGGCGTTCATGGGCTGGGGCAGCACCGCCGCCTCGACGTTGTGCACCACCACGTTCTGGATGCGCAGCGAGGCCAACGACACCTTGAAGCCCTGCACCACGCCATTGGCCGTGTTGCCGTAGATGCGCTGGCCGGACTCGAAGTTGATGCCCAGGCGCCGGGCCTCGTCGGCCCCCATGGCCACCGAGGTGGCACCGGTGTCGACCATGAAGCGGGTGCTGCGCCCATTGATGCTGCCATCGGTCACGAAGTGCCCGCCCGAAACGGCCTGCAGCACGATCTGCGTGCCCCCTTCGTCACCCCCCTTGCCACCCAGGCTCACCGGGGCGCCGCCAAGGGTCAAGGCCTGTTTCTGGCCGCCCACCTCGATCACGGTCTGGTCGGCCCCCACGCTCAGCACCTTCACGCCCTGGTGCACCTCGCCGGCGGCCAGCGCCTTGGGCGCACCGCCATTGACCACCAGCAGGGCCTTGCTGCCCATGCGGCCGCTCAGGGCCACGGTGGGCGCGGCGCCCTGGGCCTGTGCCATGGTCCCCTCGATCGGCAACGCCCACCCCAGGGCAGCACAGGCCATCATGGGCAAGAGGCGAAGCAGGTGACGCATGGGGGGCAAAAGGTGTTCAGTCGCGGAAGTTGTCGAAGGTCAGCGGGGCTTCGGTCAGGTCCTTGCGCATGAGGGCGATGGCGGCCTGCAGGTCGTCGAGCTTGTTGCCCTGCACGCGCACCACATCGCCCTGGATGCTGGCTGTCACCTTCAGCTTGCTGTCCTTGATCAGCTTGACGATCTTCTTGGCCAGGTCCGACTCGATGCCGGCCTTGACCTTGATGACCTGCTTGACCTTGTCGCCGCCGATCTTTTCGATCTTGCCGAGGTCCAGGAAACGGATGTCGACCTTCTGCTTGGTCAGCTTGCCGTAGAGCACATCGCGCACCTGTTCGATCTGGAAGTCGGCGTCGCCAAACAGGGTGACTTCCTTCTCCTTCTTGTTGAACTCGACGGCAGCACTGGTGCCCTTGAAGTCGAAACGCGTGCCGATTTCCTTGGACGCGACGTTCACGGCGTTGTCGACCGATTCGAGGTTCGGATCGAGCTTGGTGTCAAAACTGGGCATTGCTTACTCCTTTGTCTGCGAAAATTCTGCCATGCACTCCCCGACCGCCGTTCCGCCCTCCACGCCGCCCGCCCTCGAGATCGAGCGCGGCGCCAGCCTGCGGGCCTTCAACACCTTTGGCCTGCCAGCGGTGGCCAAGGCCCTGGTGCGCGTGCGCTCCGAGGCCGATGTGAAACGCGTGGTCAACCACCCCGAACTGGGCATCGCGCCCAAGTTCATCCTGGGGGGCGGCAGCAACCTGGTCCTGACGCAGGACGTCGACCTGTGCGTGCTCAAGCTCGAGATCAAGGGCATCCGCCTGCTCGAAGCGCGCGAAGACGCCTGGATCGTGGAAGTGGGTGCAGGCGAATCATGGCACGAGACGGTGCAGTGGTGCCTGGACCACGGCCTGCCCGGCCTGGAAAACATGGCCCTGATCCCGGGCACGGTGGGTGCGGCCCCGGTGCAGAACATCGGCGCTTATGGCGTCGAGCTGAAAGACCGCTTTGAATCGCTGGATGCCGTCGACCTCGTCACGGGCCGCAGCATCACGCTGAACGCCGCCCAGTGCGCCTTCGGCTACCGTGACAGCGTCTTCAAGCAGCACCTCCAGGGCAAGAGCGTGATCACCACGGTGCGCCTGCGCCTGCCGCGCCCCTGGGTGCCGGTGCTGGGCTACCTCGAGCTCGAGCGCAAGATGGCCGAAACGGGCATCGCCTCACCCGGCCCGCGTCAGATCTTCGACTGGATCTGCGAGGTGCGGCGCGCCAAGCTGCCCGACCCGAGCGTGGTCGGCAACGCTGGCAGCTTCTTCAAGAACCCGGTGGTCTCGGCCGAGCAGTGCCGCGACATCATCGGTCGCGACCCCGAGATCGTGCACTACCCGCTGGAAGATGGCAGCTTCAAGCTGGCCGCCGGCTGGATGATCGACGCCTGCGGGTGGAAGGGCAAGAGCATCGGCCGCGCCGGCGTCTACGAGCGACAGGCCCTGGTGCTGGTCAACCGCGGTGGCGCCAGTGGCGCCGAGGTGGTGACGCTGGCACGCGCCATCCAGGAGAGCGTCTACGGGCGATTCGGCATCCGCCTGGAGCCCGAACCCGTCGTCGTCTGACGGCACCGAGGCTCAGGCCTCGGGCGGGTGTGCCGGGAAGCTGATCTCGGCCCGCAAGCCCCCCTCGGGGCGGTTGCGCAGCGTGATCTGGCCACCATTGCGCAGCGTGAGTTCGCGCGCGATGTAGAGGCCCAGCCCCACACCGCCGGTGTCCCGGTTGCGCGAGGTCTCCAGGCGCACAAAGGGCTTGAACACGGCGGCGATCAGGTCGGCGGGGATGCCCGGGCCCTGGTCGTCCACACAGATGTGCACGCGGCCTTCGCTGCGCCGCACGCGGATGTCGGCCTGCTGGCCATAGCGGATGGCGTTGCCAATGAGGTTGCCCAGGATGCGCTTGAAGGCCACGGGCTGGACCTGGATGGTCGCAGCGTCCCCCTCGGCGGTGACGGGTTGGCCCTCTTCGGCCATGTCGTCGGCCATGGCCTGCACCAGCGAGAGCACGTCGATGGTCTGGGGCGCTTCCTGACGGCGTTCCTCGTTGAGCGCATCGAGCACGGCCTCGATCATCGCGTTGACATCCTGCACGTCTTCCACGCAGCGCTCGGCCACCGGGTCGGGCCGCAGGCGTTCCAGGCGCATGCGCAGGCGGGTCAGTGGGGTGCGCAGGTCGTGCGAGACGGCGGCCATCAGCAGGCTGCGTTCGTCGAACTGGTCCTGCAGCTGACGCGCCATGGCGTTGAAGACCTGGGCCGTCTGGCGCACCTCCAGGGTGCCCCGGTGTTCATCGAGCTGGGGCAAGGGTTCCTTGCGCACCAGAGACTGGCTCAGCTGCCCCGAAGCCTCGGCCAGGCGGCGCATGGGCGCCGTCAGCCAGCGCGCACCCAGCCAGGCCGCGGCGCCCGTCACCACGATGCGCACGAAGTAATCCAGCCACAGATTGGGTTGCACACCGAAAGGCAGCCCCCCCCGGAAAGGCCCGGGCGACTGAACCCGGTCGTGCGGGCGGTCAGTCCAGGGTCGATCGGGGCCCATGCCCTCGGGTGGCGCACCGGTACGCCCCTCACCCCAAGGGCCCGGGCGCCGATCCGGGCCACGGCGTTCAGGCCGGTTGGCGTCCTGCGCTGCGCTTGGCGCTGCATCCCGATCGGGCAGCCCCCCGGGCAACGGCGGCATCGAGGGCACGGGTGGCACCTGGCTCAAGGTAGGGCGCCAGCCCGGCGCGCCCGCGAAGGCCGACCAGAAGCCGATCACATGGCTGAGCAAGAGGGCCGCCCAGATCAGCAGGAACAGCCGCTTGGTCAGGGTGTCCTTGAACAGACCTGACCAGACTCTCTTCAAGCGCTCACCTTGGCCGCAAAGAGGTAGCCCTCACCGCGCATGGTGCGGATCAGGCCGCTGCCCTCGCCGCAATCGCGCAGCTTCTGGCGCAGGCGCGAGACGGTCAGGTCGATGCTGCGGTCGCTCACGACCACGCCGGGCGCACGCGAGAGGTCGAGCAACTGGTCGCGCGACAGCACCCGCTCGGGGTGGTCGACCAGCACCGACAGCAGACGGTACTCGGCGCTAGAGAGCTGCACCACCACGTTCTCGGGCGAGGTCAGCTGACGCTTGAGCCGATCGAAGGACCAGCCCTGGAAACGCGCCAGCGGCGTGCCACTGGCATCTTGCGGGCCGCCGCGTGCACCGTTGGTGCGGCGCAGGACGGCGTTGACTCGGGCCACCAGTTCGCGCGGCTCGAAAGGCTTGCTGATGTAATCGTCGGCGCCCATCTCCAGACCGATCACGCGGCTGATCGGGTCGCCCTGGGCCGTCAGCATGATCACGGGCATGCTGGACTGCGCGCGCACCTGGCGGCAGACGTCCAGGCCATTGGCATCGGGCAGCATCAGGTCCAGCAGCATCACGTCGAACTGCTGACGCTTCAGTGCCTCGTTCATCGCCTGGGCGGTGGGCACGGCGACCACGGTCATGCCGTATCCCTGCAGGTAGCCGCAGAGCAGTTCGCGGATCTCGACATCGTCTTCAACAAGCAGGCACTGGATCACGATCGGGACACTTGGGGCAGTTGGGGAAACGGTCCGAGAATACCAAGTTGACCTTGCGCGTGTCACAGCCGGGGATCAACTTCACACGATTTCACCTGCCAGACAAGGCTGGCTACAAATGTGTCGCCCATGAAAAAACCGCCTCGCGCCCCCGGTGGGCACGAAGCGGTGTCGCGTTCAGACAGGCCCGGTGCGCGTCCGCCCGGGCGAGCTGTTGTCGGTTCAGCCGAAGTGGCAGATGTAGTGGTAGGGCTCGCCCTCGACCTTGATTTCAAAGGACGAGTTGCCCGGCACGTTGAAGCTTTCGCCCGGACCGTAGGTGGTCCATTCGGTGGCGCCGGCCAGCTTGATGGTGGCCTTGCCAGCCACGGTTTCCATGATTTCGGGTGCGCCGGTGTTGAAGGTCAGCGCAGCAGGCAGGATCACGCCCACCGACTTGCGGGTGCCGTCGGCCAGGGTCACGGTGTGCGAGACGCACTTGCCGTCGAAGTAGACATTGGCTTGCGTCGCGACGCTGCCAGCGAGGGAGGTGGTGCTCATGGAGAGTTCCTTCAAAGGTGAAACGGGTGCCTGCCATCAGGCTCGGCACCCGCCAGGTCTGGCTTACTTGGCTGCGGCCTTCTTGGCGGCGGGCTTGGCTGCCGTTTTGGCGGCAGGCTTCACAGCCGGTGCAGCGGCGGGCTTGGCCACGGCCTGGGGTGCGGTTTTGGCCGC
>NZ_JAIZVX010000014.1 GCF_021768455.1 Aquabacterium sp. | reverse complement strand
TTGAGTTCCTGGCGCAGGCGCAGCACCTCGTTGCGCAGGGCCTCGAAGTCCTTGGCCGACTGGGCCATGGCGGGCAGGGAGGTGACGGCAGCGGCCAGCATGGCCAGGGTCAAAGCGGTTCTTTTCATGGGGATACCTTTTGGGGTGAAAGGACCAAACGAAGATCGGAGAGACGGTGAAAACGGGGGCGGAGCCGCAGATCAGGCCGACACCTGGCCCAGGAAGGCGCGGATGCGCGGGTTGTCCTGGCGGTCGAAGAAGTCTTCAGGCGGGCGGTCCTGCACGATCTCGCCCTGGTTCAGGAAGAGCACGCGGTCGGAAACCTCTTTGGCAAAGCCCATCTCGTGCGTGACGATGATCATGGTCATGCCCGAGCGTGCGAGCTGCTTCATGACGTCCAGCACTTCCTTGACCATTTCCGGGTCCAGGGCCGAGGTGGGTTCGTCGAACAGCATGACCTTGGGCTCCATGGCCAGGGCCCGGGCGATGGCCACACGCTGCTGCTGTCCGCCCGACAGGGCAAACGGGTGCTTGTGCGCGTGCGCCTCCATGCCCACCTTGCGCAGCAGTTCCATCGCCTTGGCTTCGGCCTCGGCCTTGGGGGTGCCACGCACGCGGCGCGGGGCCCGTGTCACGTTGTCCAGCACCGTGAGGTGCGGGAAGAGGTTGAACTGCTGGAAGACCATGCCGACCTCACGGCGCAGCGCGGCCAGCGCACGGGCGTCGTCGCCCACCTCGATGCCATCGACCAGGATGGTGCCGCTGTCGTGCGTCTCCAGCCGGTTGAGCATGCGCAGCAGCGTGCTCTTGCCCGAGCCCGAGGAGCCCAGGATCACGGTGACCTTGCCCGCATCGAAATGCGTGCACACGTCGCGCAGCACATGGTGGTTGCCGAAGGTCTTGTTGACCTTGTCGACGGTGATGAAAGCCTGGCTCATGGTCGGCGTCCTTCCACGTCATAGCGGCGTTCCACCGCGTCGGAGATCTGCGTGAGCACCGTCGTCAGCAACAGGTAGACCAGGGCCGTGGTGATCAGCGTGGGCATGGGCTGGAAGGTGGCGGCCTGGATGCGGTTGCCGACATTGGTCAGCTCCACCACGCCGATGGTGTAGGCCAGCGACGAGTCCTTCAGCAGCGACACAACGTTGTTGACCACCGAGGGCAGCGCAATCTTCATTGCCTGGGGGAAGACGATGTCGATGAAGGTGCCCCAGTTGGACATGCCCAGGGATTTGGCCGCCTCCGTCTGGCCCTTGGGCACCGCCTGAAGGCCGGAGCGGATGGCTTCGGCGTTGTAGGCGCCCACGTTGAAAGCCAGCGCGATGCAGGCCGAGGCGAAGTCGCTCAGCTTCAGCGATGGGATCAGCGAGGGCAGGGCGAAGTAGACGAACAGCACCTGAACCAGCAGCGGCGTGCCGCGCACCACCCAGATGTAGAAGCTGGCCAGCCAGCGCAGCGGGGCCACGCGCGAGAGCTTGCCCAGCGCCGCCATCAGGCCGATGACGATGCCGACCAGGCCCGAGACCACGGTGAGCTCGACGGTCACCCGCGTGCCTTCGGCAAAGTCCTGTGCGGCCGGGCCGATGGGTTCAGGCGCCCAGGAGAGGGGAATGGCCATCAGCCAGAGAATCAGGACAAGCACGCCGCTGGCCACCACCATGGTGGCGTTGCTGCGCGCCTGCCTGCTCCAGCTGGCAGGCCAGCTTGGCAGGGAGAGGCTCATGAGGGGGCTCCGGCCTTACTTGCAGCGCACGTCTTCGCCGAAGTACTTCTTCGACAAGGCGGCGTAGCTGCCATCGGCCATGACCTCGGCGAGGGCCTTGTTGTAGCCTGCGGCCAGTGAGGCATTGCCCTTGGCCACGGCTGCGGCGATGCGCTCGATGAAGACCATGTCACCCACCTTCATGCCCGCATTGGGCGCGCCGGCCAGGGCCTGCTTGACCACGAAACGGTCGCTCACCCAGGCGTCGACACGGCCGTTCAGCAGGGCCGAGCGTGCATCGGTGTCCTTGGGGAAGTTCTTCACTTCCTTGATGCCGGGCAGCTTCTTCACGCTCTCCAGGTAGGTGGTGCCCGTCTGCACGGCCACGACCTTGCCGGCCAGGTCGGCACCCGTCTTGATGCCGGCTTCCATGGCCACCACCTGGCCACCCGAGCAGTAATGCGGGTTGGTGAAGGTCACGGCCTTGGCGCGCTCGTCGGTGATGCCGTGCGAGGCGATCACCAGATCCCAGCGGTCCTGGCGCAGACCGGCCAGCAGGGCGTCAAAGCCCAGCGCCTTCCACTCGATCGTCAGGCCCATCTTCTTGGCCACCAGCTCGGCCAGCTCCACCTCGAAGCCACTCAGCTTCGTGCCCTGGAAGTAGTTGAAGGGCGGGAACTGCCCCTCCGTCGCGAAGATGACCTTGCCATCCTTCTGGATGTCTTCCAGGCTGCGGGCCTGCGTGCCGATGGCAGCAGACAGGGTTGCAGCGATCAGCACACCGTAGCGGAGCCACTTGCCGGGTTTGTTCATTGTCGATTCCTTGTGGGGTGAAGAAGAGTCGTCAAAAAATGGTCCAAATGCCAGCGAAAGCCAGTCTTGATGCTGGCGAGATCAATCAACAAAACCCGGAGGCGGCGGCGCCAGGTTCAGCCTGGTCTGCCCGCCGCACGCCGGTGACACCGTGGCGCGCCGCTACGCGCCTCAGATGCGGGGGGATCGCCTCATCAGCGTGCTCTTGCCGAAGAGGCTCTCGATCAGGTCGACCGCCAGCGAGGCGGTCTGGTTGCGCACGTCCAGCGCGGGGTTCAGCTCGACCACGTCGAGTGAGGCCAGCCGTCCGGTGTCGGCGATCATCTCCATGCACAGCTGTGCTTCTCTGTAATTGGGCCCCCCTCGAACCGTCGTGCCCACACCCGGGGCGATGTCGGGGTCGAGGAAGTCGACATCCAGGCTCACATGGAGATGGGTGTCGGCATCCAGATCAAGCAAAGCCTGTTCCATGGTGTGACGCATGCCCAGTTCGTCGATGTAACGCATGTCGAACACCTCGATGCCCATGTCGTGCACGAAGCGCTTCTCGCCTTCGTCGACCGACCGGATGCCGATCTGCCGGATGTCGTGGGGCGACATGGCTGGCACGTGGCCGCCGATGTGGGTGAGCTCGGCCGGGCCGTGTCCGCACAGACAGGCCACCGGCATGCCGTGGATGTTGCCGCTGGGCGTGAGCGTGGCCGTGTTGAAGTCGGCATGGGCATCGAGCCAGAGCACGCGCAGCTTGCGGCCCGTGGCCCGGCAGTGGCGTGCCACGGCGCTGATTGAGCCAATGCCCAGGCAGTGGTCGCCACCCAGCACGATGGGGAGGCGATCGGCCTGCAGTTCGGCGAACATGGCTTCGTGCAGCAGTTCGTTCCAGCGCACGACTTCGGGCAGGTGCCGGAAGCCATCGACCGCGGGCAGCCAGGGGTTGGCGGGGCCATTGAGGTCGCCACAGTCCTTCACATCGAGGCCAAAGCGCGCAATGGCCTCGCCAATGCCCGCCACGCGCAGGGCGCTGGGCCCCATGCGGGCGCCAATGCTGCCGGCGCCCACGTCGGTGGGCACCCCGATCAGGCTGACCCCCTGGATGCGTTGGGTGTCGATCATGCGCTCAGCACCTCGGTGCCTGGCTGGCGGGTGGTGACAAGGGCGGCTTCGGCTGGGAGCGCTGCGGGTCGGATCATCGAATACAGGTTCTTCGGGTTGTCCAGTTCAGGGATGAGGTCCAGCGTCTGGGTCATGCCCTGGGCGATCGCCGCATCGCGCATGAAGCGCAGCGCGGAGAAATCTTCCAACGCAAAGCCCACGGAGTCAAACAGGGAAACCTCGTCGGCATGGCGTCGGCCTGTTGCGTCGCCGCAAAGAACGCGCCAGAGTTCGGTCACGGCGAAATCGGCGGGCATCTGCTGCAGGTCGCCCTCGATGCGCGTTTGCGGCTCGTACTCCACGAACACGCGTGCGGCGTGCAGCACGTCGGCCGAGAGCTCGGTCTTGCCCGGGCAGTCGCCGCCCACGGCATTGAGGTGCATGCCGGGCTCGAGCATGTCGGCCGTGAGGATGACGGCATTGGTCTTGTCGGCCGTCACGGTGGTGACGATGTCGGCGCCGCGTACGGCTTCCCGGATGCTTTGGTACGCCGCGGTACGGATTCCCGTGCCGGCGAGGTTGGCCATGAGCTTGGCCGTGGCCGTGGGATCGACGTCGAACAGGCGCAGTTCGGCGATGCCCAGCAGGTGGTGGAAGGCCAGGGCCTGGAATTCGCTCTGCGCGCCGTTGCCAATCAGGGCCATGACGCGGCTGTCTGGGCGGGCGAGCGCACGGGCCGCCACGGCCGACATGGCCGCGGTGCGCAGGGCCGTGGTCAGCGTGAGCTCGCTCACCAGTTCTGGCACGCCGGTGTCGACGTCGGCCAGCACGCCGAAGGCCATGACCGTGGGCAGGCCCTGACGCGTGTTCTTGGGGTGACCGTTGACGTACTTGAAGGTGTAGGTGCGGTCATCGGCGATCGGCATCAGCTCGATCACGCCATCGCGCGAGTGGTTGGCCACGCGGGCGGACTTGTCGAAGTCGGCCCAGCGTTTGAAGTCGGCTTCGATGTAGTCGGCGATGCCGCGCAGGGTCTGCGCCACACCGAGGCGCTGGACGATGTCGGCGGCATCCTGGGCGCTGAGGTAGCGCGTGACGATCTGAGGGCGGCTCATGGGGGTGTCTCCTTGCATGGGAAGGAGTGTGTCCAAAGCCGCCGTCAATGAAAATCGCAAAGGGTGCTGTGTTTTGCTCAATAATTTGCCAAAACGTCAGCCTTTGATGCCGTTTCGGCAAGGAGAAGGCCCAAGTTCCATGGACACCGTCGACCAACAGATCCTTTCCCTGCTGCGCCAGGACGCCCGCATGAACGTGGCCACGCTGGCCACCCGCTTGGGCGTGTCACGCGGCACCATCACCAACCGCATCCGCAAGCTGGAGGACACGGGCGTGATCGTGGGCTACACCGTGCGCCTGAGGCCCGATTCCCGGCCGAACGAGATCACGGCCTGGATGAGCATCGCGGTGGAGGGCAATGAGGCCCGGACGGTGATCGCCACCTTGCTGGGTGAGCCGGGCGTGGCCACCCTGGCCGACACCAATGGCCGCTGGGACCTGCTGGCCGAATTGCGCGCCGAAAACCTGGCAGCGCTCTCCAAGATCCTGGAGCGGGTGCGGCTGATCAAGGGCATCAGCAACACCGAAACCAGCATCCACCTCGAGACCTACCGCCTAGGGTGAATGCCTTGGGTGAACGCGGGGGGCTGCGCATCACTGCAGCGTGCCGGTGTACTCGCTGGGGGCGCTGGCGTGCCGGGTGGTCGTGGCCTCGGCTGGCGTGACCTGGCCATCGGTCAGTGCGGCCACGGAAAGCGTGCGGCCGCGGTCTTCGTCGCCCACGGCCATGGCTTGGCGGTAGGCGGCTTTGGCCTCGCTCGCTCCCGTGGCGGGCTGCTGCTCTGCGGCCTTGCTGGGTGCTGTCACGCTGGCGGCCTGCGGAGCCGCGTTGTCACGCGTGCGGCTCAGGTTGCTCGGTTCAAACTGGCGGCTGAAATCCAGTTCACCGGCGGCGCGTGCGCGGAGGAATTCGGCCGTGACCTGTTCACGGGTGACGGTGCTGGCGCCAGTGGTGGTGCGGGCATCGATGCCTGATTCGGCGGCCTGGGCCGAGATGGCAAAGACGGCGGTGGCAGCGAGGAGGGCGATGGCAAGGCGGGGGGCGGTCATGGTGGGTCCTTGTGCGGTTCGGTTTGGAAGGGCGCTGTGCAAAGCGCATGACCCAATGTAAAGAGCCGGGCAGGGTCGTCCAAGCTGCCGCGGCGCAAGGCACCATTGCCAATTTGGCAACAATCTTTCGCCATGGACCGACTCCACAGCATGCAGGTCTTCTGCAAGGTCATCGAGTGCCGCGGCTTTGCGGCGGCCGCGCGGGCGCTCGACCTCTCTCCCTCGGTGGTCACGCGCCTGGTGGCCGACCTCGAGTCCCACCTGGGCGTGCGCCTGCTCAACCGCACCACGCGCAAGCTGGTGCTGACCGAGGCGGGTGAGGCCTACCAGCGGCAGGTCGTGCGCATCCTGGCCGATCTGGGCGAGGCCGAAACCCTGGTGCGCTCCAACAGCGGCGGGCTGCATGGGGCCATCAAGGTCCTCGCGCCCCCGGCCTTTGCAGCGAGCCAATTGGCCCCTCGTCTGGGCCTGTTTCGAGCCCGTTGCCCGCACCTGAGTGTGGAGCTGGTGGCGCCCGGGCTCATCGATTCGATCGACGAGCGCTTCGACGTCAGCCTCATCACGCGCCAGGATGGCGCGCCTGACGGGCAGTTCGTTGCGCGCCAACTCCTGCGCTCGCGCGTGATCCTGTGCGCCTCACCGGCCTACCTCAAGCGACATGGGCGGCCCAAAAAGCCGGCGGACCTGGCTCTCCATGAACTGATCGGGCCGGCCGGTGCGCGCGACATGACGCTGTACCCCGATGACCCGGAGGACCCCGCTCACGAGCAGGCCGCCGCGAGCTTGCAGACCTCGCCAGGCCCCTTGCAGACCTCGCACCTCGACACCGCCTTGTCGGCGGCGCGCAGTGGCCTGGGCATCGCCGGCCTCCCCAGCTATGCGGCCCACGACGAGCTGGCCACAGGGCGTCTTCAGCGCGTGCTGACAGGCTGGCATCTCTTGGTGGTCAACCTGTACGTGGCCTACCCCTCTCGCAAGCACGTGCCGGCGCGCACCCGCGCCTTCATCGATTTCCTCTTCGAGCAGTTCGATGCCCAGGCGCCCGATCCCTGGCTGCCCGCGCAGCCTGGGCACGCGTTCTGAAGCGTGCTCAGTCGCCAGCGCCCATCCAGCTCAAGAGCAAGGCGCGGTCTTCGTCGTCCACGGCCATGCCTTCACGGCGGCAGGCGGCCAGGGCCACCCCGCAGGCCAGCACGACCAGGCTGTCGACGCTGCTGTCTGCCTGCGCGGGGTCGAAGCCCGAGAAGAGCAGGGCGCGCAGCAGGGTGTTGATGTCGGCGCGGGCCACGGCCACGTGCTGGTCGACGCAGAGGTCGCGCACACGCTTGGTGGCAGCGGCCAGCGCAAACGGTCCCTCTCGCAGGGTCTGGGCCAGGGCCTGCAGCACGGCGCGGTACTGGGCGCTGTCCAGCTCGGGGAAGCTGGCCACCTGCAGCATGGGCGCGACCTTGGGCCAGCGGGCATCCTGTTCGCCTTGCGGGCCGCGGGCCTGGGTGTTGTCCTGGATGAAATCCAGCGAGTGCCTGGCCGGGTCGAAGGCGTAGCCGCCCAGCTGGGCCCAGGAGATCTGCACGCCTTGCGGGTGCACGGCCTCCAGAAGGCGCTTGAAGGTGCCGCAGCCAGCCCAGTCGACCTCGATGCCGGGGCAGCGCTGGCGCACGGTGTGGGCCAGGCGCGCCACCGCGATCGGGCGGGCCGATGCCGCCACCTCTTCCGACAGCACTCGCTCCACCTGCTGCTTGAATTCGGCCTGCGAGGGGGCGGGGGCCAACTGGAAGATCCCAGCCGGTGGTGCCGCCGTGAGGGCGCCAGCACTCTGGGTGGCGGGGTTGTGGGGCGTGGGCGCCACGGCCTTGTCGGGCGCATTGGGCACGCGTTCGACGCCGTGTGAAGCGGGGCGCTCACCCTGAGCCGATGGGCTGCGTTCTGGCAGACGGTCGGCTGTGGCGCGCTCGGTGCCGATGCGTCGCGGGTCCAGCAGGCAGTTGGCTTCCCGATCGATGCGCAGAGGGCTCAGCGGCAGGTCGCGCAGCAGGGCGGAGAAGGTGCCGCGACCCGCCCAGTTGCTGGCCGTCAGCCCCGGCACCTGCTGGGCCAGGATGCGGGTCAGCGTGGGCAGGGGCACCGGCTCGCTGGCCTTGTCCACCACGCTCCAGGTCACGGCCTCGGCCTGTGCGAGCAGGCCATCGAAGTCGGTGGTCTTTTCGGCCAGAGGTTCTTCATCGGTGAAGCCCAGGGCCTCGCTGATGAAGGCCTCGGGGTTGATGATCAGATCGGCCGAGGCATCGTAGGAGGCCGAGGTGGCGCCCGCCGCGAACATGGTGGTGCGGCGGTCGTCGCGGCGCAGCTTGCGCAGCACGGGCGTGAAGTCGGCATCGGCCGAGAACACGATGAACTCGTCGTAGCGCGTGGGGCTGAGCAGCACGTCCACGATGTCGAGCACCATGTGGATGTCGGTGCTGGTCTTGCCGGCCGTGGTCATGGGCGGGCAGTCGACGATCTCGAAGCCCGCGCGGCTGAAACCGAAGCGAAAGCGCTGGTACATCACCGGGTTGAGGTAGCAGCGGCGGACGAGGATCCGGCGCTTGCCGCCCTCGTCGGCGTCTGCGGGCAGGGGCAACTGGCCGGTGAGCCAGTTCATCCATCTCAGCGGGTCGCTGGCGAAGGCCTCGGCGTAGGCCAGGTCCAGGCGGCGCAGGCCCGAGTAGACATTGTCAAAATCAACGAACAGGGCGGATTTCATGCGGGTGATGGTGTCCTTTGGCCTGACTGTATGCCACGCCCGGCATCGAGGCCTCATGTGGTGGCCTGCCGCAACCCTGCGGTGCGAGGCAGGGTGGGGCGGCCGCATGAAAAAAGCCGCCTTGCACGGTGTGCACAAGGCGGCTTTTTTGTTTGGCTCCTCGACCTGGGCTCGAACCAGGGACCTACGGATTAACAGTCCGGCGCTCTACCGACTGAGCTATCGAGGAATATGTCGGCTGGGTTTTGCAACCCTGGCACCGCGCTTTCACGCCATGCCACTTGAATTGTTGGCTCCTCGACCTGGGCTCGAACCAGGGACCTACGGATTAACAGTCCGGCGCTCTACCGACTGAGCTATCGAGGAACATTCGGTGTGTCTCTTCAAACAGTTTGCTATAAAGCGTTGCTGCCTGTCGAGACCAAGACTATAACATCATTTCCTGATGGTTCGCAAATGCCGCGTGCGCTGACCAGGCTGTGTGGGCCATGCAACAGCGCCCGTGTGCGCCAGCCTCAGAAGCTCCAGATGGCCGAGGCCGTGACCGTGCGGCCGGCCAGGGGGATCAGGTAGATGTGGTCGAACTGGTTGGGCGATTCGCGCCAGGCCTTGGTGTCCAGCAGGTTGGTGATGCCCAGACGCCAGGTGACGGCGTTGGCGCCCAGGCGCTGGGCCAGGCTCAGGCCAGCGTCCAGGCGCGTCCACGCGGGGATGCGCACGCCGTTGGCGACATCGGCCGTGCGAGGGCCTTCGTGCACCACATCGCCCAGCAGGCTCAGGCCAGGGAGGGCTGCGACGCGGTAGCTGTTGCCCAGCTTGACGCTGTAGTCGGGCACGTTGGCCGGCGCCTTGCCGTTGACCGCGCTGTTGGCGCTGTGGCGGCGTTCGGCGTCCAGCACCATGGCCGAGGCGTTCAGGCCCCAGGCGCCAATGCGGGTGGCCAGTTGGGCTTCCAGGCCCTGGTGGCGGGAGTCGCCGTCACGCTGGTAGGTCTTGCTGTCGTCGTCATGGGTGATGCTGGCGGCTTCGGGGCGCACGACATGGAACCAGTTGACCGACCAGTCCGTTTGCGCCAGTTGCCCCTTCACCCCCACTTCCCATTGGCGGCTTTTGGCAGCGGGCAGGATTTCGCCGTTGTTGGTGTAAGTGGTGTAGGGCCCGCTGAAACGTGCCGGCAGCACCTCCACGCCTTCCCCCCAGCTGGCGTAGACCTGCTGGCGAGGCGCCCACTCGTAGCCCACCGCGACCCAGGGCGTCGTGAACGACTGCCTGGAGCGCGCGGCCGGCTGGGATCCGTCCGACAGGGACTGGGTGCGGCTCAGCTGTGTGTGGCGCAGGCCCAGCCAGGCGCGCCATGCCTCGCTCAGGCGCAGGCTGTCTCGCAGGTAGAGCTCGGTGTTGCGCGATTGCTTGTCGTTCTGGGCGCTGGTGGGGGCCAGGTTGGTCGCCGGGTTGTCCACGTCGCTGTAGACGCTGCCCGCTCCCACGTAATCGTAGTTGGATGTGGGCACGTCGACGCGGCTCAGGCTGCGGGTGAGTCCGGTGGTGAGCTCATGCCGGATGCCGGCCGTGCGAACCTCGCCCGACACGTTCACGTCCAGGGCACGGGTCACGCGCACTTCGCCCAGGCTGCGGTAGTCGTAGAGGTCGAAGCTGCCATCCGCACAGTAGCGGTCGGCAAGGTAGCCGTCGCCATTGCTGCAGCCGTACGGGAACGCGGCGCTGTCATCGCTGCGCAGGCGCTGCTCACCGTAACTGCCCACGGCTTTCCAGCCGCCACCGAGTTCCTGCGTGAGGCGCAGGCTGCCGGTCGTGCCTTGCAGCACCACGGGGGCCGCCCAGCTTTGCTTGTTCAGGTTGCGGTTGAGGTCGATGCTGCTGGCCAGGGGCAGGGTGCTGCCCAGCATGCTGAAGCCAGGCACCGAAGGTTGGCTGCGGCGGCTGTACTCGATCTCGAACTCAAGCAGGGTGCCTTGCTGCACGCGCCAGTCGGTCGCCAGGGCCAGGAGTTGGCGGTTGCCTTTGGTGTTGTCGATGGCCGTGTTCAGGCGCTCGTTGGCCGCGTTGATGCGCAACCCATGGGCCTGGGTGGCGCCAAAGCGCTCGCTGAGGTCGACCGCGGTGAGCACGTCGCCATGCTGGTCCACGCTGAGTTCGGCCGTGCGCAGGGTGCCGGTCGGACGCTTGACGAGGTAGTTGATCAGGCCGCCCGGGCTGCTGGTGCCCGCCTGGATGCCGCTGGTGCCCTTGAGCACCTCCACACCCGCCTTGTTGTCGAGGGGGATGCTGGTCTCGTTGTTGATCGGCAGGCCTTCGCGGCGCAGGTTGTAGGCGCTGTCGAGGGTGAAGCCGCGCACGGCCATCACATCCCAATAGCCTGCGGCGTTGTAGGCATCGCTGATGCTGGCGTCGAGCTTGGTGATGTCGGCCAGCACCTTGACCTGGGCGTCTTTCAGGGCCTCGCTGCTGAAGCGTTTGGCCTGCAAGGGGGCCTGCCATGCGGGTTCCTGCCCGAATCCACCGATGCTGGCGCGGGCCTCGCGCTCCTTGGGCGCGTTCACGGTGACGTCCGGCAGACTGGCCTCGGTGCTGGACTGGGCCTGGGCGACCGAAGCCATCAGGCAGAGGGCGGCAAAGCCCAGAGGGCTGAGACGAGACAGGTGGGCGGGTAGGCTGCGCATGGTACGGCTGTGTGCTCGGTGCTGCGGTCGGGCGCGCACAGGCAAGCCGTGGTGTGGGCGAACGCCGCCAGAGAGGCGGTCAGGGCCAGGCACCGCGCTTCCCTACGCGAGCATGACCTCGTTCAGGTTCAAAGGGACTCTCTCAGTGAACAGGACCATGTACGGCCTGCCCACACCCCCAGCGGAAACCTTATTTTACGTTGTGTGACGCGGTTTCACACGCGGGGCGTTCGACACCCGCGCCGGAGCCGGGGTCAGAGCAGGCCCAGGCGTTCGTGCAGAAGGGGGCTCGTCGTCGTGTAGAGCAGGTGTTGGGGCGCGTCGGGCCGCAGCGCAGCGGCGGCGGCATGGGCGGCCAGCGTTGCTTCGTGAAAGCCGCAGAGCAGCAGGCGTTTTTTGCCTGGGTAGGTGTTGATGTCGCCCACCGCATAGACCTGCGGCAGTGAACTCTCGAAGGTTGAGGGGGACACGGCCACTTGCTTGCGCTCCAGCGCCATGCCCCATTGCGTCAGGGCGCCCAATTTGGGGCTCATGCCCTGGCGGATCAGCAGGTGGTCCAGGGGCTGCGTGCGCGTCTGGCCATCGGCACCCAGCAGGTCGAGCGCGGACAGCGTGCCCTGCGGGGAAATCTGGCTGGCGCTGGGCATGCCCACGATGAGGTCCACCTGGCCCTGGGCGATCAGTGTCCTGACGGCGGCGTCCAGTGCGGGGTCGGCCTGGAACTGGTCGCGCCGGTGCAGCAGGCTCAGTCTTGCAGGGCGATGGCTGGCGTTCGTCCCCGCGATGTCGATCACCGCCTGCAGGGCCTCGTCACCCCCACCCGAGACGATCAGGTGCCGACCGACCCAGCCTGGTGGGGTGCCATCTGGCAGGTGGTGGTGCACGTTGGGTGCCGCGTCCAGCCCCGGCAGGGCCAGGGTCTTGGGCACGAAAGCGCCTGCACCCGCCGCGATGAACAGGGCCCTGGCGCGCCGCACAAGCCCTTGAGCCGTGGCGACGCGGTAGCCGCCCTCCGGCAAGGCGCTGACCTCGCTCACCAGGTGGCCGAGGTGCAGGTTGCAGGGCCGCCCCGTGTCGGCGTCAGGCGGCAAGAAGGGCGCCGCCTGGGCCAGCAGCTGGCGTGTCAGTTCGCGTCCCGTGCACACGGGCACACCGGGCACGTCGTAAATCGGTTTCTCGGGGTAGAGGGCCACACACTGGCCCCCGGCCTCGGGCAACACGTCGATGAGCTCTGCCTTCAGGCCCAGCAGGCCGAGCTGGAAGACCTGAAACAGGCCGACCGGTCCGGCTCCGATGACGATGGCATCGGTGCAGGGGCTCATCGCGTGGCGCTCACGGGCAGACGCTGGTTCAGCGAACCAGCTGGTCGAGCTTGCCGACCTTGTCTTTCCACTCGTCGGCGTCAGGCAGCGGATCCTTGCGCTTGGTGATGCTGGGCCACAGCTTCGACAGCTCGGCGTTCAGTTCGATGTAGTTCTGCTGGTTGCCGGGCACATCTTCTTCGGGGACGATGGCGTTGGCAGGGCATTCGGGGATGCAGACGGCACAGTCGATGCACTCATCCGGGTCGATGACCAGGAAGTTCGGGCCTTCGCGGAAGCAGTCCACAGGGCACACGTCCACACAGTCCGTGTATTTGCAGCGGATGCAGGCTTCGGTGACGACGTGGGTCATGTCTGTTCTCTTGAATCAGTTAAGGGGATTGGGGCGCGATTTTAGCGGCTGAAGCCGCCATCAATCGGCCGAGGAGGGAGAGCCTTCGCCGCACAAGGGCATGTGCGTCAAAGGTTGCACGGGGATGTCGGTTGCGCCGGCACCCACGATCACGAGCGTGGGTCGCCCCGCGTGGACCACGCTGGCATCGTCCAGGCTGCCCACGGTGTGCAGAGTGTGGCGCATGTCGGGCCAGCCTGCTCGCGAGACCACGCTCACTTCGGTGTCAGCCGGCCAGCCCGCGTCAAGCAGGCCCTGGCTCAGGGGGGCCAGCTGGCGACCGGCCATGTAGAAGACCTCGGTGTCGGCGCGCTGGCCTGGGCCCATGCCGCACTGCAGGTCGCCGGTGCGGGTCATGGCGGTGGTGAAGCTCACGCTGCGACCGGTGCCGCGCCGGGTCAGGGGGCGCTGGGTGGCGGCCGCGGCTGCGAGGGCCGAGGTCACGCCCGGGATCACCTCGGAGGCGATGCCGGCTTCCCTCAGGGCGTGCAGTTCTTCTTCCAGTCGGCCGAAGAGGCTGGGGTCTCCGCCCTTCAGTCGAGCAACGATGGCCCCATCGCCATGGGCCATGCCCACGGCCTGGGCGCGCTCGACCAGCAACTGGTTGATGCGCGTCTGGCCGTTGAAATCGCTGCCCGGCTTGCCCGAAAACCCACGCTTGCCCACGTCCACCCATTCAGCGGTGGGCGCAAGGTCGCGCAGGCCAGGGTCGGCCAGGGCGTCGAACAGCACGACCTTGGCCTGAGCCAGGGTGCGTGCGCCACGCACGGTGATCAGGTCGGCCTCACCAGGGCCCGCCCCGATGAAGACAACGCGGGCCGATACCGGCTGAGTGAGGACTGCTGCCATGCCGTGCGGGTGGACCTGGGATCAGGCCTTGACCAGCAGCGCGCCGCTGGTGCGGTTGGTGGTGGGGTCCACCACGATCAGGGCCCCGCTGATGCGGTTGTCCAGATAGGCTTCCACAGGCAAGGGTTGCTGGGTCTGGATCTGCACGCGGCCGATCTCGTTCACAGCCAGTTCAGATGCTTCCTGGTCCACCAGGGTGTGGATGTCCAGGCGGCTGTCGATGGCCGTGATGCGGGCCTGCACCCAGCGGTTGCCGTGGCGCACCCAGTACTTGCGGCCCAGCACAGCGGGCTCGGTGTCCAGCCAGGCCAGTGTGCCGGTGAAGGTGTCGGTCGGCTTCATGCTGCCGGGCGTGGCGATCCAGTCGCCGCGCGAGATGTCCACCTGGCGGTCCAGCACGATGCCGGCCGATTGGCCTGCTTCACAGCTGTCGACCACTTCAGCGGCATGGCGCACTTCGGCCACGATGGCGGTCTCGCCGGAGGGGAAGATCTGCACTTCGTCGCCAGCCTTGACGGCGCCGTGGGCGATGCGGCCCCAGAACGCGCGGTACTGGTGGCCGGTGCCCGAGGCGGTGGCTTCGCCTTCGCCCACGCTGTCGCGGGTCACGTACTGCACGGGGTGCAGCAGGGCGCCGTCGTGGCGCTCGTCGGTCACGGGCAGATCTTCCAGCACCTGCAGCAGGGTGGGGCCTTGGTACCAAGGCCAGTTGGCGCTCGGTGTGGTCACGTTGTCGCCGCGCAGGGCCGACACCGGGATCACGCCCTTGTTGACGATGCCAGCCTGTTCGGCAAAGGCTTCCAGCGAGGCCTTGACGTTGTTGAAGGCCGTTTCGGTGTCTTCTTCAATGGCGTCCAGCTTGTTGATGGCGAACACGATCGATGGCACACGCAGCAGTTGGGCCAACAAGCTGTGACGGCGCGTTTGTGCCAACAGAGGCACAGGCGAGGCCTTCCAGTCGATCTTGGTGATGTCGACCAGCACGACAGCGGCATCAGAGCCGGCAGCAGCCGTCACCATGTTGCGGGTGTACTGCTCGTGGCCAGGCGCGTCGGCGATGATGAACTTGCGCGTCTTGGTGGCGAAGTAGCGGTAGGCCACGTCGATGGTGATGCCTTGCTCGCGTTCGGCTTCGAGGCCGTCGGTCAGCAGCGAGAGGTCGATGGGCGCACCGGCGGCGCGCTTTTCCAGGGCGTCGAGCTGGTCTGCCAGGATGGCGCGGCTGTCGAACAGCAGGCGGCCGATCAGGGTGCTCTTGCCGTCGTCGACGCTGCCCGCGGTCAGGAAGCGCAGTGCTTTGTGAGCCAGCTCGTTGGTGGCTTCGTTGTGGGTCACGTTGGTCATCAGAAATAGCCTTCCTTCTTGCGGCGCTCCATCGAGGCCTCGGACGTGCGGTCGTCCATGCGGGTGGCGCCACGCTCGCTCACGGTCACGTGCAGGGTCTCGGCGACGATGTCGGCCGGGCTTTGTGCATCGCTCTCGACGGGGCAGGTGCAGGTCATGTCACCCACGGTGCGGAAGCGAACGTCCACGGTCTCGATGGTTTCACCTTCGAGAGCCGGCGTCACGTCGGTCAGCGGCACCAGCAGGCCCTTGCGGCGAATGACCTGGCGGGCATGCTTGAAGTAGATGTTGGGCAGGGGGATCTTTTCGCGCTCGATGTAGAGCCACACGTCCAGCTCGGTCCAGTTCGAGATCGGGAAGGCGCGGAAGTGCTCGCCCGGCTTGATGCGGGTGTTGAACAGGTTCCACAGCTCAGGGCGCTGTTCCTTGGGCTGCCATTGGCCGAAGCTGTCGCGGTGCGAGAAGATGCGCTCCTTGGCGCGGGCCTTTTCTTCGTCGCGGCGGGCGCCGCCGATCAGGCAGTCAAAGCGACCGTCTTCGATGGCTTCGAGCAGGGTCACGGTCTGGTGGCCGTTGCGCGACTCCAGCGGGTGGGCCAGGCGCACGGTGCCCTTCTTGATGGACTCGTCCATGTGCGCCACGATCAGGCGCTCGCCGATCTCGGCCACGCGCTTTTCGCGGAAGTCGATCACTTCAGGGAAGTTGTGGCCGGTGTCCACATGCAGCAGGGGGAAGGGCAGCTTGCCTTCGAGCTTGCCTGCGGCATTCTTCATCTTGAAGGCCTTCTCGGCCAGGTGCAGCACCACGCAGGAGTCCTTGCCGCTGGAGAACAGCAGGGCAGGGCGCTCGAAACTCGCAGCCACTTCACGCAGGATGAAGATGGCTTCTTCTTCCAGCGCGTCCAGGTGGCGGTGGTCGACATCCGCCAGCAATTGGTTCACATCGGTCATTTTTTTCTCACTCAGAAATCTTGTCAGGCCGGCTCATTTGTGGACGTGCAGGCCGCATTCCTTGGCCTTCTCGTCTTCCCACCACCAGCGGCCAGCGCGGAAGTCCTCGCCCACGGCGATGGCGCGGGTGCAGGGTGCGCAGCCAATGCTGGGCATGAACTGGTCGTGCAGCGGGTTGTAGGGCACATGGTTCACCGAGACGTAGTGCCACACATCGCCCCAGGTCCAGTCGATCATGGGGTTGAACTTGGCGCGGCCCTTGTCGTCCTGTTCGCGTGCGGCCATGTCGCCGCGGTTGTTCGACTGCTCGCGGCGCAGGCCGGTGATCCAGGCGGAGCGCTCGGCCAGCATGCGGCCCAGCGGCTCCAGCTTGCGGATGCCGCAGCAGGCCTTGCGCAGGTCGATGCTCTCGTACATGGCCTTTTCGCCGTTCTTCTGCACGAACTCGATCACGGCCTCTTGCACGGGCTTGTAGACCTCCACATGCACGCCCATGTCGGCGTAGTGCGTCTCGATCGTGCCGATCAGCGAGGCCGTCTCGGGGTTGAGCATGCCGGTTTCCAGCGTGCCAATCGCGATGGGCAAACGGTGACGGGCGATCAGGTCCGTCACGATCATGTCTTCCACGCCCAGGCTGGTGGCCTGCACCACCTTGCCAGGATGCTCGACGGCGGCAGCCTTGAGCAGCGCCAGTGTGGCCTGCACCTTGGCCGCGTAATCGGCGCTGGGGTGGTTGTAGAGCGTGATGGCCGAACCGGCGGGGGCCGGTCCGCCAAACAGGGAGGAAACTTCACTCATGGGGCGCTCCCGGGTCAGGCGGTGCGGGCGAACACCGGCTTGGTCACCTTGACGTCGCCCTGGTAGTGACCTCGGGCAGCAAAGAAGCCCAATGCGCGTTCTGCCGCGGCACGGTCCTGGTCGGCGCGCAGCACCACGGCATCGAAGCCGGTGCGGGACAGCAAGGGCATCATGTCGACGAGCACGTCACCCGATGCGCGGATCTCGCCGGCGAAGCGGTAGCGCGAACGCAGGATGTGGGCTTGCGAATAGGCGCGCCCGTCGGTCCACTTGGGGAAGTTCAGGACCACCAGGGACAACTTGGCCGCGTCGTGTTCCAGCACCTCGATGTCGGCATCGTTGGCCAGGATCACGCCCACGGCCTTGTCGGCGGGCCAGTGCTCGCGCACGGCGTGCCATTGGGCCAGGGTCAGCAGGCTGTTGGACTTGATCGGCGGGTGCGACTGGGGGCCGTCTTCGCCGCCGACGGTGTGCCACTGGTCGTGATGGGTGTCGATGAATTTCATGTCTGTGTTCCTTTCACGCGGGCTCAGGCGGCCTTGGCCGTGGAGCGGCGGGCGGCGTTGGCGGCGGCTTTGAACGGGTCCAGGCCAATGCGCTTGACCGTGTCCACGAACTTCTCGTTCGCCGAGCGCTGACCCTTGTAGGTCTCGATCACAGCCTCGATCACGTCAGAGACCTCGTCGGCCGCGAACGAAGGGCCGATCACCTTGCCGGCGACGCTGGTGGGGGCGTGGTCCGAGCCGTCCGAGCCACCCAGGGTCACCTGGTACCACTCGGTGCCATCCTTGTCCACGCCCAGGATGCCAATGTGGCCGGTGTGGTGGTGGCCGCAGGAGTTGATGCAGCCGGAGATGTGCAGGTCGATCTCGCCGATGTCGTAGAGCTCGTCCAGGTCCTGGTAACGCTCGATCAGGTCGTTGGCGATGGGGATGGAGCGGGCGTTGGCCAGGGCGCAGAAGTCGCCGCCTGGGCAGGCGATCATGTCGCTCAGCAGGCCGATGTTGGCCGATGCCAGCGAGGCGGCCTTGGCGGCTTGCCACAGGGCGAACAGCTGGTCTTCGCGCACGAAGGGCAGCAGCACGTTCTGGTCGTGGGTGACACGCAGTTCACCGCAGCTGAACTGGTCGGCCATGTTGGCGATCTGGTCCATCTGCGAGTCCGTCACGTCGCCGGGCGCCTGGCCCACGCGCTTGACCGAAAGGTGCACGTTCTTGTACCCGGCCACCTTGTGGCCGCGCACATTGCGCTCCAGCCACTTGCCGAACTGGGTCTTGTCGGCTTCCGACGCGTCGGTCGGCAGGCCGTTGCCAGCCGGGGTGAAAGCCTGCACCGAAGCGGGGAAGGTGAAGCCCACGTTCACGCGGTCGAATTCGGCCTGCGGGATGATGTGGGCGGCGCCATCGACGTCACGCTCCAGGATCTGCTTGAACTCGGCGTTGACCTGGTCGAAGAACTTCTGGCCTTCGGCCTTGACCAGGATCTTGATCCGGGCCTTGTACATGTTGTCGCGGCGGCCGTAGCGGTTGTACACGCGCACGATGGCCTCGATGTAGACGAGGATCTGCTGCCAGGGCACAAAGGCGTTGATGACCGAGCCGGTGATCGGGGTGCGGCCCATGCCGCCGCCGACGATGACCTTGAAGCCGATCTCGCCGGCTTCGTTCTTGAGCAGTTGCAGGCCGATGTCGTGCCAGTAGATGGCGGCGCGGTCTTCCTTGGCGCCACTCACGGCGATCTTGAACTTGCGCGGCAGGAAGGCGAACTCGGGGTGCAGGGTCGACCACTGGCGCAGCACTTCGCAGTAGGGGCGGGCGTCGATCAGCTCGTCTTCTGCCACGCCCACCATGGCGTCGGCCGTGATGTTGCGGATGCAGGCGCCAGAGGTCTGGATGCCGTGCATGTTGACCTCGGCCAGCAGGTCCATCACGTCAGCGGCCTTGGGCAGGGGGATCCAGTTGAACTGGACGTTCTGGCGCGTCGTGAAGTGGGCGTAGCCGCGATCGAATTCGCGGGCGATGCGGGCCAGTTGGCGCACCTGGGCCGACGAGAGCTCACCGTAGGGCACGGCCACGCGCAACATGGGCGCATGGCGTTGCACGTACCAGCCGTTCTGCAGGCGCAGGGGGCGGAACTCTTCATCGCCCAGCTTGCCGGCCAGGTTGCGTTCCAGCTGGTCGCGGAACTGGGCCGCACGCTGGCGGACGAAATGCTTGTCGAAGTCGGTGTACTGATACATGGCATCCAACCGGCCGAACCGGGTGTCAATGTGTCAAAAAAGAGCTGGCGTGTGGGCGCGAAGGTGTCGGCCGAGCCGCGGCGGCTCAGGCGGTCATCAAGACTTTTTTGGCCGCCAGAACGAGGCAGACGCACAACGCAAAACGCGTGATTGTCTCAGGCAAATGCTTGGTCAGCTTGGCGCCTACCCAAATCCCGGGGATCGAACCGAGCAGCAATTCAATCAAAAGCAGCCATTCCACGTTGCCCAGCGACGCGTGACCAATGCCAGCGACGATGGTCAGGGGCACCGCATGGGCGATGTCGCTGCCTACCAGGCGCTTCATGTCGAGGCGGGGGTACAGCAGGAGGATCATCGTTGCGCCGAGTGCCCCCGCGCCAATGGAACTCAGGGACACCAGAACCCCCAGGATCGCACCGCACAGAACCGTCAGCGCGGGGCGGCGCTCTCGGGTGATCCATGTTTCCAGCCAGATGCCGACCTTGTGCCAGACAGGGCGGAAGGCCACGGTCACCGCCGTCAACAGCAGAGCGATGCCCAGTGCAAACGCCAAGGTGCTTTCGCCACTCTTCTTGAGCCCTTCCATGTGCATGAACACCATGGTCAGGATGGAGGCCGGGATGCTGCCGTACAGCAACTTCTTCACGATGTGGTAATCGACGTGGTCTTCCCGGTGGTGGGCAACCGAGCCCGACACCTTGGTGAGCCCGGCAAACCACAGGTCCGTGCCGATGGCCACAGCCTTGTCGAGGTGGAACACCGAAATCAGCAAGGGCGTCATCAACGAGCCGCCCCCGACACCCGTGAGCCCCACAATCGTGCCGACGCCCGCGCCAGCGGCAATCGCCGTCCAATCTAACATCATCAAAACGCTTCAGCTTTCTCAGCAAGCCCGGCCGTAAGGCGGGCAGGTTGTCGGAGGCTGAACTGTAAGAAGCATCTATATAAATGAGAAGAACATTTTTGAAACTTTCAAATGCATTTTGGTTATATGCGGGTGTTGCAAGTCCCTTGAGTCGATGGCGATTGCTCATCCTGAGCTCGGTCTGTCTCGCAGTTTTGGGTTGCCAGACCGCGCCCGAGGCGCCTTCTCAGCCGCCTGTACAGGTCAAGGTGCCGGTGCGTCCCCCCAGGATCGGCCTGGCGCTGGGTGGAGGCGCCGCGCGAGGTTTTGCCCACATCGGCGTCCTGCAGGTGCTGGAAGAGCAGGGCATCAAGCCTGACCTGATCGTCGGCACCTCGGCCGGCAGCGTGGTGGCCACCTTGTACGCGGCAGGCAAGTCGCCAGCGGAGATGGGCACCCTTGCCATGTCCCTGGACGAGTCGTCCATCACCGACTGGGTCTTTCCGGGGCGCTCTCTGCTCAAAGGTGAGGCCTTGGCCAAGTTCGTGCGCGGACACAGCAACGGCAAGAGCATCGAGGGCATGCGCCTCCCGCTTGGCATCGTTGCCACCGACCTGAACAGCGGTCAGCCCATCCTGTTCCGCCGCGGGGATCCGGGCGTCGCGGTGCGCGCCTCCAGCGCTGTGCCGGCCGTGTTCGAGCCGGTCAAGATTGCCGGGCACGAATACATCGACGGCGGGGCGGTTTCACCGGTGCCTGTGCGTTTTGCCAAGCAGATGGGGGCCGACCTGATCATCGCCGTCGACATCTCCGCGGTGCCGGAGGGGCAGCCGACCAAGGGCGCCATCGACATCCTGATGCAGACCTTCAACATCATGGGCCACGCGATCAGCGACCTTGAAATGCGCGACGCCGATGTGGTGATCCGGCCCAAGCTAGACGGCGTGGGCAGCGCCGACTTCAGCGCCCGCCGCCTGGCCATCCTCGCCGGCCGAGAGGCAGCGCTGACGGTCCTGCCTCAGTTGCGCGAGCGGATCGCCGCGCGCGCCCGCTGAGCGCGCTCGGGGGCTGGTTTCGGCTCAGCGCGGGGTGCCAAATGGGGCGCCCGTGAGCCTGAAGCCTTCCTTGATGCCACGCTTGGCAAACCAGCCCTTGTTCATCTCCAGCACGAAGCGAACCGGCTTCGTGGAGCAATGCGAGTTCAGCGTCTGGGGCTGCATCTCGTCCAGGTTGACGACGGTGCCATCGTCGGACACGAAGGCCACGGCCAGTGGGATCAGGGTGTTTTTCATCCAGAAGCATTGCTGCCCCGGGCGCTCGAATGCGAAGAGCATGCCTTCATTGGCGCCCATCTCCGTGCGGAACATCAGGCCGATCTCGTGCTGCTCCGGCGTGCGGGCCAGTTCGGCCTGGATGTTGTGCATGCCTGCGCCCAGGGGGATGCTGGGCAGACGCTGCCCCCGTTCCTGCGCCGTGGCCGGGCCATGCAGTGCGCACACGGCCACCAGGGTCAGGGCGGTGCGGGCCAGCAGCCTCACGGCAGGATGAAACACAATCATGAAACTCACCTTGATCCTTCTCAGTCAGGCGTTTGGGAATCGGATTAGAGTGCCGGGCCCGAGCCAGTCCGGCGGGTCGCCTTTCTGACTGTATCAGTGCCTTCCATGTCTTCCCGCCCTTCAGGTTCCCCCGAGACCCCCTTCAACGCCGAGCCCCCTGTCGCCGCTGACAGGTCTGCGGCTGCGGCGGGCGCGAACCCCGCCTTGCCCCCCCTGGCGCCGCTCACGTCTGCCCAGGCTGCAGGCCTCGACGATCCGCAACTCTTGCAGCAATGTGTGGTCGAGGCGTCCTTGGGTAGCAGCCAGCGCCGGATCGGTCTGGGTCTGTCCGGCATGTACTGCGCGGCCTGCGCGATCACCATCGAAGACGCGCTGCTCAAAGTCCCCGGTGTGCTCGAGGTGCAGGTGCAATCGGCATCGCAGCGCGCACGCATCCTGGTGGATCCGGCCCGTGTGCGCTTGTCTTCCCTGGTGGAGGCCGTGCAGCAGCGCGGTTACAAGGCCTGGCCCGATGCGGCGGCCCGTGCCGGCCACGAACGCCTGAAGGAGGCCCGCAAGCTGCTCTGGCGCCTGTCGGTGGCCGGCATGTGCATGATGCAGGTGATGATGATCACCTGGGCCCAGTACGTCGCCGGCCCGCAGCAGATTCCCCCCGACCTCTGGAACCTGATGAACTGGGCCTGCTGGGTCTTGAGCCTGCCAGTCATGCTGTTCTCGTGCGGCCCTTTTTTCTCGGGCGCCTGGCGTGCCGCGAGGCAGGGCAGGGTGGCCATGGACACACCGGTGGCCGTGGGCATCCTCGCCACCTTTGTGGTCAGTTCGGCCGTCACCTTCGGGGAGCACGCCACCTTCGGTCACGAAGCCTACTTCGACTCGCTGACCATGTTCGTCACCTTCCTGCTGGCCGGTCGCTGGCTGGAGAGCCGTGCGCGTGAGCGCGTTACACGCTCATTGGAGTCCATGTGCCTGCGGCTGCCCGAAGCGGTTGACCGCCTGGTGGATGCTGGGCAGGGCGATGTGATCGAAGAGGGCGCCATCGAATCGGTGCCCTTGTCGGCCCTGCGTCATGGGGACCGTGTGCGTGTGGCCGTCGGGCAGGCCTTTCCTGCGGACGGTCAGATCCTGTCCGGCCAGACCGAAGTCGATGAATCTCTCCTGACGGGGGAGTCCCGTTCGGTGCCGCGGCAGCCGGGGCAGATGGTCGTGGCGGGCAGCCTCAACCTGGGGGCGCCGGTCTGGGTGAGCGTCGAGCGCCTCGGGCCAGACACCCGATACCAACAGATCGTCTCTCTCGTGCACCAGGCCCTCACCGACAAGCCCGGCTGGATGCGCAGCGCCGACCGCATCGCCGGTCCTTTCCTCTGGTTGGTCCTGGCCTTGGCCGCAGGCGGTGCCTTGGCCTGGCAGTGGGTGGATCCCTCCCGGGCGGTGTGGGTGGCCGTGTCGGTGCTGGTGGTGACCTGCCCTTGTGCTTTGTCGCTCGCGGCGCCCTCGGCCTTGCTGGCCGCCGCTGGCGCCATGGCGCGCCAGGGCTTGCTGGTGCGCCGCATCGATGCGCTCGAAGCCCTGGCCCATGTGCAAGACCTGTATTTCGACAAGACCGGCACCCTCACCGAGGGCGAACTGAGCCTGGTGTCCATCGTGACCCGGGGAGGGCGCCGGACGGTGGGCGATGCCGTGTCCTCGCCTGAGTTGGTCGCAGCGGTCATGAGGGCCGAGGGCTTGGCCCGCGCTTCGCAGCATCCTCTTTCTCGCTCCCTGGTCCAGGCGCTGGACATGGTGGGCTCAATGGGAGCTGGGGCCTGGTCGGATGTGAAAGAGCTGGCAGGCAGGGGCGTCCAAGGGGTGGCGGACGATGGCCTGACCTGGCGCCTGGGGTCTGCTTCATGGGCCTGTCCGGGCCTGCCGACCGACCAGGACGCCCGTGTCTGGTTGGCCGCCCAGGACGGCGAAGGTCTCGTGCGGCCCGACACGGTCCTGGGCTTTGTGTTCGATGAGGTCTTCCGCGAAGAGGCTGCGCCCGCGCTCCAGCGGCTGAACACCCTGGGCTGCCGATCCGCCATCCTTTCGGGCGATCAGCGCCATCGGGTTGTCGCGGCTGCGCAACACCTGAGCAAGGGGTTCAATCTGGCCGTGGCCGGTGCCGAATCCAGCCCGGAAGACAAGCTCCGCGTCATTGCCGAGGCACAGGCTGCAGGCCATGTCGTGGCCGTGGTGGGCGATGGCATCAACGATGCCCCTGTGCTCGCCAAGGCCAATGTGTCGGTGTCGCTGGACCAGGGCGCGGCCCTGGCGCAGTCCCAGGCCGACCTGATCATTCTGGGTGGGCGACTCTCCGGCCTGCCGCTGGCGATCTCGACCAGCCGACGCGCCATGCGCATCGTCAAACAGAACCTGTTGTGGGCGGCCGCTTACAACCTCACCTGCATTCCCCTGGCACTCATGGGCAAGTTGCCGCCCTGGGCTGCCGGCCTGGGCATGGCCTTGAGTTCGCTTTTCGTGGTGCTCAATGCGCTTAGACTCAGCGCCTCACCAAGGTCGGGCACACCCTGATTGCCGCCGCATGGAAATCCTCTACGTCCTGCTCCCCGTCTCCGTCTTGCTCGTGCTCGCCATCCTGGCGGTTCTGGGTTGGGCCGTGAACGCGGGTCAATTTGAAGACATCGAGCAAGAAGGGCTGCGAATCCTCTCCAATGAGGACGACAAAGTCGAGGACAACGTTGAGCGACGTCAAGATTAGGTAGTGGTTTGCCCTCACAATTCGGGCTGTAACAAGTAGGAGAAAAAGAGATGGCAACCACCCACTCTGCCACGTACAACGACACCGTCGTACGGCAGTTCGCCATAGCTGCGGTTGTTTATGGCGTCATCGGCATGGCCGTTGGCGTTCTGATCGCGTCGCAACTGGCCTGGCCGGAACTCAATTTCGGCATCCCCTGGCTGACCTATGGTCGGCTGCGACCACTGCACACCAATGCAGTGATTTTTGCTTTTGGCGGGTGTGCGCTGTTTGCCACCTCCTACCATGTCGTCCAACGCACGTGCCAGACGCGCCTGTTTGCAGGCCCTCTGGCCGCTTTCACGTTCTGGGGCTGGAACTTGGTGATCCTGGCCGCCGTGGTCTCCCTGCCCCTGGGTTACACCAGCGGCAAGGAATACGCTGAACTCGAATGGCCGATCGACATCCTGATCACCCTGGTCTGGGTCGCTTATGCCGTTGTGTTCTTCGGCACGGTGGGCACCCGCAAGGTGCGTCACATCTATGTGGCCAACTGGTTCTACGGCGCCTTCATCATCGCCGTGGCACTGCTGCACATCGTCAACAGTGCCGAGATCCCCGTGTTCGCCAGCGGTGTCTTTGCACCCAAGTCCTACTCGGCCTACGCCGGTGTCCAGGATGCCATGGTGCAATGGTGGTACGGCCACAATGCCGTGGGCTTCTTCCTGACCGCTGGCTTCCTGGGCATGATGTACTACTACATCCCCAAGCAGGCCGGCATGCCCGTGTACTCGTATCGCCTGTCGATCGTGCACTTCTGGGCCCTGATCTTCACCTACATGTGGGCGGGTCCTCACCACCTGCACTACACCGCTCTGCCTGACTGGACGCAATCCGTTGGCATGGTGTTCTCGCTGATCCTGTTGGCACCCTCGTGGGGCGGCATGATCAACGGCATCATGACCCTGTCGGGTGCCTGGTACAAGCTGCGCGACGACGCCATCCTGAAGTTCCTGATCGTGGCCCTGTCGTTCTACGGCATGTCGACCTTCGAAGGTCCGATGATGGCCATCAAGACCGTGAACTCGCTGTCGCACTACACCGACTGGACCGTGGGCCATGTGCACTCTGGCGCCCTGGGCTGGGTGGGTCTGATTTCGATGGGCTCGCTCTACTACCTGATCCCCCGCATGTTCGGCCGCACCACGATGTACAGCGTGCCGGCCATCTCGATCCACTTCTGGGCTGCCACCACCGGCATCGTGCTCTACATCGCTGCCATGTGGATCGCCGGTGTGATGCAAGGTCTGATGTGGCGTGCGGTCAACCCCGATGGCACCTTGGTCTACACCTTCGTTGAAGGCGTGAAAGCCACCCATCCGTTCTACGTGATGCGCGTTGCGGGCGGCCTGCTCTACCTGGGCGGCATGATCCTGATGCTGTGGAACACCGTGATGACGGCGCTGTCTGGCCGTGCAGTGGTCACCCCGATCGCTGCCCAACCGGCCCATGCCTGATCAAAAAGGAAAACAACATGGCTGACAACAACCACAAGGTCGAGACCTTCTCCCACGAACGCATCGAAACCAGCAACACCCTGATGATCGTGCTCACGCTGATCGTCGTGGCCTTCGGTGCCCTGGTCGAAATCGTTCCCCTGTTCTTCCAGCACAGCACGACCGAGGCGGTCGCGGGTCTCAAGCCCTACACCCCGCTGCAGCTGGCTGGTCGCGACATCTACCTGCGTGAGGGCTGCTACGGCTGCCATTCGCAGATGATCCGCCCCTTCCGCGCTGAGACCCTGCGCTACGGGCACTACTCGATGGCGGGTGAGTTCGTGTACGACCACCCCTTCCAGTGGGGCTCCAAGCGCACCGGTCCCGACCTGCACCGTGTTGGTGGCAAGTACTCCGACGAATGGCACCGCGCGCACCTGAACAACCCGCGTGACGTGGTTCCCGAGTCGAACATGCCTGCCTATCCTTGGCTGCTCGAGAACAAGGTGGATTCGGCTGGTCTGGCGCCTCGCATGGAAGCCCTTCGCAAGGTGGGTGTGCCCTACACCGATGCCGAGATCAAGGCCGCGTCCGAGGAAACCAAGGACAAGACCGAAATCGAGGCGGTGATCGCCTACCTGCAGGTGCTTGGCACCGCAGTGAAATAAGGAGCGACGCACATGGACGTCATCGTCTTGAGAAGCATCTTCACGGTGGCATGCCTGTGCGTTTTCGTGGGCATCGCAGCGTGGGCGTTCTCGCGCCGCAACAAGTCCCAGTTTGAAGAGGCGGCCCGTCTGCCTCTTGCAGAAGATTGATTGGAGGCTCAGACATGAGCGACTTCATTAGCAGCGCATGGTCGTGGTACGTCATCGCGATCGTGGTTTTCGGCCTGGTCTATTGCGCCTTTGTCCTCATCGGCGCGGCCAAGCACAAGGTGGTCTACGATGCCAGCGGCCAGGTCGACAAGACCACCGGCCACGTCTGGGATGGTGACCTGCGTGAACTCAACAACCCCCTGCCTCGCTGGTGGCTGATGCTGTTCATCATCACCCTGGTGTTTGCCGTCGCCTACTTTGCCCTGTACCCCGGTCTGGGCGATTACAAGGGCAAGCTGAACTGGTCGCAAACCGGTCAGCTGGAAGCCGAAATGACCAAGGCCAAGGCAGAGCAGGACAAGATCTTCGCGGCGTTCAAGAACGCCTCCATCGAAGACCTGGCCCGTGACCCGAAGGCCCATGCCATCGGCGAGCGCCTGTTCCTGAACAACTGCGCGGCCTGCCATGGCTCCGACGCCCACGGCGCCAAGGGCTTCCCCAACCTGACCGACAACGACTGGATCCATGGCGGCTCGCCCGATAAGATCGTCGAGACCATCACCCATGGTCGTCGTGGTCAGATGCCCGTGATGGCCCCCGCCGTTGGCACGCCGGAAGAAGTTCGCCAAGTGGCCAACTACGTTCTGAGCCTGTCTGGCAGCGGCCACAACTCCATCCTGGCCGAACTGGGCAAGCCCAAGTTCAAGCAGGTTTGCGCGGCATGTCACGGTGCCGATGGCAAGGGCAACCAGGCGATTGGTGCCCCGAACCTGTCGGACAAGATCTGGCTGCATGGCTGGGGTGAAGAGGCCATCATCAACATGGTGAACAAGGGCAAATTGAACGTGATGCCCGCGCAGGACGCACGCCTGTCTGCCGACCAGATCAAGGTGGTGGCCTCCTATGTGTGGAGCCTCTCGCATCCGGTTCAGACCGCTGACGCCAAGTAAAACAAGAGCGTTCCAGCAGGTGGCGGGTCAATCGGCCCCCACTTGATCTCGGACACACCCATCGGCAGAGGAAGGATCACAATGCTTCACGGCATGTGTCCCCTCTGCCGATTCTCTTTGTGATCCCCATGACCGACACCACAACCCCCACACCTCCTGCCGCACCCAAGCGCGTCATCCCCATCCAGGCCGAAGGTCAGGTCGGCAGCGCGCGTGAAGAAATGGTGTCGCTGTACAAGAAGTCCGAAAAGATTTACGCCCGTGAAGTGCAGGGCTGGTTCACCAACTGGCGCTGGGTCATGGTGTGGCTCACCCAGATCGTGTTCTACGGGACCCCCTGGCTCAGCTGGAACGATCGACAGGCCGTGCTGTTTGACTTGACCACCCGTCGGTTTTACATGTTCAACCTGGTCCTCTATCCGCAGGACTTCATATACCTCACGGCGCTCTTGGTGATCTCGGCCTACGGCCTGTTTCTGTTCACCACGGTGGCGGGGCGTCTCTGGTGCGGCTATGCCTGCCCGCAGTCGGTCTACACCGAGATGTTCATGTGGATCGAGAACAAGATCGAAGGTGCACGGGCCAAGCGCATGAAGATGGACAAGTCGCCCTGGACGGTCGACAAGATCGGTCGCAAGGTCGCCAAGCATGCCGTCTGGATCGCGCTGGCACTCTGGACGGGCTACACCTTCGTGGGCTACTTCACGCCGATCCGTGTGTTGGGTGAGGAGGTCGTCACCCTGGGCATGGGCCCCTGGGAGATTTTCTGGGTGCTGTTCTACGGATTTGCGACCTACGGGAATGCCGGCTTCATGCGTGAGCAGGTCTGCAAGTACATGTGCCCCTATGCGCGCTTCCAGAGCGCCATGTTCGACCGCGACACGCTGATCATCAGTTACGACGAAAAGCGTGGTGAGCCACGTGGTTCCCGTTCCCGCAAGGCCGACGCCAAGGCCCTGGGCAAGGGGGACTGCGTGGACTGCACCCTTTGCGTTCAGGTGTGCCCCACGGGCATCGACATCCGCAAGGGACTGCAATACGAATGCATTGGTTGCGCCGCTTGCATCGATGTGTGCGACGAGGTCATGGACAAGATGGGTACGCCCCGTGGCCTGATTCGCTACGCCACGCAAAACGCCATGGAAAAGGGCTGGGGGCGCAGCGAAATGTGGGCTCGTGTGAAGCGGCCCCGTGTGCTGGTTTATTCGGCCATCTTCATGCTGGTCGTTGGCAGTTTCTTGGTCAGCCTTTACTCCCGTCCGCCCTTCCGCGTCGACATCGTGCGCGACCGCGGCGCCTTGGCCCGCGTGGTGGAAGACGGTTACGTCGAAAACGTTTACCGCGTACAGTTGATGAACGCCAGCGAGCAGGTGCAGCGCTACCGGGTGGGTGTCGAGTCACTTTCCCAGGCTTCGGTCAAAGGTGGTGAAGACATCTTGCTGGGCCCGGCCGAGGCTCGTTGGGTGCCTGTTTCTGTGCGCATTCCCCCAGAGGTGGCCGCACGCATGGGAGCCGGTGCCGCCCAGGTCACGATCCTTGTCGAACAGTTGCGCCAGGCCGATCGAGCCCAGGTCGACGTTCGCGAACAAACCACTTTCATGGTGCCGCGCTGAGCGCAGGCCTAGAGGAATCCATCATGTCCAACGCATCCGGTACCGATCGCCACAACCCTGCCACGCCGGAGCAAACCCCCTGGTGGCGTCTGCCCATCGTTTGGATGGTGATCGCCGGGCCTGCCATCGTCGTTGTCGCGGCCATCGCCACTGCTGGCATCGCGATCAAGAACGTCGACCCGGTGCTCGATACGACCAAGGACCAGGTCTTGAGTCCCTCCGAAAAGCCTGCCTTGCAAGGGCGCAACCACGCCGCAGAGAAGAACGAGCCTGCCGAGCGCTGAGTCGTTTTGCCCGGGGGAAACCCGTTTTCCAGGGTTTGTCCTGGGGCCATCATGGGCTGCTGAGAGGAATATGTCTCCAGTTGTCCGATTTCCTTTTTGGGAGACACAGATGGCACAACGCATGCTCCATACGGCACAGATCCTTTGGCCAGCGTTCCTCATTGCTGGCGTGATCGAGATGGTGGTCTTTTCCTGGATCGACCCCAGCTTGCTCCACACGGGTTCCTGGCAGCCAGACCGGCAAACGGTCTACAGCCTGGCTTTCCTGATTTTCTGGGCGCTGGTGGCGGTGGCCTCGGGCCTTTCGCACTGGATGATGGCGAGTGGGCCAGACCAGGCTGACCACAGTCGTGTGCGGCGCCACGCGGCGCGGCGCCACCACCTGCACCATCAAGCCTGAAGCATCGCACGCGTTCGGCAAGAAAAAACCCGCTGTGAAGCGGGTTTGGGCGATGGTGTTGGCTTGTGTGTGTGTCAGCAGCGAACGCTGTTGACCAATGCACGTAATCCGGCTTCGTCGGTGATGCGAATGTCGCGCTGCTTGACCTCCAACAGACCTTCGTCTTGGAATTTGGAGAAGGTGCGGCTGACCGTTTCAAGCTTCAGGCCGAGGTAGCTTCCGATTTCTTCCCGGGTCATGCGGAGAACCAGGGCCGAGGCGGAGAAACCGCGTGCATGCAGTCGTTGGGTGAGGTTCAGCAGGAAGGCCGCAAGGCGTTCTTCGGCACGCATGCTGCCCAGCAGCAGCATCACGCCATGGTCGCGCACGATCTCGCGACTCATGATCTTGTGAAACTGGTGCTGCAGGTCAGAGAACTCGCGGGAAAGGTCTTCCAGTTGCGCGTAGGGGATCACGCAGACCTGGGAATCCTCCAGGGCAATGGCATCGCATGCGTGGCGGTCTGTGCTGATGCCGTCGAGGCCCAGCAACTCCCCAGCCATCTGAAAGCCGGTCACCTGGTCGCGGCCATCTTCAGAAGACACGCGTGTCTTGAAAAAACCGGTTCGCACGGCGTAGACCGAGCGGAACGGATCCCCTGTGTGAAAGAGCGCATCGCCGCGTTTCACGGCCTTGCGGGTGGCCACCAGCGAGTCCAGGTGAGAGAGCTGTGGCTGTGACAAGCCCACAGGCAGACACAACTCCCGCAGGTTGCAGCTGGAGCATGCGACTTTGAAAGCTTCGTATTTCATGGAGCAGGGGGACGCGGCGTCGGAAGAGCTTCGTTGTGAAGCGGGGCGAGGGGCAGCGTCGGCAACAGCCTGATCCAGGATGGGAATGGTGGTGTTCAACATGAGGGGCCTCAAAACTGCCCCAATTGTTGCCCCTTCCCCGAACTCGACCTTGAGCTTCGTCAACCCTTCTGGCCTTGAGTTTGGCACAGTCCTCGCGTATGAGCGAACAGGTCCTTATTTCCAAACACACCGCCCCCCTGATTTCCCGGGAGGTGCTGACGCGGCTTGACGTGGCCGGACCTCGGTACACGTCTTACCCCACGGCCGACCGCTTTGTTGAGGCTTTCGGGCCCACGCACTATGTCCAGGCCTTGGCGCAGCGCGGCGAAGGGGCTGGGGCCATGGGGGGCGCGGCGACACCGCTGTCGGTCTATGTGCATGTGCCGTTTTGCGAGTCGGTTTGCTATTACTGTGCGTGCAACAAGGTGATCACCAAGCACCACGAGCGCGCCAAGGAATACCTTGAGGCGCTTCGCACCGAAATCGACCTGGTCGTGGCCCAAATCGGTCGTGGTCAGGCGGTCTCGCAGTTGCACCTGGGCGGCGGTAGCCCCACTTTTCTGAGTGACGATGAGCTTGAATGGTTGCTGGGCGCGCTGCAGTCCAGTTTCCGCTTTGTGCCGGGCGGCGAGTACTCGATCGAAATCGATCCCCGGACCATCGATGCGGGGCGTCTCAAGCGCTTGGCGGCCATGGGTTTCAACCGGCTGAGCTTTGGTGTGCAGGACTTCGATCCGCAGGTCCAGCAAGCCGTGCACCGTGTGCAGCCTTACGCGCAGGTCGCCGAGCTGATGGCGCAGGCTCGCCTGGAGGGCTTCGATTCGATCAACATGGACCTGATATACGGTCTGCCCAAGCAGACCTCGGAAAGCTTTGCGCGAACCTTGTCGCAGGTTGTGGCGCTCAAGCCCGACCGGATTGCCCTGTACGCTTATGCTCACCTGCCACAACGCTTCAAGCCTCAGCGCCGCATTGATGCCGAAGCCTTGCCTTCAGGGGCCGACAAGATCGGGATGCTGTCTGCCGCGATCAATACATTCGGCGAGCAGGGCTATGACTACATCGGCATGGACCACTTCGCCCTGCACAAGGACAGCCTCGCGCTGGCCAAGCGCCAGGGTCGCCTGCACCGCAATTTCCAGGGTTACAGCACCCATCCGGACAGCGACCTGATCGGTCTGGGGGTTTCGTCCATTGGTCGGGTGGGGGCTCATTACTGCCAGAACGCCAAAACCCTGGATGAGTACTACGACGCGCTGCGCCGGGGGGAGTTGCCCATCGTCCGCGGTCTGACGCTCAGCCGCGACGACCTGGTCCGACGCTCGGTCATCATGGCGATCATGTGTCAGGGGCGTGTGGACATCGAGTCCATCGAACTCTCTTATCTGCTCGATTTCAGGCAATACTTCGAGACGGAATTGCGCTTGCTGGAGCCGTTCGTGGAATCGGGGCTGGTGCAGATGGAGTCGGATGGTGTGCGGGTCACGGACCTGGGGTGGTATTTCGTGCGGGCGATCGCCATGGTGTTCGACCGTCACCTGCAGGCAGACAAAACCGTCGAGCGCTTTTCTCGCATCATTTGACGATGCGTGCGGGTGTGCCGTGCCACTGAAGGGCCGGCCATGCTGACAGGCTTGATGCTCACCGCCTTCCTCATGGGCTTGGGTGGTGTGCCCCATTGTGCGGCGATGTGCGGGAGTGCGTGCGCCGTGGCGTTCCCCAGAGGGGTGCCGCTGCTCGCCTTGTTGGGGCGCTGCCTGGGGTATGCCTTGTTGGGCGCGGTGGCGGCGGCCAGTGCGTCACTGGTGGCCTCCTGGGGGCGACATGTTGCGGTGTTGCAGCCTTTCTGGATTCTGGCGCAGGCCACAGCCGTGGTGCTGGGGTTGGTTTTGCTGGCCCGTGGCCGCCTGCCGGCAGCGCTGGACCACGCCGGGCAGTCCCTTTACCGCCGAATTCGCGCACGCACGCAACACCTTGTTCGCGATCGGCTCGGCCCTGCTTGGATGCCGGTCTTGTCGCTTTTGGCGGGAATGGTCTGGGCGGCATTGCCATGCGGTCTGCTGTATGCCGCGTTGATGGTGGCGGTGCTGGCTCCTGGCGCCTGGGAGGGAGCGTTGGTCATGGCCTGCTTTGCAGTGCCCGGCGCGGTGGGTGTCTGGGCGGCGCCTGCGCTCCTGGCCTGGCTTGGGGCACGGCGTGCGCCATCGGCAGACGCGATCGCAGCCTCGCGCGGCAGCTGGCCCATTGTCGGCTCGACCGTGGCGCCTGTCATCTGGTTGGCCAAGGAGGGGGCTGCGCCCGTCGTGACCCGAGCCTCTGTGGAGGCCACACAAGCCTGGCTGGACCCGCGCTGGGCGGTGAGGGCGTCAGGCCTGTGCCTGTCTGCCCTGGCCTTGTGGGGGCTTTCCCATCACCTGCTGGCGCAGTGGCGCGCCTGGTGTGCCTGAGCGCTGCAGAGCGCACGCATTTCGCAAGTAGCCGATTTATCGACCAGTCCTATATAAGATTGGTCGAGCCACTGGCGTAGAATCTGCTTGCTTTGCCGACATCCCTGGCATTGTTTTTCTCGGAAACGCCAAACGCGGAGACCACAACATGTACCAGCACATCAAGGTGCCCGAAGGTGGGCAGAAGATCACGGTCAACCCGGACTTCTCGCTCAATGTTCCCCACAACCCGATCATTCCGTACATCGAAGGTGACGGCACCGGTTTCGACATCACACCCGTGATGATCAAGGTGGTCGACGCAGCCGTGGCCAAGGCCTATGGTGGCGAGCGCAAGATCCACTGGATGGAAATCTACGCTGGTGAAAAGTCGACCCGCGTGTATGGTCCGGATGTGTGGCTGCCTGAAGAAACGCTCACGGTCCTGAAGGACTACGTGGTGTCGATCAAGGGCCCGCTGACCACGCCCGTGGGCGGTGGCATCCGTTCGCTGAACGTGGCCCTGCGTCAGGAGCTCGACCTCTATGTCTGCCTGCGCCCCGTGACCTACTTCAAGGGCGTGCCTTCGCCCGTGAAGGAGCCGGAAAAGATCGACATGGTGATCTTCCGCGAAAACTCGGAAGACATCTACGCCGGCATCGAATTCGAAGCCCAGAGCGACAAGGCCAAGAAGCTGATCAACTTCCTGCAGACCGAATTCGGTGTCAAGAAGATCCGCTTCCCCGAAACCTCGGGCATCGGCATCAAGCCTGTGTCGAAGGAAGGCACCGAGCGCCTGATGCGCAAGGCCATCCAGTACGCCATCGACAACGACAAGCCCAGCGTGACCATCGTGCACAAGGGCAACATCATGAAGTTCACCGAAGGTGGCTTCCGTGACTGGTCGTACGGCCTGGCTCAAAGCGAGTTTGGTGCCGAACTGATCGACGGCGGCCCGTGGTGCAAGTTCAAGAACCCGAAGACGGGCAAGGACATCATCGTCAAGGACGCCATCGCTGACGCCTTCCTGCAGCAGATCCTGCTGCGTCCGGCCGAGTACAGTGTGATTGCCACGTTGAACCTGAACGGCGACTACATCTCCGACGCGCTGGCTGCGCAAGTGGGCGGTATCGGCATTGCCCCGGGCGCCAACCTGTCCGACAGCATCGCCATGTTCGAAGCCACCCACGGCACCGCACCGAAGTACGCTGGCAAGGATTACGTGAACCCCGGTTCCGAGATCCTGTCGGCTGAAATGATGCTGCGTCACATGGGCTGGGTCGAAGCCGCTGACCTGATCATCAGCTCGATGAACGGTGCCATCCAGAGCAAGAAGGTGACCTATGACTTCGCCCGCCTGATGGACGGTGCGACCCAGGTGTCGTGCTCCGGCTTCGGTCAGGTGATGATTGACAACATGTGATGGGTGGCCAGCCCTTTGACGGGCTGGTCATGATCGCCAAGCCCCTGACCTCGAAGCGAGGATCAGGGGCTTTTCATTTTGTGACCGCGAACAAAAAAGCCCGCACTGGGCGGGCTTTTGGCTGATGCATTGTTGCTCAGTGGGGAAGGCTGTGCCCGACGGGCTGCAGCTCGCGGAAGTGCAGGTCACGCAGAGGGTCCGACTCTGCACTGGCGGTGCCCTCATCGAGTTGCTGGATGTTTTGCGCCAGCATGCCTTTGGGGCCTGCGACCAGTTCATAACTGACCTTGGAGCCTTGTTTCAGCGTGCGGAAACCATCCATCTGGATGGCAGAGAAATGGGCGAAGACATCGCCCCCACCTTGATCGGGCTCGATGAAACCAAAACCTTTGGCGTCATTGAACCATTTGACAGTGCCTGTGGCCATGCTGTCCCTCCTGTTAATTTGTGCTCATTTTCGGAGGGGCACCCAAACGTGTCAAGCGCGGCGATGTGACAAAAGTCCAAGCTGTGTACTGGGTTGTTGCCGTGATGTGAAAAGAAAGAGCCCTTTCAAGAGCCCTTTTGGAAGGCATCCAGCGGTGCCCTGCGGCCCCGCTTTGTACCGAACCTGCCAGGTTCCTCAGAGGGCTTGGATGACCTCGCGCTGCGCGTGAGGGCTGTGCCCCGCGTGGCACTTTGAGGGGCGCAGGGCAAAAGCATGACCTCAGCAAGCCTAGTCCGAAAAATTGTCTGGTGTCTGTCGTGAATTTCCTGCCCTTGAAGCGGGGTCGGACACCCCAAGATGAGATGGCATGAGGGCAAGGGCTCCCGTAGAATCTTTTTCATGACCAATCCGTTACAACCCCATCTGTCAGTGCAGCCCCCAGGGCCTGCCGAAGACGGTCAGGGCGCGGCCGTGGCCGAGAAAGAAGAACTCGCGCTCGAGCCGCCCAAGCTGTATCAGGTCGTGATGCTCAACGACGATTTCACGCCGATGGAGTTCGTGGTTCACGTTTTGCAAGAGCATTTTCGCCACGACATCGAATCGGCCACCCAAATCATGCTGAAAATCCACCACGAGGGTCGTGGTGTGTGCGGCGTCTACACCAAAGATGTCGCGGCCACCAAGGTCGAACTCGTTCTTGCCGCCGCCCGCCAAGCCGGGCACCCCCTGCAGTGCATCCTGGAGACCGCATGATTGCGCAAGAGTTGGAAGTGAGTTTGCACATGGCCTTCGTCGAGGCCCGTCAGCAACGCCATGAGTTCATCACCGTGGAGCACTTGCTGTTGGCCTTGATCGACAACCCCTCTGCTTCCGAGGTGTTGAAAGCCTGCGCTGCCAATCTGGATGAGCTGCGCAAGAACCTGGACCAGTTCGTGCGTGACAACACGCCGACGGTGGGCGGGACCGACGAGGTCGACACCCAGCCGACCCTGGGCTTCCAGCGCGTCATCCAGCGCGCGATCATGCACGTGCAGTCTTCCGGCTCGGGCAAGAAAGAGGTCACCGGTGCCAATGTGCTGGTGGCGATCTTCGGCGAGAAGGATTCGCACGCGGTGTACTACCTGCACCAGCAGGGTGTCACGCGTCTGGACGTCGTGAACTTCATTGCCCATGGCATCCGCAAGGCGGATCCGCCCGAGGCCGCCAAGTCCACCGGTGCCGAGCCCAGCCAGGCCGAGGCCGAGAAGGAAGAGGGCGAGGGCAAGGCTTCTCCGCTGGAGCAGTACACCCAGAACCTCAACCAGCTGGCGCGCGACGGCAAGATCGATCCGCTGATCGGCCGCGACACCGAGGTCGAGCGCGTGATCCAGGTGCTGTGCCGCCGCCGCAAGAACAACCCGCTGCTGGTGGGTGAGGCCGGTGTGGGCAAGACCGCCATCGCCGAGGGCCTAGCATGGCGCATCACGCAAAAGGACGTGCCGGATGTGCTGGCCGATGCCGAGGTGTTCGCCCTCGACATGGGCGCCTTGCTGGCGGGTACCAAGTACCGTGGTGATTTCGAGCAACGGCTGAAGGCGGTGATCAAGCAGCTGAAAGAGCAGCCGGGTGCGGTGCTGTTCATCGACGAGATCCACACGCTCATCGGTGCCGGTGCGGCATCGGGCGGCACCCTGGATGCATCCAACCTGCTCAAGCCCGCCTTGAGCTCCGGGCAGTTGAAGTGCATCGGTGCGACGACCTTCACCGAGTACCGTGGCATTTTCGAGAAGGACGCTGCGCTGTCACGTCGCTTCCAGAAGGTGGAGGTGGCCGAACCGTCCGTCGAGCAGACCATCGAGATCCTCAAGGGCCTCAAGTCGCGCTTTGAAGAGCACCACAGCGTCAAGTACGCCATCGGTGCTCTGCAGGCTGCGGCAGAGTTGTCCGCGAAGTTCATCAACGACCGTCATCTGCCAGACAAGGCGATCGACGTGATCGATGAAGCCGGTGCCGCGCAACGCATCCTGCCCAAGAGCAAGCAGAAGAAGACCATCACGCGCGCCGAGGTGGAAGAGATCGTGGCGAAGATCGCCCGGATCCCCTCGACCAGCGTGTCGAACGACGACCGCTCCAAGCTCAAGACGCTGGACCGCGACCTCAAGAGCGTGGTTTTTGGTCAGGATGCGGCCATCGAGGCGCTGTCTTCGGCGATCAAGATGGCGCGGTCCGGGCTGGGCAAGCCCGACAAGCCCATCGGCTCCTTCCTGTTCAGCGGCCCCACGGGCGTGGGCAAGACGGAAGTCGCGAAGCAGTTGGCCTACATCCTGGGGATTGAGCTGATCCGCTTCGACATGTCTGAATACATGGAGCGTCATGCCGTGAGTCGCCTCATTGGTGCGCCCCCGGGCTATGTGGGCTTTGACCAGGGTGGTTTGCTGACCGAGGCCATTTCGAAGAAGCCCCATGCCGTGCTGCTGCTGGACGAAATCGAGAAGGCTCACCCGGATGTGTTCAACATCCTGCTTCAGGTGATGGACCATGGCACGCTGACCGACAACAACGGCCGCAAGGCGGACTTCCGCAATGTGCTGATCGTGATGACGACCAACGCCGGCGCAGAGACCCTGCAGAAAGCCACCATTGGCTTCACGAACCCGCGTGAAATGGGCGACGAGATGGCCGACATCAAGCGGCAGTTCACGCCTGAGTTCCGCAACCGCCTGGACGCCATCGTGGGCTTCAAGCCGCTGGACGAGGACATCATCCTGCGTGTGGTGGACAAGTTCCTGCTGCAACTGGAGGGGCAGCTGGGCGAGAAGAAGGTGGAAGTGACGTTCACCGACGCCTTGCGCCGTCACCTGGCCAAGCGCGGCTTCGATCCTTTGATGGGTGCTCGCCCGATGCAGCGACTGATCCAGGACACGATCCGTCGTGCGCTGGCGGACGAATTGCTGTTCGGCAGCCTGGTGGACGGTGGTCGCCTCACGGTGGACATCGTCGACAACGAGAAGGGCGAGCCGGAGGTCAAGCTCGACATCCAGCCCAACAAGAAAAGCGACAAGACCAAGCCCGAAGCCGCGACAGCGGAGTGAGGGTCGACGAGGGCCCCACGGGGCCCGGTCGCCGGAAAGGCCAGCCGCTCGGCTGGCCTTTTTTCATGGCGCGTCATCGTGAAGGGCAGGGCGCGTGACCTGCCCTGCTGTCGGTTCAGGTCAGGGAGATGCGGGTCACGCCTGTGGCACTCAGGCGGAGGACCTCGGCTCGGGCATTGTTGTGATCCAGGTCCCAATCGCTGAGCACGTGGCGCACGCGTGCGGCCGACGGTGGTGTGCCCGCCCCGGCGGGCAGGTTGCCAAAGGCCTGGCTCACCGGCCGGTGGGTGTGCCCATGAATCAGTGCCGTGGCCTGGGCGGCTTGCATCCAATCGGCGGCGGCGCTTTCATCGACATCGGCCCATTCTTGAGCAGGCTGGCTTTGCTGGTGCTGCTGGCTGGCCTCTCGCATCTGCCGCGCCTGGGCCAGGCGGGCGGCCAGGGGTGCGGCAAGAAAGGCGTCTTGCCAGGCTGGCTGGCGGACCTGGGCGCGAAAGCGAAGATAGGGTTCGTCGGCGAGGCAGAGCGCGTCGCCATGGATCAGCAGGGTGCGTTGCCCCCAGGCATCGAGCACGGTGGGGTCCTGGAGGGGGTGTGCAGCGCAGGCAGCCAGCATGTCGCGTCCGAGCAGGAAGTCCCGATTCCCCACCATGATGGCCAGGTGAAGGCGTTCACCTGCTGCGCGCAGCATGGCGGTGCAGGCGGCTTCGTAGGGCTCGTGGCGCATGTCGTCGCCCACCCAGGCTTCGAAGAGGTCGCCGAGGACGAAGACGGCATCTGCGGTGGTGTCGCGCAAGTAGGGTGCGAAGGCTTCCGTGGTGCGATCCAGGCCTTCGTGCAGATGCAGGTCGGAGACAAAGTCAATGCACCGCCACGAGGGCGGTGCAGAGAAGGTGCCTGGCGTGGGGAAGGGGGGCTTCCCCATCGTCATCAGACCTCGACGGCCTTGGTGATCACGACGTCTTCGAGGGGCACGTCATCGTGGAAGCCCTTGCGGCCGGTCTTGACCTTTTCGAGTTGGTCGACCACTTCGGTGCCTGCCACGACTTTGCCGAACACGGCATAGCCCCAGCCTTGGGCAGACTCGGACTTGAAGTTCAGGAAGTCGTTGTCGGTGCCGTTGATGAAGAACTGTGCGCTGGCAGAGTGCGGGGCGCTGGTACGGGCCATGGCGATGGTGTACTTGTCGTTCTTCAGGCCGTTGTTGGCTTCGTTCTGGATCTCGCCCTTGGTGGGCTTTTGCTTCATGCCGGGCTCAAAACCGCCGCCCTGGATCATGAAGCCCTTGATGATGCGGTGGAAGATCGTGCCGTCGTAGTGGCCGGCCTTGACGTAGTCGATGAAGTTGGCGACGGTGATGGGGGCCTTGGCTTCGTCGAGTTCGAGGCGAATCACACCAGCGGTCGTGTGGAGTTCAACGGTCTTGGTCATGCTTATTTCTCAATGGTGGCTTGTTTGATGATGACGGGCTCAGACGGCACGTCGGCATACATGCCTGCCGAGCCAGTCTTGACCTTGCGGATGCGGTCGACCACATCCATGCCCTGGGTGACCTTGCCGAAGACGGCATAGCCATTGCCGTCCGGCGAGCGGTTGGCGTCCAGGAAGGCATTGTCCTTCACATTGATGAAGAACTGGGCGGTGGCGGAATTCGGGTTGGCCGTGCGTGCCATGGCGATGGTGCCGCGCTGGTTGCTCAACCCGTTCTGGCTCTCAAGCGGGATCGGCGCGCGGGTGGCTTTTTCCTTCATGTCGGGCGTCATGCCGCCGCCCTGGATCATGAAGCCGTCGATCACGCGGTGGAAGATGGTGCCGCTGTAGTGACCTGCCTTGACGTATTCCAGGAAGTTGGCGACGGTCTTGGGTGCCTTGGCGGCGTCAAGTTGCAGGACGATGTCGCCCTGGTTGGTGCTGAGCTTGACGGTCTGCGCGAGGGCGCTGGTCAGGGTGCCGAGCGAGAGCAGGCCGATGGCCAGCAGCTTGCCAAGCGCACGGCTCGGCTGGTGGGGAGAACTCATCCGATCACTCCTTCGTAAAAGATTTTCCACAGGCCGCCCTCTTTGCCCCAGTACTGGCGCTTGATGGCGCCAGTGCGCTGGCCTTCGGCGATTTCTCCAAAGGTGACGACGAGGATGTCGCCCTTGTCCTGCCAGCCGAGGATGGCGAGGTCCTTGAGTTGGAGGGGGCGCCCGCGTTGTTGGTTCACTTCCCGCTCGAGGGACTGGCGCCATTGGTTGATGTCGCGTGCGCCGCTGGCAAACTGCGGCGAGTAAAAGGACATCAGCCGCCCCATGTCGCCGCTGGCGCGTGCCACCCGCCAGCCTTCGATCAGGTTGTGGAGGCTGCGGCGCTCGGGCTCTTTGCGATCGGGCAGCACCCATTGAAGGCTGCGGGCGATCACGACGGGGGTGGTCCGCGGCTGAACGCGGTTGAGGATGGTTTGCAGCTCTGGATTCGCCAGGGCCACGCAACCGTCGGTGCTGTTGGGGCTGCGCGCGTAGCTGTCGCTGGGCACCCCATGCAGCCAGATGCCGCCGCCGGTGCGACCTTGCCTGCGGTCGTACTCGTTGGGGTAGTTCAGGGGCAGGGCGCCGACGCCGTAGAAGTCGGTGAGTTGCTTGGCGTCAAGCCGGCTGGTGATGTAGTAGACGCCAAGGGGGGTGCGCTGGTCGCCCTCAAAGCTCTTTTCAGCGCCCAGGCGGCCGATCGAGGCGTAGTGGTCGGCCACCAGTTGCAGGCCCTTGGGCCCGTTTTCGAAGAGGTAGAGCCGAGACCGGCTCGCATCGACGGCGATGGCGTGGCGGGTGGTCGGGGGGAGTTCGATGAACTGGGCGGGCAGGGCCCCTGCTGGTGGGCGATCGGTCAGGGCCTGCAAGCGACGGGTGGCTTCGACGCGGAGCTGCTCCAGCCTTTCCGGCGCCTTCGAGGCGATGGGCGCGGGCACCTGGCCCATGCTGGGCAGGCCGCTGTGCCGGGCAAGGAGGAGGTCGCCGTACACCAGTTGGGCCAACTGGAAGTTGGGCACGTCGGCCACCAGCTTTTGGGCCTTGTCGAGGGCCTGCCTGGTCTGACCTTGGCCAATGAGGCGGTAGATGTCGAGCAGGCGGGCTTCAGCTGGCGCCGATTGCGAAGCGAGGGGCGCAGGGGAGGAGACGGGTACCTGAGGAGCGGCAGCCAGGCCGCCGGCAATCAAGCCCCAAAAGGCTCCGACCAGGAGCCTGGGCAAGTGCCCCAGGCGGCCGCCAAGGTGCTTGCCTGATCTTGACTCAGGCAGGCGGCGGAACACAGCTGTCATCACGAACCAGCGCTTTCCTTCACGATCACCCATTCCTTGCCGTTGCGGACGAGTTCAAGGCGTTTGCCGCTGCTGACGCTCAGGCTGTCGGCCTTGTAGTCCTGGCGGAAGCTGACGCTGGCCTTGTTGCCGTTGACGTCCACCTTGATGTTGGAGAGCTTGACCGAGATGCTGCGCTTGCCGTTGATGCGGTCGCGGCGCTCGTCTTCCCAGGCTTTGCGGGTCTTGCCGCCGTTGAAGTCGCGGGCGTAGGCGCCGAAGTAACCGTTGAGGTCCTTCTTGCTCCAGGCTGCGGCCCAGGACTTGACGGCATTCTCGACGCCTTCACGTGCCGCGGCCTCAGCCTTGTCGGCCTTGCTTTCAGCTGGAGCCACAGGAGCGGGGGCCGGTTTGGGCGCCGGTGCGG